>JAUYFI010000157.1 GCA_030691075.1 Sulfurisoma sp. | reverse complement strand
TCGACATGGATGAATTCAAGGAGTGGGCTACCACCCGCGCCGCAGCTGGCGAGGGCAACAACGTTGTTGCCCTCGCCAGCTGAAAACCATTCGTCATTGATCGGATCGAAGACTATTTACAGCAGATTTCGGACTTGACTCTGATCGCCCCTATCCCGATTGTGGGGCGCAGCGCCGGGGGGGCGTTATTCCGTTTCGGGATCGGCGCGCTTCTCCTGCAATTGCAGCGCCCACATCTGGGCATAGTGGCCGCCGCGCTCGAGCAGTTCGCGGTGGCTGCCGCGCTCGGCGATGCGGCCGTTGTCGAGCACGAGAATCTCGTCGGCGTTCATCACCGTCGACAGCCGGTGGGCGATGATCAGCGTGGTGTGCCCCTCGGCGACCTGGTCGAGTTCCGCCTGGATCGCCTTCTCGGTTTTGGAGTCGAGCGCCGATGTGGCCTCGTCGAAAATCAGGATTGGCGGATTCTTCAGCAGCGCCCGCGCGATGGCGACGCGCTGCTTCTCGCCGCCGGACAGCTTGAGGCCGCGCTCGCCGACCTGGGTGTCGTAGCCGTCGGGAAGCCGCTCGATGAACTCGTGCAGGTGGGCGGCGCGGGTGGCGGCAATCACCTCGTCGCGCCCAGCCGTCGGCCGGCCGTACTGGATGTTGTAGAAGATGCTGTCGTTGAACAGCACCGTGTCCTGCGGCACGATGCCGATGGCCGTGCGCAGGCTCGCCTGCGTCAGGCTGCGGATGTCGCTGCCGTTGATGCGGATGCCGCCGGCGGAAACATCATAGAAGCGGAACAGCAGCCGGGCCAGCGTGCTCTTGCCCGAGCCGCTGTGGCCGACCACCGCCAGCGAGCGCCCGGCGGGGATGTCGAAGCTGACGTCGTCGAGGATCTGCCGCTTCGGATCGTAGGCGAAGCCGACGGCGTCGAAGCTGACAGCGCAGGGGCCGGCTCCGAGCGCGCGCGCGTCGGGGGCATCCTGCACCTCGCGGTGCCGGGTCAGCAGTCCGAACAGGCGTTCGATGTCCGTCAGCGACTGACGGATCTCGCGGTAGAGAATGCCCAGGTGGTTGAGCGGCATGTAGAGCTGGATAAGGAAGGCATTCACCAGCACGATGTCGCCAACGGTCATGCTGCCATTGACCACGCCGACGGCGGCGCGCCACATCATCAGCGTGACGGCGACGGCGATGATCACGGCCTGGCCGAGGTTGAGGTAGGAGAGCGATACCTGGGTGCGGATCTGCGCCGCCTCCCACTTCTGCAGTTGCTCGTCGTAGCGGCGCGCCTCGAAGCCCTCGTTGTTGAAGTACTTCACCGTCTCGTAGTTGATCAGGCTGTCGATGGCGCGGACGTTGGCGGCCGAGTCATGCTCGTTGGCCTCGCGGCGGATCTTGGTGCGCCAGTTGGTGACGATGATGGTGAAGGTGATGTACACCGCCAGCGTGACGAAGGTGATGACGGCGAAGCTGGTGTCATAGCGGCTGATGAGGATGGCCAGCACCAGGCCGATCTCGACCAGTGTCGGCAGGATGGAATAGATGGTGTAACTGATGAGGCTGCCCACGGCGCGCGTACCGCGCTCGATGTCGCGCGTGAGGCCGCCGGTCTGGCGCTCGAGATGGAAGCGCAGAGAGAGTGCATGCAGGTGATCGAATACCTTGAGCGCGATGGTGCGCTGCGCACGCTGCGTCACCCTGGCGAAAATGATCTCGCGCAACTCGGTGAACAGCGCCGTGGAGAACCGCAGCGCCCCGTAGGCGCCGAGCAGCCCGATGGGCACCAGCAGCAGCGCCTGCTCGCGCGGCAGCGTGAAGCCGTCGATGATGCCCTTGAAGACGAGCGGCACGGTAACGTTGGCGACCTTGGCCGTGAGCAGGCAGGTCAGCGCGAAAATGACGCGCCACTTCCAGGCCAGCAGGTAGGGCAGCAGGGACTTGAGGGTTTCCCAGTCGCGGCGCTCCGAGGGTTCGGGGCCGGGCAGGGCAATGGAAGCGGGCATGCGTTTGGCCATGGCGCGATTCTAGCAGCGAGACCCCGACCCCATTTTCAGCAGGGGCAAGCCGCGGCGGGCGGCGCCGGTGTAAGCTTCGCCGTCCCCCTCCATCCATCTCTTGCCATGAGCGAACCCGTCACCCGTCTGCCCGACGCCCAACCCGTGCTGCGCGTCATGCCCATGCCGGCCGATCTGAACCCCTCGGGCGATATCTTCGGCGGCTGGGTCATGGCCCAGGTCGACATCGCCGGCGCCATCCCGGCGATGAAGCGCGCGCGCGGGCGCATCGCCACCGTCGCCGTCAACTCCTTCCTCTTCAAGCAGCCGATCTCGGCCGGCGATGTCGTCAGCTTCTACGCCGAGGTGGTCAAGGTCGGCACCAGTTCGATTACCGTCGATGTCCAGGTCTATGCCGAGCGCCACCCGGAGAATCCGATCACCGTCAAGGTCACCGAGGCGCGGCTCACCTACGTCGCCCTCGATGCGTCCGGCGCCAAGCGCCCGGTCGGTGGCGCCTAGAGCGTCGGGGGAATCGGGGGAAAAGCCCCGGTTGATTGTCGTTTGCCCTGATCGACGGGGCGGCTATCATCGGCCGACAATTGCCCATCGACCGAGCGAAATTTGCCCAACAGCCCCGACGGCCCACCACTGATGCCCATGGATTTCACCCAATTCGGCTGGCGTGACGGCGTTCTTCTCATCGCCGTGGGCATTGGCGTCTACGTCGCCATCATGCTGCTGCGCTTGCTGCGGATCGGGAAGCAAAAGGTCGGTCACCTCGACCTGCCCAACCACGCGCCGACGCTGTTCGGCGCGGCCGATCCGGCGTCGTCAGACTCGCCGGCGGAAGCGGCGGTCGCAACCACGGAGTACGAACTGCCTTTCCATTTTTCGCCGCCTTCGACTTCCGCGGCCGTCCCGCCAGAGCCGTCCCAAGGGATACCGTCTGGCATAACCTTTGCCGAAACGCTGGGAGCGAGCCGGTTCGAACAGGAGGTGCGGCAATTGCGCGCCGAAGTCGCGGCCCTGCGCGAAGAGCTGCTGGACCTGCAGGCGGCGCACCGGGTGGCGCCGCAGTATGCCGACGCCATGGCGCTGGCGCGGCGCGGATTCGATGCCCGGGGCATCGCCGATCACTGCGGCATCGCGCTGGGCGAGGCCGAACTGATAATGGCACTGGCGCGCGGCGCCGACGATCCACAAGCGGAGGATAACCATGGCGTCGCCGGGTCGCCCCAAGACGCCATGCGCCCCCACTGGGGGCAGCGAACAACGTGAGCGTGGGGGAGATATCATGTCGGAACTGAATCGGGAACCAGCCGCGCCGCCGGACGATGAAGGGGCGCTGAGAAAGCGCCTCCTCAACCGCATCGCCATCGCCGGCGTGGTGGTGGTGGCTCTCTTGGGCAGCCTCGCCGTGTTCGATGCTCTGTACGTGCAGCCGCGACCGCGGCACCCGATCGCCAAGGCACCGCCGGTAGCCGAGCCGGTGAAGGAAGAGACTCCGTCGCCGCCCGTCGCGGAGCCGCGGAAGGAAGCGGCAACGGAACCCGCCAAGGAACCCGCCAAGGAGGCCGCCAAGGAACCCGAACCCCCCGCCGCGCCCGAGCACACGGCCTCGGTGCAAACCAGGCCGCAGAAACCGCTGACGCCCCCCGCGACCGTGCGTCCGGCGATGGTCAAGCCCAGCGAACCGCTGGCCACCGTGAAGCCCGATCCGGGTCGTGAAATCACCAGGGCCCGGCCAATAACACCGACCAGCCCCGGCCCGCTGTCGAAGCCGCTGAGCCAGGCGGTACAGGCTATCCGGCAATACGTGCTGCAGATGGGGGTGTTCAACAACCTTGCCAACGCCGAAGAGCTACGCGCCAAGCTCGAACTCAATGGCATCCCGGCGCAGATCGAGGCGCGTGTGCAAGTCGGCCCATTCAAGACGCGCGAGGAGGCCGACGCGGCGCGCGAGAAATTGCGGGCACTCGGTCTGGATAGCGGCATACTGACGGCAATCAGGAAATGACCATGATGCATATCGACAGCCCCCGCTTCGGCGCCCTCGAGGTCGAGCCGAGCAAGATCATCGAGTTTCCGCGCGGCCTGCCCGGCTTCGAGGATCTCAAGCGCTTCACCCTGCTGCATCCCGACGAGCAGGCCAACGCGCTTCCGAGCTACTTCATTCTGCAGTCGGTCGACGACCCGGCGGTGGCCTTCCACATCGCCGACCCGGCGCGCTTCGGCTTCAACTACGAGATCACGCTCTCCGACGATGACGCCGCCATGATCCGCCTCGCCGACCCGGTCGCCGCCGCGGTGGTGGTGATGCTGGTCAACGAGGGTGGTGGCGTGCGCGCCAACCTCAACGCGCCGCTGGTGCTCAACCTCGAGGCGCGCCTTGGCGTACAGCACGTCTTCGCCCGTCTTAACTACGCAGTGACTCTCAAGGACAATTCATCGTGAACCGCAAGATCATCTCCACTCCCGGCGCACCCGCCGCCATCGGCACCTATTCGCAAGCCGTGCAGGCCGGCAATACGGTTTACATGTCGGGCCAGATCGGCCTCGACCCCGCCACGATGACCCTGGTCGAGGGCATCGACGCCCAGATCGTGCGCGTCTTCGACAACCTCAAGGCCGTGGCCGAGGCGGCCGGCGCCACGCTCGACGACGCGGTGAAGTTCAACATCTATCTGACTGACCTCGCCAACTTCGCCAAGGTGAACGAGACCATGGCCAACTATCTCGCCCAGCCCTATCCGGCCCGCGCCGCCGTCGGCGTCAAGGAGCTGCCGCGCGGCGCGCTGGTCGAGGCCGACGCCGTTCTCGTGGTTGGCTGACAAACCCGCGATCCCCGGCGCACCCCAAGGGGTCTTCCTGCGGGGCGTCGGCAGCGCCGTCGCCGAAAAGCTCGAACGTCTCGGCATCCGCCGCGAGGCCGATCTCGTCTTCCACCTGCCGCTGCGCTACGAGGACGAAACGCGGCTAACGCCGATCCGTGATGCCCTGCCCGGCGTCTCCGCCCAGTTCGAGGTCGAGGTCATTTCAGCCGAGATCGCCTATCGCCCGCGCCGCCAGCTCGTCGCCAAGGTGCGCGATGCGTCCGGCTTGCTGGTACTGCGTTTCCTCAATTTCTACCCGAGCCAGCAGAAGGTGCTGCAGTCGGGCGCGCGGCTGCGCGTGTTCGGCGAAGTACGCGGCGGCTTCTTCGGCAGCGAGATCATCCACCCGCGCTTCCATGTTGTCGGCGACGACGAGCCGTTGCCGCAGGGCCTGACGCCGGTCTATCCGACCACCGCGGGCCTCGGCCAGGCCACCCTGCGCAAGCTGATCGACCGCGCCATCGAGCGCGCATCGAACGATGGGGGCCTCGACGACACCTTGCCAGAGACCCTGCGCGCCCGCCTGGCGCTGCCGGAACTCGCCAGCAGCATTCGCATCCTGCACCATCCGCCGCCCGACATTTCGCTCGAACAGCTGGAAACACGTGGCCACCCGGCATGGCGGCGCATCGCCTTCGACGAGCTGCTGGCCCAGCAGCTCAGCCTGCGCCGCGCCCATGCCCTGCGCCGCGCGCATGTCGCGCCGCAACTCAACGCTGGCGGCAAGCTGACCGACGCCCTGCTGCAACAATTGCCCTTCCGCCTCACTACCGCACAACAGCGCGTCTGGGAGGAAATTGCCACCGATCTCGCTGCGCCGCACCCGATGCGGCGCCTGCTGCAGGGCGACGTCGGCAGCGGAAAGACGGTGGTGGCCGCACTCGCCATGCTGCGCGCCGTCGACAACGGCTACCAGGCCGCGCTGATGGCGCCGACCGAGATCCTCGCCGAGCAGCATTACCGCAAGCTCGTTGCCTGGCTTGCGCCGCTGGGCATCGAGGTGGCCTGGCTCTCGGGCAGCCAGAAAAAGCGCGCGCGCGCCGCCTGGCAGCAAAAAGTCGGCGCTGGCGACACGGCACTGATTGTCGGCACCCATGCCCTGATCGAGGAGGGCGTCGAATTCGCCAGGCTCGGCCTGGCCATCGTCGACGAGCAGCACCGCTTCGGCGTCAGGCAGCGCCTCGCGCTCGGGCAAAAGGGCATGGGAGGCGATGCGCGCCGGGCCGCCCCAAGCGCATCGAGCCCCCCCGTGGGGGGCAGCGAGCCGCCCCTGCGAGCGTGGGGGGGCAATCGGGTGCCGCACCAGCTCACCATGTCGGCCACGCCCATCCCGCGCACCCTGGCCATGAGCTACTACGCCGACCTCGACGTCTCGGTGATCGACGAGCTGCCGCCGGGCCGCACTCCCGTGCTGACCAAGCTCGTTTCCGAGTCGCGTCGCGACGAGGTGGTCGCCCGCGTGCGCGACGCCTGCCGCGCCGGTCGCCAGGCCTACTGGGTCTGCCCGCTGATCGAAGAGTCCGAGGCACTCCAGCTCAAGACCGCGCAGGAGACCTTCGCGTATCTGACCGCCGAGTTGCCCGAACTGCGCATCGGCCTGGTGCACGGCCGTCTCAAAGCCGACGAGAAGGCGGCGGTGATGGCCGCCTTCGTCGCCAACGAAGTGCAGTTGCTGGTCGCCACCACGGTGATCGAGGTCGGCGTCGATGTACCCAACGCCACGCTGATGGTGATCGAGCATGCCGAGCGCTTCGGCCTCGCCCAGCTGCATCAGTTGCGCGGCCGTGTCGGGCGCGGCAGCTTTGATTCCGCCTGCATCCTGCTCTATGCCCGGCCGCTGGGCGAAACGGCGCGAGCGCGTTTGAAGATCATTTTTGAAAACACGGATGGCTTCGAGATCGCGCGCCAGGATCTCCATCTGCGCGGCCCCGGCGAGTTCATCGGTGCGCGCCAGAGCGGCCTGCCCATGCTGCGCTATGCCGACCTCGAGGACGCCGCGCTGATCGAGCAGGCGCGCACGGCCGCCGAGGAACTGCTGCGCGGCGATCCCGCGGTCGTGCAGCGCCACCTCGAACGCTGGCTCGGCGGTCGCGGAGAACTGCTCGGCGCGTAGAATTCGCGGCATGCAAACCTGGTTACCCCGTCCCGCCGTGCGCGGCCCGTTGCGCCATTGGTTGACAGCGCGCGGTTCGCTGTCGGAGCGCCTGCGCGCCGCGTCCAGGACAGGCTTCAGCGTCCAGCGTCTGAATCAGGGGCTGAACCACGTCTGGCCCGATGAACGGGAAGCGCTGCGCCTGTCCGACAATGAGCAGCCGCTGGTGCGCGAGGTACTGCTGTTCTGCGGCACGACGCCCGTCGTGTTCGCCCGCAGCCTGGCTGCCGCGCGGCACCTCGATGGCCCCTGGCGCAGCTTGCGCGGCCTGGGTTCGCGGCCGCTGGCAACGATGCTGTTCGCCGACCCGCGCATCGCGCGCGGCGCGATCGAGTTCTGCCGAATCGATGGGCGCCAGCCGCTCCACCATCGCGCCGAGGCTGCCGTGCCGGAGCTGCCGCGCGAACTGTGGGCGCGGCGCTCGGTGTTCCGCCGCGAGAATGCGCCGCTGCTGGTGACGGAAATCTTTCTGCCCGGAGTGCTGACGTTATGAATCTCGCCGCGATCAAGCAGCGCCTCGACCTCTACGAGCGGCTGATGCGGCTCGACAAGCCCATCGGCATCCTGCTGCTGCTGTGGCCGACGCTGTGGGCGCTGTGGATCGCCAGCGATGGCCTGCCGCCGCCCATGCTGGCCTGGATTTTCGTGCTCGGCACGGTGCTGATGCGCTCGGCCGGCTGCGTCATCAATGACTACGCCGACCGCGATTTCGACCCGCATGTCGAGCGCACGCGCGAGCGGCCGCTGGCCGCGCGCACGGTGAGCACGCGCGAGGCGCTGGGGTTGGTCGCCGTGCTGGTCACGTGTTCCGCGTTGCTGATCCTGCCGCTGTCGAAGCTGGTGTGGCAGCTCGCCGGTGTCGCGCTGTTCCTTGCCGCGAGCTATCCCTTCACCAAGCGCTTCTTCGCCATTCCACAGGCCTACCTCGGCCTGGCCTTCGGTTTTGGCATTCCCATGGCATTCGCGGCGGTGCGGGAGCAGGTGTCGCTCGGCGCCTGGATGCTGCTGCTCGCCAATGTCTTCTGGGCCGTCGCCTACGATACCGAGTACGCGATGGTCGACCGCGACGACGACATCCGCATCGGCATCCGCACCTCGGCCCTGACCTTCGGCCGTTTCGACATCGCGGCGGTGATGCTGTGCTACGCGATCACGCTCGGCATCCTCGGCTGGGTCGGGTGGACGCTGCATTACGGCACGGCCTACTTCGCCGGCCTCTTTGTTGCGGGCGCGATTGCGGGCTACCACTACACGCTGATCCGGCGGCGCGAGCGCATGCAGTGCTTCAAGGCTTTCCTGCACAACAACTGGTTCGGCGCGGCCGTATTCGCCGGTCTTGTCGCCGAGCTGAATCTCAGGCCGTGGTTTTCCTGAAACAGGCGTAGAACAGCTGGTAGGTGAAGGCAGGCTCCGGCCCCAGCGCGCGCAGAACGCGGCGCAGCTGTCCGGCTTTGAGCGGGCGATGGCCGGGCGCGGGGGTGGCGGCGCCGATGGCGCGCAGCCGGCGCGGCAGGTCCAGCGCCGTCTCGGCCCGATCCACATAAATTTCCTCGTCGATCGTCAGCGCGCCAGCGGGAAAGGCGGCGCGCAGTGTCGCGGCATCAGAAAACGGCGGCGTGCCGGCGGAGAAGCCGAGCGCGGCATGGACGGCGCGCCATTCGCGGAAACTTTCCGCGCCCAGGGTGCTGATGGCGAGCAGCCCGCCCGGCGCCAGCAGCGCGGCCAGCCGCGCCAGCGCCGCCGGCAGATCGTGAAACCACTGCGCGGCGAGGTTGGCGCAGACAAGATCGAAGCCGGCCCCAACGGCCGGCCGCTCGCCGTCCATGACGACATAGCGCAGATCGGGCAGACGGGCGCGGCAGATCGCCACCATGGCCGGCGCGATGTCGCTGCACAAAAAGTTATGCGTAGCGGTATCCCGTGGGACGGCGCCGGCGACGCCCCGTCCGCAAGGGATACCGTCCCCGGCGGCGCCGGTGACATAAAGGAAGTCCCCTTGGGGGACACGGCGCGCCAGCAACTGCGTCAGGTGACCGGTGCCGCAGCCGATCTCCAGCACGCGAGGACTCTCTGGCAGAATCTCGGCCGCGATCAGTTCGGCCAGCCGCCGGGCGGCATGGCGCTGCGGCGCCGAGTGGGCGTCGTAACTGGCCGCGGCGCGGCCGAAGCTGCGGGCGATCGGATGATTCATGGCGCGGCAAGCCGTTCGATCCACTCCGCGCACAGTTCAGGCGCCGCCAGCGGCAGCACATGGCCGGGCGCGTCGGCGAAAGCGAGGCGGTCTTCGAGCATGCCGAAGGCGGTCCGGCTCATGCCGGCGGGAACGATGGGATCGTTGGCGCCGGCCAGCGCCCGGATGTCGGCGGCGCGCTCGGCCAGCCGGGCGCGGCCATCCCATTGGGCGAGCCAGTCCAGTCCCTCGGCCAGGCGCGCGGCGTCGAAAGCGGCCGGGGCCGGCGGCGCGCCGCTGAAGGCGCGGAACTCGGCCAGCACCTCGGCCGGCCGCTGCGCGAAGTTCTTTCGCATGCGTGCCAGCATGCGCGGGGCGACGGCGGGCGCGTAATCGGCCGCCTCGGTGAAGCGCGGGAAGCCGTTGATCAGCAACAGGCGGCGCCACGGGATGGGCGATTGCGTCAGCCACCAGCAGGCGCCGAGCGAGTGGCCGACGGCGATCACGGGTTCGGGAAAAGTCGGCGCTGGCGACACGGCGCCGAAGAAGCCGAAATCGGGAGCGAACACCTGGTGGGCCGCGGACAAGCGCTCCCGCACCGCATCCCAGACATGGCGGTCGAAGCCCCAGCCGTGGACGAGAACGATGGTCGCCATCAGGGCGCGGGCAGCGCGCGCACGGCCGCGAGCACCGCATCGAACTGCGCATCGCTGAGCGCGGTCGACAGCGAGAAGCGCAGCCGCG
Organism: Sulfurisoma sp.; assembly: GCA_030691075.1. Classification (GTDB taxonomy): domain Bacteria; phylum Pseudomonadota; class Gammaproteobacteria; order Burkholderiales; family Rhodocyclaceae; genus Sulfurisoma. The sequence goes on along the minus strand of JAUYFI010000157.1, from coordinate 17,305 downwards.
CGGTGCCGGTCGGCACCGTCGGCGGGCGGATGGCGACGGCGAGCACGCCGGCGGCTTCGAGCATGTGCGCGGCTTCCAGCGCCGCCGCCTCGTCGCCGATCACCGCCGGCACGATCTGGGTGGTCGAGCCCAGCGTGTCGCAGCCGCGCTCGCGCAGCGCGGCGCGCAGGTCCTCGGCCAGCCTCGCCAGCCGCGCGCGCTCGGCATCCATCGCGGGGACGAGATCGAGCGCGGCGTCGAGCGCGCCGAAGGCGGCAGGCTGAGGCGCCGTGCTGTAGATGAAGCCGGCGCAGCGATTGACCAGCCAGTCGATCAGCGCCCGCGAGCCGGCGACGTAGGCGCCGGCGCCGCCCAGCGCCTTGCCCAGCGTGCCCATGATGACGAGGGCGGCCGGCGCGACGATGTCCTGCGCCGGCGCCGCCAGGCCGCGCCCGCCGGGGCCGAGGACGCCGGTGGCGTGCGCCTCGTCGAGATAGAGGATGGCGCCGTGCCGCTCGGCCAGCCGGGCCAGCGCCGCCACGTCGGTGCGGTCGCCGTCCATGCTGAACACCGACTCGGTGACGATGAAGCGCAATTCGCCGGCCTGGCCGCGGTTCGCCGCCAGTAGCTCGTCGAGATGGCCGAGGTCGTTGTGGTGGTAGCGGATCTGGCGAATGCTGTGGCTGCCGGCGTGCAGGCTGGCGTGGTTGAGGCGGTCGGTGAACAGCAGCGGCCGTGTTCCGGACGGAGCGAGCTCGAACAGCACCGGCAGCACCGAGCTGTTGAGCTGGAAGCCGGTGGCGAAGATCAGCGCCGCCTCGGTGCCCTTGAAGGCGGCGAGCCGCGCTTCGAGATCGAGCACGGCCTGGGTGGTGCCGGTGACCAGGCGCGAGGCGCGGCTGCCTGCGCCGTGACGGTGCGCCCACTCGCAGGCGCGCTCGATCACCCGCGGGTGGCGCGACAGACCGAGGTAGTCGTTGGACGAGACATCGATCAGCGCCGGGTCCGGCGCGCGCAAAAGTCGGCGCTGGCGGGACGCCGAAAGTCGCGCGAGGCGCGGCGCGATGAGGCCGTCGAGGTCAGCCATGGACGCGGGACCAGTCCCCGACCACATCGACGACCGCCGCCGTGAGCGTGGCGAGATCGTCGCGGGCTATGGTGAAAGGCGGCGCGAGATAGACGATGTCGCCGAAGGGCCGCAGCCAGACCCCGCGTGTGAGAAAGGCCGGGCGCAGGGCCGAGGCTTCCGTCGTGGCGAGCTGCACCACGCCGATGGCGCCCTTGACGCGGACATCGACCACGCCGGGCAGCGCGCGGCAGGGTTCGAGTTCGGCGCGCATCCGCGCTTCGATGGCGGCCACCTGTTGCAGCCGCGGCTCGCGTTCGAACAGGTCGAGCGAGGCATTGGCGGCGGCGCAGGCCAGCGGGTTGGCCATGAAGGTCGGGCCGTGCATGAAGGCGTCTTCCGCGCGCGCGGACTGGAAGGCGGTGAAGACGCGCGCGTTGGCCACGGTGGCGGCCAGCGGCAGCGTGCCGCCGGTCAAGGCCTTCGACAGGCAGATCAGGTCGGGCGCGATGCCGGCCTCTTCGCAGGCGAACATCTGTCCGCTGCGGCCGAAGCCGGTCATGATTTCGTCGGCGATCAGCAGCACGCCGTGGCGGTCGCAGGCGGCGCGGATAAAGGCGAGGGTGTCGGCATCATGGAAGCGCATGCCGCCGGCACCCTGCACCAGCGGCTCGACGATGACGGCGGCGACCTCGCGGCGGTGCATGCCCAGCAGCCGCTCGAATTCGGCGCGCTCGGCGGCCGTGCGCGGCAGTTCGGCGAACAGCTGTTGTGCGCGATAGGCGGCGAAGGCGTCATGGAAGCCGGTGGCCGGGTCGGTTACCGACAAGGCGCCGAGCGTGTCGCCGTGATAGCCATGGCGGAAGGCGACGAAGCGGTGGCGGTGCTGTCCCTGCCTGTGCCAGAGCTGCACGGCCATTTTCAGCGCGATCTCGACCGCGACCGAGCCGGACTCGGAGAAGAAGACATGATCGAGGTCGCCCGGCAGCAGGCGCGCCAGCCGCGCGGCCAGGGTGTAGGCCGGTTCGTGGGCGAGGCCGGCGAACATCACGTGCGGCAGCTTGTCCAGTTGCACGGCGACGGCGGCGCGGATGTGCGGGTGGTTGTAGCCGTGGCAGGCCGTCCACCACGAGGCGATGCCGTCGATGAGGCTGCTGCCGTCGGCGAGCTCGATGCGGGCACCCGATGCGCCGACGACGGGCAGCGGCAGCGACGCGGTCGCCATCTGCGTATAGGGCAGCCAGACGTGGTCGAGGGAAAGCCAGGGAGGCGCTGCGGGGGGCATGAACAGGCCCTAGAATGGGGGCGATGAAACGCGCGTATTTTATCACCGCGACCGGCACCGACCTCGGCAAGACCTGGGTCGCGGCCGGCGTCGCGCAAGCCTGCCGGGCGCGTGGCATGGCGGTGCGCGCGCTGAAGCCGGTGATGAGCGGTTACGATGAATCCAGTCCGGCCGCGAGCGATGCCGGCGTGCTGCTGCAAAAAGTCGGCGCTGGCGACACGGCGATGAACGTCGCCGCCATCGCGCCGTGGCGCTTCGCCGCGCAGCTCTCGCCCGACCGCGCCGCCGCGCTCGAAGGACGCGGCATCGACTTCGCCGCACTGCTCGGCTGGTGCCGCGAGCAGATCGCCGCCAATGCCGGTCTGCTGCTGATCGAAGGCATCGGCGGCGTGATGGTGCCGCTCGACGCCCGGCACACCGTGCGCGACTGGATCGCCGCGCTGGACATTCCGGTGCTGCTGGTGGCCGGCAGCTACCTCGGTGCGCTTTCCCACACGCTCACGGCGCTCGCGGCGCTGCGCGAGGCTGGCGTCGTTCCTGCCGCCATCGTTCTCAACGAAACGGCCGATAGCCCTGTCGGCATCGAGGATACCCTCGCCTCGCTGGTGCCGCGGATCGGCGACATTGCGCTTATCATCCTGCGACGCGACGATGCGGCCGGCCTGGCGCGGCTCGCCGATTTCCTGACAAAGGACTTGAAATGAAACTCGACGTTTGGTGCGCGATCGGGCCGGTGGGGGGTGGTGCGTGATCGGGTCGGCGGGGTGCTCTGCGCTGCTCATGTCATCCGGCGCCGGCCTTCGGCCACCGCCTCCTTCTTTACTTCGCTGCGCAGAGCACCCCGCCGACCCGATTTGGCAACGCCGTGCTTGCGTGACGGCCAAAACGCACCGGCGCTTCCTGCCCCGACCCCCAGCGAACAAGACGTTTCATCCGTCGCGGATGGCGCAAAGCGAAATGGAGCAACTGAAATGAAATACCGCGACCTGCGCGATTTCGTCGCGCAACTCGAAGCCATCGGCGAGCTCAGGCGCGTCGCCGTCGAGGTCGATCCCAATCTCGAGATGACCGAGATCTGCGACCGCGTGCTGCGCGCCGGCGGGCCGGCCATCCTGTTCGAGAAGCCGAAGGGGCATTCGATGCCGGTGCTCGCCAACCTCTTCGGCACGCCGCGTCGCGTCGCGCTGGCAATGGGCTGCGATGAGGGCGAGGACTCGATGGCGGCGCTGCGCGAGGTCGGCAAGCTGCTGGCGTATCTGAAGGAACCCGAGCCGCCGCGCGGCCTCAGGGATGCCTGGGAGAAGCTGCCGGTGCTCAAGCAGGTGCTCAACATGGCACCCAAGGTGGTGTCGTCGGCGCCGTGCCAGGAGACGGTATGGGAGGGCCAGGACGTCGACCTTTCGCGCCTGCCGATCCAGACCTGCTGGCCGGGCGACGCCGGGCCGCTGATCACCTGGGGGCTGGTGGTGACGCGCGGGCCGCACAAGCCGCGACAGAACCTCGGCATCTACCGCCAGCAGGTCATCGCGCCGAACAAGCTCATCATGCGCTGGCTCGCCCATCGCGGCGGCGCGCTGGATTTTCGCGACCACTGCGAGGCGAACCCCGGCCAGCCCTTCCCGGTCGCGGTGGTGATCGGCGCCGATCCGGCGACCATTCTCGCCGCGGTAACGCCCGTGCCCGATTCGCTGTCCGAATACCAGTTCGCCGGCCTGCTGCGCGGTGCGAAGACGGAACTGGTGAAATGTCTTGGCTCGGACTTGCAGGTGCCGGCCTCCGCCGAGATCGTGCTCGAAGGCTTCATCGCGCCGGGCGAAACGGCGCCCGAGGGCCCGTTCGGCGACCACACCGGCTACTACAACGAGGTCGCCGAGTTCCCGGTGTTCACCGTCGAGCGCATCACCCTGCGCTCTAACCCGATCTACCACAGCACCTACACCGGCAAGCCGCCGGACGAGCCGGCCATGCTCGGCGTGGCGCTCAACGAGGTGTTCGTGCCGCTGCTGCAGAAGCAGTTCCCCGAGATCACCGACTTCTACCTGCCGCCCGAGGGATGCTCCTACCGGCTCGCCGTGGTCAGCATGAAGAAGCAGTATCCCGGCCACGCCAAGCGCGTGATGTTCGGCATCTGGTCCTTCCTGCGCCAGTTCATGTACACCAAGCTGATCATCGTCACCGACGACGACGTCGACATCCGCTCGTGGCCTGAAGTCATCTGGGCGCTGACCACCCGCGTCGATGCCGCCCGCGACACGCTGATTGCCGAGAACACGCCCATCGACTATCTCGACTTCGCCTCGCCCGTCGCCGGCCTCGGCAGCAAGATGGGTATCGACGCCACCAACAAGTGGCCGGGTGAAACCAGCCGCGAGTGGGGCCGTCCCATCGCGATGGACGCGGACGTGAAGCAGCGCGTCGACACCCTGTGGGAGTCGCTGGGGCTGTGAAATGATCGGCCTGCAATCACACATGAGCGAGGTCTACCTCGTCTACGGACTGTCCTTCCTGTTTCTCGGGCTGGCGATCTACTTGCAGCCGCGCTCGGGCACCTATCCGCTCGAGCAACCGCTGTGGCTGCTGGCCTTGTTCGGCGTGCTGCATGCCGGCCGCGAGTTCGCCGAATGGTGGCTTTACACCCATCATGGCGAAGGCACGGCATTCACGCACTGGCTGAGCGCGGCCCTGTTGTTCGCTTCCTATGTGGCGCTGGTCGAGTTCGGGCGGCGCCTGTGCCACCTGCTGCCGCTGCGGCCGCCGGTGGCCCGCCGCGACGGCTGGCGGGATGTCCTGTTTTATGCCGTGCTGTGCGCCGGCCTGCTGTTCGTGACGCTGGCGGCCGCCGACCCCCTGCGCGGCTTCACCGCGGGTGCCCGCTATTTCTTCGGTTTTTCCGGCGCTATCCTGGCCAGCATCGGCCTGTTGCGGCTTTACCGGCGCGACCGTGCCCGCGCGTTCAACGCGACCCTGTTCGCGCCGCTGCGGCTGGCCACGGCCGGCTTCCTGCTCTATGGCCTGTTCGCCGGCCTGGTGGTGGGCGCCGACCCGGCCTTCCCGGCCTGGTTGCCGACGCGCGAGGGATTCGCCGGGCGCTTCGGCTTTCCGGTGGAGGTGCTGCGTGCCCTGTGCGCCGTGCTCGTCACCGCCGGCATCAGCCTGGTGTTGTACCGGCTCAACCTGGAATCCCTCGGGCGCGAGCGCGCCGCGCTCGAGATGGTGCGTCAGCTCAATGCTTCCCTCGAACAGCGGGTGGCGGAGCGCACCGCGGAACTCGAACAGACCCGCGTCTCCCTCGAGGGCGAGGTGGCCGAGCGGCGGGCGACCGAAACCGCCTTGCGCGCGAGCGAGGCCCGCCTGCGCAGCCTGTCGGAAATGTCCTCCGACTGGTTCTGGGAGCAGGACGCCGAGCTGTGCTTCACCACCCTTTCGTCGGGCATTGCCAAGGGCCACCTGAAGCCGTCCTCGCTGATCGGCAAGCAGCGCTGGGACATGCCGCTCGACATTGCGCCGGACATTCTGGCCGCCCATCGCGCCCTGATCGAGGCCCATCGGCCGTTCCGCGATTTCGAGTATTGCGTGCTGGGCGAGGAAGGGCCCACCGACTGGCGCTGGTTCGTCATCAGCGGCGATCCTCTGTTCGACGAGGACGGCCGTTTTCTCGGCTATCGCGGCGTCGGCGAGGACATCACGGCGCGCAAGCGGGCCGAGCAGGCCCTGCAGGAAAGCGAAGCCACGCTCAATGCCGCCCAGGCGGTCGCCCATGTCGGCAGCTGGGTGCTGAACCTGCGGGAAAATCGCCTGCTCTGGTCGGACGAGAGCTACCGCATCTTCGGCATCGCGCGCGGCACGCCGCTCACCTACGAGCTATTTCTCGGGTGCGTCCACCCGGACGACCGCGCGAGCGTGGATCGCGCCTGGCGGGCCGCCCAGGCGGGCGCGCCCTACGACATCGAGCACCGCATCGTCGCGGACGGAGCGGTGCGCTGGGTGCGCGAGAAGGCCGATCTGCGCTTCGATGCGCAGGGGCAACTGCTGTCCGGTGTCGGCACCGTGCAGGACATCACCCAGAGCAAGGGAGCGGAAGCGCAGCTGCATCTGCTGGCCAGCGTATTCCGCCACAGCGGCGAGGCGCTGCTGATCACCGATGCCGACAACATCATCATCGAGGTCAACCCGTCCTTCACGCGGCTGACCGGCTACACGGCCGATGAGGCGCGCGGCAAGAATCCGCGCCTGCTGGCCTCGGGGAATACCTCGCCGGAGCAATACGCGGCCATGTGGCGGAGCATCCGCGAACAGGGATTCTGGCTCGGCGAGATATGGGACCGGCGCAAGGACGGCAGCGTCTATCCGAAACTGCTGAACATTTCCGTGGTGCGCGACGCGGCCGGCGCGATCACCCATCACATCGCCGCCTTCGCCGACATCAGCGCGCAGAAGGCGGCCGAGGAAAAGATCCGCCACCTCGCCCACCACGACGCGCTGACCGGGCTGCCCAACCGCTTCACGCTCGAGGGCCGGCTGGAGCAGGCGCTGGCCACGGCGCGGCGCGACGGCGAACGGCTGGCGGTGATGTTCATCGATCTCGACCGCTTCAAGGTGATCAACGACACCCTCGGCCATCATATCGGCGACGGCCTGCTGATCGAGGTGGCCAGTCGCCTGCGGCAGAGCGTGCGCGAGAGCGACGTGGTGGCGCGGCTCGGCGGCGACGAATTCATCATCGTGCTGACGGGCGGCGGCGCGGAGCTGGCGGCGGCCCATGTCGCCGAAAAGATCCTCGCCAGCGTCTCGCTGCCCTGCCACATCGACGGTCACGCGCTGCACACTACGTCCAGCATCGGCATCGCCGTCTTTCCCGCCGACGGCGACAGCGTCGAGACGCTGATGAAGAGCGCCGACATCGCCATGTATCACGCCAAGGCGCAGGGACGCGACAACTACCAGTTCTTCACCGGGGAGATGACCCGCGCCGCGGCCGAGCAGTTGCTGCTCGAGAACAATCTGCATGTGGCGATCAGGGAACGGCAGTTCCTGTTGCACTACCAGCCGCAGATCGACATGCGCGACGGCCGCGTGATCGGCGTCGAGGCGCTGGTGCGCTGGCAGCATCCGACCGAGGGCATGATTCCGCCGCTCAGGTTCATTCCCATCGCCGAGGACACCGGGCTGATCGTGCCGCTCGGCGAGTGGATTCTCGACGAGGCCTGCCGCTGCGCGCGCGCCTGGCGCGAGCAGGGCATCGCCGGGGTGCGCATGGCGATCAACATTTCCGCCCACCAGTTGCGCCAGCCCGATTTTGTCGCGCGCGTCGCGCGCGCGCTCGGCGAGCACGGCCTCACCGGCGCGGACATCGAACTGGAACTCACCGAATCGCTGGCGATGCGGGATCCCGCCGCCACCATCGAAATCCTCAAGGCGCTGCGAGACATGGGCGTGATGCTGGCGATCGACGACTTCGGCACCGGCTATTCGTCGCTCAGCTACCTCAAGCTGCTGCCGATCCACCGGCTCAAGCTGGATCGCTCCTTCGTCATGGACATCGAGACCGATCCCAACGACGCCGCCATCTGCGCGGCGACCATCGCGCTGGCCCACAACCTCGGCTTCAAGGTGGTCGCCGAGGGCATCGAGACCGAGCGCCAGCACGACTACCTGCGCCGGCTCGGCTGCGATTACGGCCAGGGCTATCTGTTCAGCCGGCCGCTGGCGGAGACCGAGGCCACGGTATTCGTCGGGCGCGGCGCCAGCCGGGCCGGGCGGTATTGAGTGAGGCTCCGTGCCGACTGTATTCCACTGAAATGGAAAAAAGTCTTGACTATTTTGCATTCAAATAGAAAATAGTCGACATGAAGCGCGCGATTGCCCCGTTTGTTCGAGCCGACCTGGCTCGCAAAATGGTTTTTCTTTCCGGTCCGCGCCAGGCCGGAAAAACCACGCTGGCACGTTCGTTGGCGGCCGAATGGCCATCCGCCCAGATTCTGAACTGGGACGTGGCCGGCGATCGGCGGGTCGTCCTCGATCAAAGCTGGTCGCCAGGCGCCGCGCTGGTGGTGTTTGACGAATTGCACAAAATGAAGGGCTGGAAGGCCTGGCTGAAGGGTGTCTTCGACGGCCGCCCCGACGGGCAGTCCGTGCTGGTCACCGGCAGCGCCCGCCTGGACACTTTCCGTCAGTCCGGCGAATCCCTCGCCGGCCGCTATTTTTCGTGGCGCCTGCATCCGATCACCGTCGCCGAGTGGATCGCGGCCTCGGGCGCCACGCCCGAGCAGGCGCTGGCACGCCTGCTCGAGCGTGGCGGCTTCCCCGAACCGTTTTTCGCCGAGAACGCCGCCGACGCGGAACGTTGGCGGCGGCTGTATCTCGAAGGTGCCATCCGCGACGACATCCTCGAGTTTTCGCGCATCGGCGAAATCCGCGCCATGCGTGTTTTCATCGACATGCTGCGCGCCCGCGTCGGCTCGCCGCTATCGCTCGCCTCGCTCGCCCGTGACCTGCAAATCGCGCCGACGACCCTGGGCAAGTACCTGGAAATTCTCGAGGCGCTGCACATCGTATTCACGGTGCGCCCCTTCCATCGCAACATCGCCCGCGCGTTGCTCAAGGAGCCGAAAGTGTATTTCTTCGACACCGGCCTGGTCGAGGGCAACGAGGGCGTGCGCTTCGAGAACGCCTGCGCCGCCATGCTGTTGCGGCACGCCAATTTTCTGCAGGACTCGGCCGGACGCGACGTGAGCTTGCATTACGTCCGCGACAAGGAAGGCCGCGAAATCGACTTCGCGCTGTGCGAAAAAGGCGAGCCGGTCGGTTTTGCCGAGTGCAAGCTGGCCGACCCGAACATCCCGCCCTACCTTGCCGCCATCGCCGAACGCTTCCCCGGCGCTGGCGCGACGCTGCTGGTGCGCCACCTGCGCCAACCCGAGCAGCGCGGTCGCGTCGCGGTGGAGCGCGCCGCCGACTGGCTGGCGCGGCTGTCGGCCTGAGGCAGCCAGCGCCGACTTTTTCACACCATCTTTACCACGATGTCGTGCAGCGTGTTGGCGCAGGCGGCCATGCGTTCGGCGCCGTTGGTGAGGTGGCGGTAGATCTCGCGCCGCTTGAACATGTGGATGTAGTCGTCGCCGGTGAATAGCTGGGCCAGCGCGCGGCGGTAGAGTTTTTCCACCTTGCGTTCGGCCTTGCGCGCGGCGTTGGCGTCGTCGGCCGCCATGGCCGGCTGGCTGCCGAGCTTGTCGAAGCCGCCGACCAGCGCGACCACGCCTTCGTGCAGGAACCGCGCCATCTCCAGTGTCACCGCGTCGGGGGTGAGGCCGAGCGCGGCCATTTCGCTCACCGTGTCCTTGCAGTAATTCACCACTTCGTCGAGGGTGGTGATGGCGCGGTAGATGTCCTCGCGGTCGATCGGCGTCGAGAAGGCTTCGTTGAGGGTGTGGATGTTGGTCACCTTGACCTTGTCGGCGGCGTGCTCGTCCTCGCGGATGCGCTCGCCGATGGCGGCGTCGCCGTTCTCCATGAACCGCACCAGCAGGTTCACCGTGTGCTCGACCTGGCGGCTCTGCTCGGCCAGCAACAGGAAGAAGTTCGGGGTCTTGGGAAAGAAGCGCTCGAAGACCCGCGCCAGCAGCGATTTACCTTGTTCGTCGTTCATGGCAGGACCCATCTCAGGAGGAAGTAAAAAGCGATCGACACCGTGGCGGCGCCGGGGATGGTGATGACCCAGGTGGTGGCGATTTCTCGCGCCTTGATCCAGCGCACCGCCTTGGGCCGCTCGGAGGCGCCGATGCCCATGATCGAGGTGGCGACGACGTGAGTGGTCGACACCGGCGCGCCGAGCGCGGAGGCGGCGAAGATTACCGCCGCCGAGGTCAGTTGCGAGTCGAGCGCGTGCAGTGGCCGCACCTTGTAGATGGCGAATCCCAGGGTGCGCACGATGCGCCAGCCGCCGGAGAGAATGCCGAAAGTCATCGCGATGGCGCAAGCCAGCATCACCCACAGCGGCACCTCGAACTTGTCGGTGAAGCCGCCGAGCACCAGCACCAGCGTGAGGATGCCCATGCTCTTCTGCGCGTCGTTGGCGCCGTGGGAAAAGGCCAGCCCGGCGGCGGTGAGAAATTGCGCGTTGCGCAGGTTGCGGTTCATGATCGGTCGCGCGCCACGCAGCAGGAACATCATGACGCGATGCACGCCGTAGCCGGCCCAGAAGCCGATCAGCGGCGACAGGATCAGGGCGGCCAGCACTTTCATCACCCCCGTGACGTGGCCGTGGGCGAGTTCGCCGAAGCCCCAGACGACATGATCGGCGCCGACCGAAACGACCACCGCCCCGGCCAGCCCGCCGACCAGCGCATGCGAGGAGGAAGAAGGGATGCCGCGCCACCAGGTGATCAGGTTCCAGGCGATGGCGCCGACCAGGCCGCAGAGGATGATGGTCAGCGCCGACACCCTGGGAACGTCGTCGAGCACGATGAACTTGCCGATGGTGTTGGCCACGGCCGTGCCGCCGAGCAGCGGGCCGAGAAACTCGAAAACGGCGACGACGAGGATGGCCTGCACCGGCGTCATCGCGCGCGAGGCGATCACGCTGGCGACGATGTTGGCGGCGTCGTGGAAGCCGTTGGTGTAGTCGAACACCAGCACGACCAGCACGACGGCGACGGCGAGAATGAAAACCAGATCCATGCCGACAGCTTAACGCGGCCCGGGCGGATCCGCGGCGTCCTTGTCCGGCAGCAAACAGGCGCTGTTGCGGCAGCCGAACACCGAATGCCGCCACCAGACGACGCCGACCAGCGCCAGCGCGGCGAAGGCCAGGATTTCTTCCATCCCCGGCGCGGGCCGGCCCGCCTGCCACCACGCGACGAGGATTTTGATCGACTCGATGCCCGTGACCAGCAGGGCGAAGGCGACGATGAGGAAGGCAAGCCTTCTCATTTTATCGGCCCCACCCCTCCCGGCCTCCCCTCGCGGGGAGGTGACGGCTGTTCGCCGCTTCGCGGCTCCGGAGTATTGGAAAGACCATGCTTGAGGTGGCTCGGTGCGTGGTCATGGCGCCCGCTCGTACACCCACTGCAGCAGCGCATCCTGCGCCGGCTGCGCCGCGGCGGCGTTGGGGTGATTCACGAAGAACACCACGATCTGGCGCCGGCCGCGGCGGTCGAGCACATAGCCGGCCAGCGTCCTGACGCCATCGAGCGAGCCGGTCTTGATGTGGGCCTGGCCGGCGGCGCCGTTGCCGACGAGGCGCTTCTTCATGGTGCCGTCGACGGCGACCAGCGGCAGCGAGGCCATGAGTTCGGGCATCACGGCGCTGCGCCAGGCCGCGGCGAGCAGCCGCGTCATGTTCTCGGCGCTGATGCGTTCCAGCCGCGACAGGCCGGAGCCGTTGTCGAGCACCAGTTCGGGAAAGCGCAGGTCCTTCGCGTCGAGCCAGGAACGGATTGCCGTGTCGCCACCGCCAACTTTTTGGCCCAGCGTCAGAAAGACCTGCCGTGCCATCACGTTGTTGCTGAACTTGTTGATGTCGCGCACGATCTCCGCCAGTGGCGCCGAGTCGATGCTGGCCAGCAGGCGCGCCCCGTCCGGCGCCGTGCCGTCGCGCACCGTGCCCTTGATGCTGCCGCCCAGTTCCGTCCATAGCTGGCGGAAGACGCCGAGCACGTAGTCCGCGTGCGACAGCACGTTGAGGTTCCAGCGCTGCTCGCCGCAGGCGGCGGGATAGCTGCCGGTGAGGATCAGGCGGTAATTGCCGCCGTTGGAACCGTGGCGCGAGACATCGGCGCGCAATCCGTCCTTCCAGTCGCCGCAACCGCCGCCATTGAGCTTGATGAGGTTGACGATGTCGAGGTTGGCCGGCGCCGGTTCGGGCAGGGCGAGAATGCGCTCGGGGTCGGCGGCGGGGATCAGCGTCAGCCGCACCGCCTTGAAATTGAGCAGCAGGGCGTCGGGACCGACGTTGTAGGGACGCTGCGGCTTGCCGTCGAAGGCGGCTTCATCGTGGCCGATGGCGGGAAAGGCGGAACGGTCGAGCACCAGGTCACCGCGAATATCGCGCAGGCCGCGGGCGCGCAATTGCCGCAGCAACAGCCAGAACTGTTCGAAGGTGAGTCGGGGGTCGCCGCTGCCTCGAAGAACCAGGTCGCCCGCCAGCACGCCGTCGGCGAGCAGGTCTTGCGGGGCGGCCAGCGCCTCGGTTCTCCAGGCGTGGGCCGGGCCGAGCAGTTCCAGCGCGGCGAAGGTGGTGACGAGTTTCATCACCGAGGCCGGATTCATCGCCTGGCCGGCATTGATGCCGACCCGCGGAAACACCGCGCCGGTTTCCTGGACCACGACCGCCACGGCACTCCGGGGAATGCCGGCGGCCTTGAGCGCGCGCGCCACGGGCGGCGGCAGGCGCTCGTCGTGGGGGGCACCCTGAGCCAGCGTCGGCAGGCAGAACAGAGACAGAAGAAGGGCAAGAAGATACGGCATCAGATCACGATGTAGCGGCGCTGCTCGTCGAAGCGCTCGACCGCCGCGCGCGCCTCTTCGCGGTCGATGCGCACGGTCATTACCACCCAGCGGCGCAGGTCGCGCGTGGTCAGCTCGACAAAGCGCAGGGTGTCGGCGCGCGGGTCTTCCGGGTTGACGATGATGCCGAAGCGGTCGACGGCCAGCTTCACCGGGTCGAGGCGCAACGAGGCCTCGGGCGCGGCCAGGTAGGCCGCCAGCGTTTCGATCAGCCGCCCCGGCTGCAGGGCGTCGACCGTCTTGCGCAGCCGCTCCTGCAACTCGGCCATGCGGCGCGTGTGCGACTCGGGGCCTTCGCTGCGCGCGTGGGCGCGGGCGATGGCCTGCTCGTCGCGCAACTCCTGCTTTTCATCGCGCACCTCGTCGACGTGGGCGACGAAGCCCTTGAGCAGGCCGTCGAACATCGCCTCGGCCAGCCGCCGATGGGCGCCGTCGAGATCGGGGCTGGGCTCGGCCAGGGTGTGGTCGGCGAAGCTCAGGGTTTGTTGCGGCTCGTCGCGGATGATGATCTCCCCCGCCAGCCGGCTGCCGAAGCCCGCCGTGACATGGCGGCGCATGCCGAGCAGCGCGCAGCACTGGCCCGGCGGCACCACGGCATGCCCGGCGAGGTAGTCGCGCACGCACTGGCTGCGCGCCAGCATCTGCTCGACATCGTCGGCGCTGCCGAACAGCGCATGCACCAGCGGGTCGCTGGCGAAGGCGGCGCGGCTGATCGGAAAGGGTCCGGGGATGGCCAGCGCCACGCGCTCGCAATAGTCGAAGGCGTGGCGCACGGGCGCGGCCAGGGTGCGTTCGTGGCCGCCCACCGATTTCAGCAGGGGATCGACGGTGGCGACGGCGCGGCCGATCAATGCCCCGGTTTGGGCGTCGAGCGCGGGGGGCGGGCGCAGCCAGTCGAATATTCCCATGCGGGAATGATAGGCCGTTTTCGCGCCCGGTTCAGGCGAAGCGGAAGCCGTTCCTGCCTTGCGCCTTCACGGCATACATGGCCTTGTCCGCGGCCTGGATGAGCGTCTCGGTGTCGTCGCCATCCTTCGGAAACTGGGCGATGCCGATGCTGGCGCCAGCTTGCACCGCTTCTCCCGGCAGGTCGAAGGGCAGGGTCATGCGGCTTAGCATCTTTTCCGCGACCGTGGCGGCATCGTCGGGCTCCGCGATTTCGGCCAGCAGCACGATGAACTCGTCGCCGCCGAGGCGCGCCACGGTGTCGCTGTCCCGCAGCGAATCGCTCAGCCGGCGGCCCGCTTCGCACAGCACGGCATCGCCGGCGGCGTGGCCAAGGCGATCGTTGATCTCCTTGAAACGGTCGAGATCGATGAACATGATCGCCAGCTTCCGCTCGTTGCGGCGGGCCTGGGCGATGGCCAGCTTGAGCCGGTCCATGAACAGGTTGCGATTGGGCAGGCCGGTCAGGTGGTCGTGGTAGGCCTGCTGGCGAATCTCGTCCTCGCGCGCCTTGAGGTCGGTGACATCCTTGAAGACGGCAACGTAATGGGTGACCTCGCCGCGGCGGTCGCGGATCGCGGTGATGGTTTGCCAGGCGCAGAACGGCTCGCCCGTCTTGCGCCGGTTCCAGATATCGCCCCGCCAGAAGCCCCGCTCGCCGATCTCTTCCCATATGGCCCGGTAGTAGGCCGCGTCATGCCGGCCCGACTTCAGTATGCGCGGCGTCTGGCCGAGCGCGTCTTCCGGCTGGTAACCGGTGATGACGCTGAAGGCGGGGTTGACGCGGGTGATGAGGCCATCGGGGGTGGTGACGAATACCCCCTCGGTAATGTGGTTGAGAACGTTGTTCGACATCTCGCGGCAGGCTTCGGCATTCTTGCGTTCCGAAATGTCGCTGAGGACGGTGACGGCGCCGACCATTCTGCCGCGGCCGAGCAGCGGCGCGATCACCACCTCGACCGGGAAGTGGCTGCCGTCCTGGCGCCAGAAGGCGTCCAGCTGGAAGCGCTGTTGGCTGCCGTCCTGCGCGGCCCGCAGCAACGGACAGGCAGCGACGGGCTCGGGATTGCCATCGGCATCGTGATGATGGGCCAGCGTGTGCAGGTTGGCGCCGAGCGCCTCGTTCCTGTCGCAGCCGAGCATGCGGCAGGCCGTGTCGTTGATGAAGATGATGCAGCCATTGGGGTCGATGCCGCAGATGCCATCGCCGGCGGCGTCGAGGATCGCCCGCGTGCGGGCGCAACTCGTGCTCAGTGCGCGGAAGTCATGGTCGATGCGATGCGTCATCGGCCGGAAGATGAGCCGCCAGATCAGCCAGAGGACGAGCAGTTCCGCCGCGAGGCCGGCCACCTCGATGGCGCGCAGCACGGCGATGCGCCGCGCGGCAAAGGTCGCGTAGGCCGTGACAGAGCGGTCGATGTCGGTAACGAGCGGCTTGTGGAGCGTGGTGACGGCCTGCGCGTCGCCGCGCGCGGCGGCGTCGAGGTAGACGGTAACCCGCTGGCGAATGGGCCTTTCGCCGCCGAGGCAGAGTTCGCGAACCGCCTCGGCATCCATATAGCCGCTGTCGGGGCGGGTCAGGGAATCGAATCCTTCCCGCATGCGGGTGATCGTTTCGGCCATCTCCGTGCGCGCGTCCGGCGCGGCGAGGTGATTGACGAGGAAGGCGATGCGTTCCGCCAGCATGCGCTGACGCCCGGCCCGATTGGTGATTTCGGTGTCGCGGCTGGCCGTGCGCGCGTGGTAGTCGACGACCAGAAAATCGGCAACGGCAATCGCCGCGAGCAGCAACGCGGCGACAAGAAAGCGGCTCGCCATGTGGCGCCCTACATCGAGTCTCTTGTTTTCCGGCTTCATGGCTGATCACTATAAGTAGTACGAGGAATATTGCAATGGCAATGACGGAGGAGAAGATGGGCAGATCAGAGGAACAGGAACACCGCTTCGCCGTCAATCTCATGCAGCATCTGGTGGTGCCGACTTTCGTCCTCGACGCGGCATGCCGCGTCGTTATATGGAACAAGGCTTGCGAGCGCCTTACGGGCGTGCCGGCGGCGGGATTCGCTGCCTCTCTCGCCATGGGCGTCGCGTCCGCGATGCCGGGTGACTCGGGCGATTGCGAATCGCTGATCGCGGCGGCCGCTGCCGCGCCTTACCGCGCCCTACCGCGCCAAGCGCACCGGCCGCAACCGCTTCGTCCTGGCGACGGAACTCGACTGAAACAGTCCGCCAGTCGTGGCGGACTTGAAAATCCGCGCCTCAGGCCCTATTATTAGCACTCGTTGCGGGTGAGTGCTAACAGTCTCCCGCACCAAATTCACCCGGTATTCTGGCAGGCCGAACCCATGTTTTGCCTGCGTTCATTGTCCTTTGGAAGGAGCTAAGTATATGAAAATTCGTCCCTTGCATGATCGCGTGATCGTCAAACGCGTCGAAGCCGAGCGCACCACCGCCAGCGGCATCGTCATTCCCGACACGGCCGGCGAGAAGCCCGATCAGGGCGAAGTCGTGTCCGTCGGCACCGGCAAGGTCATGGACGACGGCAAGGTCCGTCCGATGGCCGTCAAGACTGGCGACCGTGTGCTGTTCGGCAAGTATTCCGGTCAGACCGTCAAGGTTGACGGCGAGGAACTGCTGGTCATGCGCGAAGAAGACATCATGGGCGTCGTTGAGGCCTAATTAACCGAATTTCGTGGAGATATAAACAATGGCTGCTAAAGAAGTCCTATTTGGTGATTCCGCGCGTCAGCGCATGGTGCGCGGCGTCAATATCCTCGCCGACGCCGTTAAAGTCACCCTCGGCCCCAAGGGTCGCAATGTCGTGCTCGAGCGCTCCTTCGGCGCCCCCACCGTGACCAAGGACGGTGTTTCCGTCGCCAAGGAAATCGAACTCAAGGACAAGTTCGAGAACATGGGCGCGCAGATGGTCAAGGAAGTCGCTTCCAAGACCTCCGACATCGCCGGCGACGGCACCACCACCGCCACCGTGCTGGCCCAGTCGATCGTCCGCGAAGGCATGAAGTATGTCGCCGCCGGCATGAACCCGATGGATCTCAAGCGCGGCATCGACAAGGCCGTCATCGCCATCATCGAAGAGCTGAAGAAGATCTCCAAGCCCTGCACGACCTCGAAGGAAATCGCCCAGGTCGGCTCCATTTCCGCCAACTCCGATGCCGATATCGGCGAGATCATCGCCCAGGCCATGGACAAGGTCGGCAAGGAAGGCGTCATCACCGTCGAAGACGGCAAGTCCCTGCAGAACGAACTGGAAGTCGTCGAAGGCATGCAGTTCGATCGCGGCTACCTGTCGCCCTCCTTCATCAACAACCCGGAAAAGCAGATCGCCATTCTGGACAACCCGTATGTCCTGCTGCATGACAAGAAGCTCTCCAACATCCGCGACCTGCTGCCCGTGCTGGAGCAAGTCGCCAAGGCCGGCCGTCCGCTCTTGATCGTCGCCGAGGACGTCGATGGCGAAGCGCTGGCCACCCTGGTGGTGAACAACCTGCGCGGCATCCTCAAGACCG
>JAUYFI010000145.1 GCA_030691075.1 Sulfurisoma sp. | reverse complement strand
GTTCTGGAGGAGCAACTTCAAAGAGATCCCCCACCTGGCACTGGAAAAGCTTGCACAGACTTTCGATGGCAGGAAGGTCAACCCGCGTCGCCGTCTCGTTGTATAGGGCAGTGATGGTGCTGCGGTTCAGGCCGGTCCTTTGAGCGACATCAGAGATGCGAAGTTTTTCGCGACCCATGAAGGTGGACAGATGGCAGCGAATCATGGTTTTGATCGGTCTTTGAATTAAGGGTATTGCGCAGCGTAGCAATTTATCAAACTGCGCGCAACCCTGTGGATTCTTACAAAACTTTACACATCGGCCGCCGCCGCAAATAGTTCGCTTACACCTTGGATCGAGGATACCGACAACGCCCCATCGGATGGGCGTTCTGACCAAGGAGGAGCGCATGAAACCACTGATTCTGAGCATGTTGATCGTCGGCGGGCTGTCGGCCTGGGTTGCCAATGCCGAGGCGCAAACCTTCGATCGGGGAGCCGCCGACCGCCACATTTACAATGAGCGCCATGACGGCAATCGTCGCGACGGGAATGGCCGCCGGGACAACGGCAGGAAAAGTGGCTGGGACAATGGCCGCCATGTCGGTTGGGACAACGACCGCAACGGTCGTGGCGGCGAGCGAAGGGATGCCGGCCGGGTGGACCGCAGCCAGTGGCAGCAGCGCGAAGTGCTGGAGCGCGGCGTACGTTCGGGCCGGATCACGCAGGCCGAGTTTCGCCAGTTGAGTACCGAGCAGCGCGCCATCCGCCGGGAAAAGCGTGCCTATCGCAGCGATGGTCGGCTGAGCGGCGAGGAACGCGCCGGCCTGCGGCAGGATATCGATGCGGCATGGCGTAACATTCGCACCGAGATGGGCGACGGTCAGCGGCAGTACTACCACGGAAGGTAAAGCACTTGAAAACGGCAGGATGGATCGCTCTTTGGTGGGCACTGTTTGCAGCGGTGCCACCCGCCTTGGCCGAGCCAGGCGATGGTCGTCCCGGCGCGGGGCGGCCGGGGCATTTCTCCGCCGAGCGGCAGGCCTTGCGCGAGCATCGCCGGGGCTTGCGCAGCGATCTGAGTGGCGATTCCAGGAGTGACGCTGTGGGCTCCGGTCGCTGCGACGGTCCCTGCCGCATGAGCCCGGACGAGCGACGCCAGTTGCGCCGCGACATTCACGATGCCGGCCAGGATATTTACCGTCGCGGGCCGCGCCGCGGTCGCGATTAGCCGTCAGCGGTCCAGCGGCGCGTTGCGCGTTTCCGGCAGGAACAGCAGCCCAACCACCGACGCCATGCCCAGCAGCGCCACCGGGTACCACAGCCCGGCCAGCGCGCTGCCGGCCTGCACCGACAGCAGCGTTACGAAAAATGGCGATAACCCGCCGATCCAGCCGGCGCTGAGGTTGTGGGGCAGGGCCACCGCCGAATAGCGGGTGCGCGCCGGGAACAGTTCGGCCAGCGTCGCCGTCTGCGGGCCGGTAATGGCCGCCACCGCGACCACGGGGATCAGCAGCAGCAGGATCAGCATCAGGCGATCCACCCGCGCCGGATCGGCCTTCTCGGGCCAGCCGGCGGCCACCAGCGCGCGCTCGATGGCGGCCGTGTCGGCGCCGCTCGCCGTGTCGCCAGCGCCGACTTTTATGGCGAGGGCGTCACCCGGCACAAGCGTGTAATTCACCCCCTTGCGCGCGAACAGTTCCTGCACTTTCTCGCAGTCCGTCGCCGCCTTGCGGAAGGGCGAATAGTCGCAGCCGCCGCCGCGCAGCTCGACCTTCACGGTGTCATGGAAACGCTCCAGCGCCGGATTGCCGAAATGCAGCAGACCCTGGAACACCGGCAGGATGCTGACGAAGCCGATCAGCAGGCCCGCCAGCAGCACCGGCCGCCGCCCGATGCGGTCGGACAGCCAGCCGCAAAAGACAGTCAGCGGGAACAGCGCCAGCGTCGCCACCATGACGATGGAGCCGGCTTCCCGGGGATCGAGCTTGACCACGTTCTTGAGAAAGACCGTCGAATAGACCTGCGACGAGAAAAACAGCAGCGAGCCGCCGGCCGAGATGCAGAAGAACAGCAGCGCCATGCGCCCCAGCGTGTGGCGGTCGCGGAAACAGTCGGCCAGCGGTGTGCGCGAGATGCCGTTACCGCGGCGCAGCTCGGCGAACACCGGGCTTTCGTGCAGCGCCAGACGGCTCTTGAGCGAGATCGCCAGCAGCACGATCGACAGCAGGAAGGGCACGCGCCAGCCCCACTCGCGGAACTCCGCGTCGGACAGCCAGCCCTGCAGCAGCACGATCTGGAAAGTCGAGGCCATGATGCCCAGCGGCCCCATCAGTTGCAGCACGCTGGTGTAGATGCCGCGCTTGTTGGCCGGGGCGTGCTCGGTCAGATAGACCACGGCGCCACCGATCTCGCCGCCCATGGCCATGCCCTGCAGCAGGCGCAGCGCGAGCAGCAGCGCCGGGGCGAGCAGGCCGACCTGGGCGTAGGTCGGCAGCAACCCGACGCCGAAGGTCGCCACGCCCATCAGCACGATGGTGGCGATGAAAACCTTGCGGCGGCCGATGCGGTCGCCGAGCGAGCCGAAAATCGCCGCGCCGAGCGGGCGCACCACCATGCCGACGCCGAAGGTGGCGAGGCTGGCGAGCAGGGCGGCGACGGGATTGTCCGGCGGAAAGAACAGCACGCCGAAATAGGTGGCGAGCGCGGCAAAGGTGAGAAAGTCGTACCACTCGAGGAAGGTGCCGAAGCAGGCGGCGATGGCGACTTTGGTCTGGACGGCGGAGGAAGTGGGGGGATTCATGGCCCGGGATTATGCCTCCCCACGCTCGCAAAATGGGCTATCCGGATTCTGTGATGGGTTTGTTTTGGACTACGCCGGACATTTCACCCCTTGCTCAGACTCATACCCCATTGGACGATGCTAACTCACATGGTCGCCGAATCCACCCTCGTGCCATGAAATCGTTCAAGGCAATAAACGCCCACCCCTCCCATCCTCCCCTCGCGTGGAGGCTTCTGGTTTGCTCGCTGCACTCGGCTATCACACCTTGCTCCGAACGAGTTATTTCACGTTAAACTCCTTGACGATCAGTTGTGTGTGGCGGAAGCTTTCGTTCGCTTCGCGCAGGCGCGGAAATATAGTTTTTTGGGGGGGGCAGTAATGGCCGCGCCATCGGTCGTCTCGGTCGCCAGTCTAGAAAACTCACCGGACTGTTCCCCTGACTACTACCGGCCCGAATACCTGCGACTTTCAAGGCAACTTCGGGCGCAGCCTTTTTCGAAGACCCGTTCTGTCGGCTATGTTACAGACGGTGAGCACGGCTCACCTCATTGGGACGCTCAATCGGGGATTCGCAATATTGCGGCGGAGCACATCCTGGCAAACGCTATCTCGGATGCACCAATGCGGACGATCTCTGCTGCGCAAGATGCTCGCAATGCACGATGCAGGGTGCAAGAAAATGACATATTGGTCTATTCAGTCGGTGCTTACGCTGGATTGGCAGCCAGATCGGAGCCGCATCTGTTTCCCGCGAGTGTTCCCCGGTCCGTGGCGATCATCAGGCTTAAGCCGAGTGCTCCTTTTAAGGCGGGGTTTCTCTCCAGGAGAGCCTGTTGTCCGAATTGGAAATATCAAACCAAGCCACATCATTCCAGATGAATTGACGAGCATTGACTCGGCCTATGCAAGCTCCGTTGATGTTTTAAAGGCGCGGGGAGGTGATGTCGTAGTCGGCATGGATGGAATTAAGTACTTCTATGCGAGCATCCTAGAGGGCGAATGCTTCGTCAGCCAACGGGTTTGTCACCTATCGCCTCGGCCTAATAAGGCCATGTCTTCAGAGTACGCCGTGTTCATTATCAACAGCATCGTTGGTCAGGCCCAACTCATGCGAGCTATGACGGTGGCTACCACAGTTGGCCACATAACCAACCGAGATGTCGTCAAACTTGTGATTCCCGCGATCTCACGTTCATTTCACGACGAGGTCACAGCCCTGATACGAAAATCGATCAACAGCAAAGAAGAGTCCAGGCGCCTGCTCAAACAAGCGAAAACCCGCGTCGAACAACTCATCGAGGAGGCCGTCCAACCATGAGCCCAAAGTCGCTCCAGCAAAGCGATGGCGCCGAACGCGGCGGTCAGTTTCTGGTTTACGAGGCGGAAGACGGCAAAGTCAAGATCGATGTGCGGCTGGAAGAGGAAACCGTCTGGCTGCCCCAGGCACAACTGACCGAACTGTTCCAGACCAGCCAGCAGAACATCAGCCTGCACATCCAGCATGTCTATGAGGAAGGCGAGTTGCTGCCGGAGGCAACTCACAAGAAATACTTGTTGGTTCGGCCCGAGGGCGGGCGCGAGGTCAAACGCCTGGTTGATCACTACAACCTCGACATGATCATCTCGGTCGGCTACCGGGTCAAAAGCCATGTCGCGACGCGCTTTCGCATCTGGGCGACGCAGCGCCTCAAGGAATACATCGTCAAGGGCTTTACGCTGGACGACGAACGGCTGAAGAATCCGCAGCAGCCCTTCGACTACTTCGAAGAGCTGACCCGCCGCATCCAGGACATCCGCACTTCGGAGCGGCGCTTTTACCAGAAGATCACCGATATCTACGCGACCAGCATCGACTACGATCCGACGCTGGACATCAGCCTCACCTTCTTCAAGACCGTGCAGAACAAGATGCACTGGGCGATTACCGGTCAGACCGCCGCCGAGATCGTCCATGCACGGGCCGATGCGGAAAAGCCCAACATGGGGCTGACCACCTGGCGCGGCGCCAAGCCGCGCAAGCAGGATGTCGCCATCGCCAAGAACTATCTGGCGGAAGACGAACTGCGGGCCCTGAACAACCTGGCCGAGCAATACCTGATTTTTGCCGAAGGCCAGGCCATGCGTCGCATTGCCATGCACATGAGCGACTGGATCAAGAAGCTCGACGCCTTCCTGAATATCAACGACCGCGACATCCTGACCCATGCCGGAAAAATCTCGCACGAGATGGCGCAACAGCGCGCGGAAAACGAATACGAGCAGTATCACCAGCGGCAGATCGAGGAACAGACGCGGGTCGGCAGCGACTTTGACCGGATGGCGAAGCAATTGACGGACGGCAAACGAGGGAAGAAATGATGAACATGACGCTTGAGGATAAAATCGCGCCGTGAATCTGCTCGCCTTTGAAACTTCCACTCGCCGCCTGTCGGTCGCGCTCTGGCATTACGGTGAAATCCACGAGCGCGACCGCGACCTGCCCAACGGCGGCTCGGAAGTGCTGCTGCCCTGGGTGCATGAATTGCTGGCCGAGGGCGAGATTGCGCTTTCCCAGATCGACGGCATCGCCTACGGCGCCGGCCCCGGCGGTTTCACCGGGCTGCGGCTGGCCTGTGGCGTGGCGCAGGGCCTGGCCTTCGGTCTCGACCGGCCGGTGGTCGGCGTCGGTTCGCTCGAAGTGCTGGCGCGCGCGGCGTTTGAATCCACCGGGGCCAAGAAGGTGTTCACCTGCTTCGATGCGCGCATGCACGAGGTTTACAGTGCCGCCTGGCTGCTGCGCGACGCGGTGCCGATGCAGGTGCTGCCGCCGGCGGTGAGCGCGGCGGGCGAGGTGCATGTGCCGAACGGCACCGACTGGCTGGGTTGCGGCGATGGCTTCGACAGCTACGGCGAGGCACTCGGTGGCGTGCTGGGCGAGGCGCTGGGGCATGTCCGCCCCGATATTTTTCCGACGGCCGGCGCGCTGGCGGCGCTGGCGGCGCGGCGCTTCGCCCGCAACGAGGGCGTCGATGCCGCACTGGCGGCGCCGATGTACGTGCGCGACAAGGTGGCGCTGACCACGGCGGAGCGGCTGGCGAAGGGAGGGGTGCGCTGAATGGCCGCCGTGCTGGCGCCGTCTTCGGCCACCGCGATCGACTTTGCGCCGATGCGCGCGGATGACGTCGATGCCGTGATCGCCGCCGAGCAGCGCATCTATGATTTTCCGTGGACGCGCGGCAACTTCACCGATTCGCTCGCGGCCGGCTACGGCGCCTGGCTGTTGCACGAAGATGGGGTGATGCTTGGCTACGCGGTGATGATGCTGGCCGTCGACGAGGCGCATCTGCTCAATCTGAGCATCCTGCCCGAGGCGCGGCGACGCGGCTTCGGCAGCCGGCTGTTGCGGCAGATGTTTGCCGTCGCGCGCGGCAAGGGGGCGAAGCGCATGCTGCTGGAGGTGCGGCCTTCGAACGTTTCGGGCATCGGCCTCTACCGCCATTTTGATTTCATCGCCATCGGCGAGCGGCGCGGTTACTACGCGGCGCATCATGGCCGCGAGGATGCCATTGTGATGGCGAGGGATCTATGAGCCGGCGCGACTCCGTTCTGCGCGAGATGGGCCTGGGTCCGCTGTGGCGGTTGCGCGAGGCGCCGCCTGAAGCCGTGGCTCCCCGGATCGCCGTGTCGCCAGCGCCGACTTTTCAGGCCGTGGCACAGCCTCTTGCACCCACGCTCGCCGCCGCCGAAGGTCGCGGCGCGGCCATCGCCGGCATGGGCTGGGACGAGCTGCGCGCCACCGTCGCGGGCTGCGATGCCTGCATGCTCTGCCGCGAGCGCCGGCAGGCCGTGCTCGGCGTCGGCGACGTCGATGCCGACTGGCTGTTCGTCGGCGAGGGCCCGGGTGCCGAGGAGGACGAGCGAGGCGAGCCTTTCGTCGGCCAGGCCGGCAAGCTGCTCGACGCGATGCTGGCGGCCATCGACCTCAGACGCGGCGCGGACGTCTATATCGCCAACGCCGTCAAATGCCGCCCGCCCGGCAACCGCACGCCGCAGCCCGAGGAAACCGCCGCTTGCTGGCCCTATCTGGAGCGACAGATCGCGCTGATCCGGCCGAAGCTGATTGTCGCCCTGGGCAAGCCGGCGGCGCAGACGCTCTTGCAGGCCGAGGTCAAGGTCGGCGAATCGCGCGGGCGCCTGTTCGACTTCAAGGGCATCCCGCTGATCGTTACCTACCATCCGGCCTATCTGCTGCGCAGCCTGGCGGACAAGGCCAAGGCCTGGGAGGATCTGTGCTTCATGCGGCGCACGATGAAGCAATTGCAGGAACAAGATACCGCCCATCCGGGTTGTTCCGTATGATCCGGCGGCTTGGATGCCGGGCTCGAGTGGCTGGCCGGCATCCCGACCACGGGAGAACCTTATGAAGAAACTGCTGCTGCACCTGCATGTGGAAATGGAAATCCCCGACGATTGGGAACTGGTCGAGCATTCCGGTGCCCAGGTGCTGAAGATCGGGAACCGCTTTGTCGATTTCGACATCGCGCCGCTGGCCACGACCTCCGCTGCACCGGATGCGACCTGGAGCGACGAGGATCAGGAACTCACCGAAACGATTCTCGACACGGTGACCGGGCTGGACGCACAGATGGAGATCGTCTATACGCAGTGAGGATGGCTCGCTGTGTCGATACCCTCCATGTTTCGCTGGATACTCCTGCTCTGCTGGCCCGCGGTCGCCCTGGCCGGCGGGCTGCCGGTGGCGGGGCTCGCGCTGCTGGCGGACGCCGACGGTAGCGAGACCATCGCGTCGGTGGCGGCGCCCGAAGCCGCCGCTCGCTTCCGCCCGCTCGACGAACAGTTGAACGCCGGCTACACGCGGACGGTGCACTGGCTGCGCTTCACCGTGCAACCGCCCGCGCCGGGCGAGTGGTGGCTGGAAGTGCAGCCGCCCTTCCTCGACGACATCCGGCTGTACGAAGCGCTTCCGGTCGCGCCGGGCGCCCAGCCCGCTTTCCGCGAGCGGCGCGGCGGCGATCACCAGCCGTTCGCGCTGAGCGAGGTTCCCTACCGCGCCTTCGTCGCCAGACTCGACCTGCCCGATACCCGGCCGCGCACCTTCTACCTGCGGCTCCAGACCACCAGCGCGTCGATGGCCTTCCCCAAGCTCTGGCGGCCGCTCGAGTTCCAGCAGGCGGCGGCAACGGAATATGCGCTGCTGGGGGGCTTCTACGGGCTGATGGCCACGGTTTTTCTCCTCAACCTGATCAATTGGGTTTGGCTGCGCGATTCGCTCTACGGCTATTTTTCGCTGCATGTGCTGGCACTTACCCTGCTTTATATCGGCGTCAACGGATTCGCCAGCCAGTTTCTGTTTCCGGACACCCCCGCGGTCGCCGACCCATGGCTCGGATTTTTCCTGTTCGCTTCCATCTCCGCCGGCGCGCCTTTCTACCGCCGCATTCTGCGCGTCGGGCGCGACCGGACAGGGTGGTTTCTTTTCTTCCGCGTCCAGCTCGTCCTGCCGCTGCTGCTGATGGGATCGCTCTTTACCGGCCACTACACCGAAGCGGCGCGCGTCCTGATGGGCATGACGCTCCTGGTCATCCCGCTCTATCTGTGGCTGGCTTACGACTTGTGGCGCCAGGGCAAGCGCGACGGGCTGTTCCTGCTGGCGGCCGGCGGCATCGTCGCGTTCGGAACCCTGCCGCTCGTCGCGACCCTGCTCGGCCTGTATCCGGGCGATCAATGGCTATTGCATAGTCGCCAGATCACCCAGCTCGCCAATATTCTTGCCGTGCAACTCGCGGTGATCGCGTACATGCGCGACAGCGAGACGGCGCGCTTCGCGGCGGAAGCGCGCGCCGATTTGGCCGAAAGCCGCGCCGAGGCGGAAAGCGCGGCCCAGCGCGAGCACCGCCAGTTCGTCGCCATGCTGACGCACGAACTGCGCACGCCGCTGTCGGTGATCGACGGCGCCGTGCAATCGCTCGAATATCTGCACCAGCCCGAGAACGAGGAAGTTCGCCTGCGCCACCGGCGCATCCGCCGCTCGGTCGGCCGCATCAACGGCTTGGTCAAGCAGTTCCTGGCGAAAGACCGCGTCGACGACGCCCGCCTCACCGTCCGTCCCGTGCCGCTCGACGGCGTGGCGCTGGCGCGGCTGGCGGTCGAGTCCTGCGTCGAGGGGGCCGTCGAGCGCGTCGACCTCGATGCCCCGGCCGCGCTGCCCTGTCGCGGCGACGCGGCGCTGGTGCAGGTCGCCCTGGTCAATCTGCTCGACAACGCCCTCAAGTATTCGCCGCCGGCCAGCCCGGTGGGGTTCCAGGTCGAGGCCATGGAGCGACAGGGCCGGGCGGGCGTGGCATGGACGGTGGCCGACCGCGGCGCCGGCATCGCGTCCGCGAGCTGGGACGAGGTGTTCGGCAAGTATGTGCGCGGCGAGGACCACGACCATGTTTCCGGCGCCGGCCTCGGTCTCTATCTGGTGCGCCGCATCGCCGAACTGCACGGCGGCGGCGTCGAGATTCTCGAACGCGAAGGCTGGAGCGCCGTGTTGCGTTTCTGGCTGCCGCTGGAAGGAACGCCGGGGTGATCCGCGTCGCCATGGTGGAGGACGACGCCGACCTGCTCGACGAGGTGAGCTTCAACCTGCGCCGGCAGGACTTCGAGGTGGCCGCCTGCGCGGACGGCAAGGCCCTCGACCGGCTGCTGGCGAGCGCAAGCATCGACGTCGCCGTCCTCGATATCGGCCTGCCCGGCGAGAGCGGGCTGTCCATCGCGCGGCGCCTGCGGCGCGATCAGCCCCTGTGCGGCATCGTCATGCTGACGGCCCGCGTCGAAGTCGCCGACCGCATCCACGGCATGGAAGAAGGCGCCGACGCCTATCTCGCCAAGCCGGTCGACTACCGCGAGCTGGCCCTGGTGATTCGCGCCGTCGCCCGCCGCGTCGCCCCCGTGGCGACGGATGGCCGCGGCGGACTGGTGCTGGTCGAACAGGCCCAGGTGCTGGTTCTCGCCGACGGCCGGCGCCTCGACCTGACCCGCTCGGAAACCCTGCTGCTGTCGCGCCTGGCCCGCGCGCCGGGGCAGCAGGCGACCCGCGAGCAACTGGTCGAGGCGCTCGGCGAACGCTACCTCGACTACGACCCGCGCCGCCTCGAGGCGACGCTCAGTCGCCTGCGCAAAAAGCTGGCGCAGGCCGGCTTCGATGCCGACGTCCTGCGCGCGGTGCGCCATTCCGGCTACCTCTTCGCCCTGCCCTTGAGCGAGCGCGACAGCCAGGACTGAAACGGCGGCGCTGGCCGCTCGTTATGCCAATGTCAGCTAATGTCAGTTCCGGCGACGACGGAACCTGAATAATCGCCCTCCATGGAAGAATCCGCCAGAGCGCGGGGTCGAAGCCGGAGGGCGTATGGCGAGAATAAATGGCGCGAATATCGTGGTGGGGCAGCCCCTGGCTTTCGACTGCTACGACAGCAAGGGCAATCTGCTGCTGCAACGGGGCCAGATGATCGGGAGCGAGAAACAGCTCGACGCGCTCGTCGAGCGCGGCTTGTTCTCGGACGACGCGGCGGCCAAGGGCGACGGAAAAAACGATCCGGCCAAGGACGAAAAACAGACCCCGTTTTTCATGATGGACAACTGCAAGGATCGGGTGCGCGCGCTGTTCAACGCCATCAAGACCCACTGCGGCACGAAGCCGCCGGAACGGGTCGTCCTGGAGGAATTGCAGCAGTCGTATCGCGACTCCATCCGCAACCTGTGCTCGGGCAGGCCGCTCAATTTCCCGGAGCGGATTCTCAACATCGGCAAGGGGATTCAGGCCCTGTGCAAGCTCGACGAGGACGCCGCCCTCGGCGCCATCCATCTCGATCCCATTTGCCGCTACACCACGATCCACCCGATACACAAGGCGGTATTGAGCGAACTGGTCGCCATCCGCCTGGACATCCCGCCGCCGGAACGCCTGTCCATCCTGGCCGCCGCGCTCACCGCCAACATTTCCATCCTCAACCTGCAGGAATTTCTGCATACCCAGCACCGGCCGCTCACCGCGACCGAGAAGGAGTTGATCGCGCTGCATCCGCAACTGTCGGTGGAAATGCTCAGGGAATTCGGCGTCGAGGACGAGTCGTGGCTGCAAATCATATGGCAACACCACGAAAGGCCGGACGGCGGCGGTTATCCCGTCGGTCTGAAGGGCGCGGACATCGGCCGCGGCGCGAAGATTCTCGCCCTGGCCGATATTTACGGAACCATGATCAAGCCCCGCGCCCACCGTGCGGCGCTCCACGGCAAGGAGGCCCTGGGGCGGATGTTCGTCGAGCGCGGCGGCATGATCGACGGCGAACTCGTGCATGTCTTCGTCAAGACCCTGGGCATCTACCCACCCGGCTCCTTCGTCAAGCTCCGCAACGGCGAAACGGCCATCGTCATTCGGCGGGGCACCGCCGCCGCCGCGCCGAAAGTCAAAAGCGTGCGCGACCCGCTCGGCATGCCGCTGGCCTACTTGAGCGAGCGCGACACGGCCCGGCAGCCCTTCGCGATCAGCGAGGGCATCCCGCACGACAAGCTCATGGCGATCAATTTCCACGCGCTGTGGGACTACGGCCGGGCGGGCTGACGGCAAGCGGCGATGCAGGGAAACCGCGCCCGGCGCGAATGTCCGATGTCGAATGACCGGCGGCATCTCCGGGGCGTCGAGCGGTGGGCGGAGTTCCTGAGCGATCGCGAACTGCCCGCCATGCCGCGCTCGAAAACGATGCTGCGCGTGCTCCATGCGGAACGGGGCGATCGCCTCGCCACGCGCGAACTCGCCGATCTCGCCGGCGTCGATCCGCTCCTGTGCCTGCGCCTGCTGCGGGCGGCCGAGGGGCGCCGCTCCCGGCGCCTCGGGCGCGAGACGAGCACGCCGCTGGGCGCGGTAATGCAACTCGGCGTCGCCGGCTTCGGCAGCCTGCTGCGGGACAGCCCGGAGGCCGAGGCTGGGCAGCCGGGGCTGGCGGGCTGCGAGGCGCGCGGGGTGCTGGCCGGGCGCCTGGCCAGGTCGTGGGGAGCGGCCCGCGGCGACGTCGTCGCCGACGAAATCGCCATGGCCGCGCTGCTGGCGGAAGCCGGCGAACTGCTGCTGTGGACCTTCGCGCCGGAACTGCCGCAAGCCGCCCTCGACGCGCTCGCCGCCGACGGCGCCGGCGATGCCGCCGCGGCCCAGCGGCTCGCCTGCGGCTTCGAGTTCCGGGATCTGACGCTCGCCTGCGCGGCCCTGTGGGAACTGCCGGTCCTGGTCACGCAGCTCATTCGCGGCGTCGACGACGCGCGCGCCAATCTCTCGCGTCTTTGCAGCGACACGGCAAGGCATCTTTCCCGCGGCCCCGACGACCCCGAGTTGCCCTTCGACCTCGCCGCGGCCAGGCGCCTGATTCCGAACGCATCCTTGCCCTGGCTCGCCGCCAGGCTGGTCGGCCTCGACGAGGAACGGCGGGCGGCAATCATCCACCGCGCCGGAGAGATACTGGCAAGCGGGACCGAAGCCGCGCCGTCGATGTTTACGGCATAGTCTGGCGTCATGCCGGGCGACGCGGCCGACGCTCCGCCGGGCCGATGTCGGAAAATGTCAACGAATGTCAGTTTCGGCGACGCCGGAACGAGGATAATCGCGGGCGGGAGAATTCACGACAACGCCATGGCCGCGGCCGCTATCACCATCGAGAACACGCGCCGCCAGGCGCTGCTGCGGACGGCCCTGTTCGCGCTGGCCGTGGTCGCGGCCGTGGCCTGGGTGCTGCACGCATCCCATCGCCAGGCCCAACAGGGCGCCGAGGAGCGCTTGCGCAGCCTGGCGCAACTGATCGCCAAGGGTATCGAAGGCTCCTTTCGCGAATCGGATTACGTGCTGCGCGACGTTATCGGCCACATCGATCCGGCTCGCCTCCGCTTCCCCGATCCCGACGCCGGCCACATGGCGCGCGTGCGCCGGCTGCTCCAGGAGAAGGCCCGGTCGCTGCCCCACATCTACGGCATCGGCCTCATGAACGCGGACTGCGTCGGCACTCATGCCGCGCGCGACGTACCCGGCGTCGATCTCGGCGGCAAGCCCGAGTGCCGGGCCATGCGCGCCCCGGGAGGAAGCGATGTCTATGTCTCCGGCGTTCATCTGGGGCAACAGAATTTTCTGCAAATCGGCATGGCCCGGAAAATCCGCAACGGCGACGGCCGTTTTGCCGGCGCGGCGCTGTTGCGCATGGAAATGAGTTTCTTCGACGGCTGGCTGCGCAACATCGATGTCGGCGCGCGAGGCAGCGCCGCCCTGCTCGATCTGGACCTGAACCTGGCGGCGCGCCGGCCGGCGGCGCCGCAGGCACTGGGCAAACCGGTCGACGACGAACGCCTGCGCCGCTTCGTCGCCCAGAACCGGCTCGATGGCTTCGACCGCACCCGTTCGCCGGTGGACGACATCGACCGCATCTACATCGTGCGCCGCGTCGAGGGGCTGCCGCTGCTGGTGGTGCTGGGACTGGCGAGCGACGAGGTGTTCGCCGAATGGCGGACGCAGGCGGCCTGGTTCCTCGCCGGCGCCCTGGCGCTGTTGGCGATGGCGGCCCTGGTCACCCGCCACTACCTGAAGATCGTTCAGCAGGGCGATGCCCTCGGCTGGCGTTCCCAGGCCATCGACGCCAACAGCGACGCGGTCACCATCACCAACGAGCG
Source organism: Sulfurisoma sp. (assembly GCA_030691075.1). Classification (GTDB taxonomy): domain Bacteria; phylum Pseudomonadota; class Gammaproteobacteria; order Burkholderiales; family Rhodocyclaceae; genus Sulfurisoma. The sequence continues at coordinate 22,447 of JAUYFI010000145.1, read as the reverse complement.
GGGCGTGATCGAGTACGTCAATCCGGCCTTCGTCGCCATGACCGGCTACACGGCGCGGGAAGCCATCGGCAACACGCCGCGGGTGCTGAAAAGCGGCCGCCAGGACGATCGGTTCTACCGGCGGATGTGGGCCACCATCATGGCCGGCGCGCCCTGGCGCGGCGAGTTGGTCAATCGCCGCAAGGACGGCAGCTTCTATCACGACCTGGTGACCATCTCGCCGGTCAAGGACGGCGAGGGGCGGGTGGCGCGCTTCATCGCCATTCATCACGACATCACCCAGCGCAAGTACATGGAAGAGGAACTGGCCCAACTTGCCCACTTCGACCGCCTGACCGGCCTGCCCAACCGCGTGCTGTTCTTCGACCGCGTCGAGCGCGCGATCAACGAGGCGCGCCGCGAGCAGAGCGGCTTCACGGTGCTCTATCTCGACATCGACGGCTTCAAGGCGGTGAACGACCGGCACGGCCACGAGGCGGGCGACGCCCTGCTGCGCGAAGTCGCCGGGCGGATCGCCGGCTGCGTTCGGGACTCCGACACCGTCGGCCGCATCGGCGGCGACGAGTTCGCCGTGCTGCTGCGGACGGTCAACCGCCCGGAGGGCGCCGCCGCGGTGGCGCAAAAAATCATCGAGGCTCTCGCGCCGCCGGTGGAATTTTCCGGCCACGCCTGTCGCGTCGGCGCCTCGGTGGGCATCGCCCTGCACCCGGACGACGGCGTGAATGTCGAAGCCCTGCTGCGCAACGCCGATATCGCGATGTACGAAGCCAAGCGCCGCGGCAAGAACTGCTGGGTCTGTGCCGGCGACCTGATCTGAGAGGCCGCCGGTGGCCGCGCGGCCCCGTCGGCCCCGCGCCGAGGGGGCCTGGGGCAAGTCAAATACCGGAATTTGGCGCCGGGTAAAACATCGAGCGCAGCGAGCCAGCCAGTCGCCTCCCCGCGAGGGGAGGACGGGAGGGGCGGGCCTTTATTGCCTTGAACGATTTCATGGCACGGGGGCGGATTCGGCGACCATGAAAGTCAGTCGAGCTTCTTGTCCCTGCCGGGCCGGTGCAGCGTCACGACCTTGCTGCTCGGCGGCTCGTCGGCGTAGTAGGGCTTCTCGTTCCGGTCGAGCCCCGCCTGATCGGCGAGTTCCGCCTCGCGCTCGGCAATCAGGCCGAAAAGATCGCGGATGTCGTGAATCGTGCTTTCCTGCAATGGATGCGGTTGCCCCGGCGCGGGGGTGGCATCCTTGACGATGTTGGCCAATACCTTGCGCAGGACGCGCAGGATGCGTTGTTCTTTCGAGAGGACTTCGCTGTCGTTCACTTGATCTCCGATGCGGACACGATTGCTTGAATGGGGGCGCGTCAGTACGCCTGCAGGTCGGCGCCGTCGATGTCGAGCGAATGGCGCCAGAACTGGTCGTCGCGGTCGAACAGACGGTAGGTGCCGCGCGGCCCCCAGGAGCCGGACTGGTAGGCGTTGATGAACTCGCGCTCCATCGCCCACACCTTCAGCACCGGATCGACGACGCGCCACGCCCATTCCACCTCGTCGTAGCGCAGGAACAGCGAATGGTCGCCGAGCATGGTGTCGAGCAGCAGTCCCTCGTAGGCATCGTAATCCTCCTCGTCGCCCTTGCGGTAGGTGGCGTCGAGGCTGAGGGTGCGGGTGTGCAGTTCGAGCCCCGGCACCTTGACCTGCAATTCCATTTTCATGCAGTCGTTGGGCTGGATGCCGAGCATGATCCAGTTGGGCCGCGACGGGTCGTGGCGGGTGTGGCGCAGCAGGTCCTGCGGCGGGTTCTTGAAGCGGATGCAGATCGCCGAGCTGTTCTCGGCCATGCGCTTGCCGGTGCGCAGGTAGAACGGCACGCCCGACCAGCGCCAGTTGTCGATGAACAGCTTGAGCGCGGCGTAGGTTTCGGTGGTGCTCTCCGGCGAGACGCCCGGCTCCTCCAGATAGCCCGGCACGGTCTTGCCGTCGACGGTGCCGCTGGCATACTGGCCGCGAAAGGCGTGGGCATGCACGGCGTTCTGGGTGATCGGGCGGATGGCTTTCAGCACCTTGACCTTCTCGTCGCGCAGGTGCTCGGCCGCCATCGACACCGGCGGTTCCATCGCCACCAGCGCCAGCAGTTGCAGCAGGTGGCTCTGGATCATGTCGCGCAAGGCGCCGGCGCCTTCGTAGTAGTCGGCGCGCCCCTCGGTGCCCAGCGTCTCCGAGTGGGTGATCTGCACATGGTCGATGTAGTGCCGGTTCCACAGCGGTTCGAGCATGATGTTGGCGAAGCGGAACACCATGACGTTCTGCACCGTGCCCTTGCCGAGATAGTGGTCGATGCGGAAGATCTGCGGCTCGTTGAGGTGGCGGTAGAGGCTTTGCTGCAGCGTCTGCGCGGAAAGCAGGTCGTAGCCGAAGGGCTTTTCGATCACCACGCGGCGCCAGCCGTTCTTCTGCTTGAGCAGGCCGACATTGCCCAGCCTGTCGATGATGTTGGGAAACTCGGACGGACGCACCGCCATGTAGAACACGGCGTTGGGCGGGAATTCCGGATTCTCGTCGAGCGTCTTTTGCAAGCGACCGTAGGCGTCGTCGTCGCCCGGCGGATTGGCGTGGTAGTGCAGGCGCGCGCGAAAGCGCGCGAAGGCCGCCGGATCGTAGCCTTGCGGAAAGCGGGCGTCGAGCATGGCGGTCACATCGGTTATCCACTGTTCGTGGTCGCGCTCCTCGATGCTGGCGGCGAGAATCAGCATCTTCTCCGGCAGGCGTCCGGCCAACTCCAGGCGGAAGAGGGCGGGAATCAGCTTGCGCCGCGACAGGTTGCCGCCGGCGCCGAAGATCACCAGGGTGCAGGGGTCGATGGTTTTCATTTGCCTTCACCGCCGGCCTTGACGGCATGGCCGCCGAAGGCGTTGCGCATCAAGGACAGCAGGCGGTAGCTGTAGCCTTTCTCGTCCTGGCTGGCGAAGCGCATCTGTAGCGCCAGCGTCAGCACCGGCGCGGCGATGCCCTGCTCGATGGAGTCGATGACCGTCCAGCGGCCTTCGCCGGAATCGGACACGAAGGGCGCGATGTTCTCCAGGTTCTGATCGTTTTTCAGTCCGTCGGCGGTCAGGTCGAGCAGCCAGCTCCGCACCACCGAACTATGGCGCCACAGTTCGGTGAGCTGGGCCAGGTCGAACTCGAACTCCTGCTTGCCGCGCAGGAGATCGAGCCCCTCGGCCAGCGCCTGCATCATGCCGTACTCGATGCCGTTGTGAATCATCTTCGAGTAGTGACCGGCGCCGACCGGGCCGACATGCGCCCAGCCGCGATCCGGCGCCGGGGCCAGGGCCTTGAGCACCGGCTCCATGATCTTCGCCGTCTCGGGCGTGGCGCCGACCATCAGGCAGTAGCCGTTTTCCAGGCCCCAGACGCCGCCCGAGGTGCCGGCGTCCATGAAGCCGATGCCGCGTTCGGCCAGCCAGGCGCCGCGGCGCTGACTGTCCTTGTAGTTGGAGTTGCCGCCGTCGACCACCACGTCGCCCGCGGCCAGCATCGGCGCCAGGTCGCGCAACTGACTCTCGGTCGGCTCGCCGCTGGGCAGCATCAGCCAGACCACGCGCGGCGCGGCCAGCTTGCCCACCGCGGCGGCCACCGAGTCGGCTTCGATCATGCCGGACTCTTGCGCCAGGCCGGCGACGGTCTTTCCGTCGCGGTCGTAACCGACAACCTCGATGCCGGCGCGACGCAGCCGCCGCGCCATGTTGCCGCCCATTTTTCCCAGCCCGATCATTGCCAGACGCATGATGTCTCCCTTGTGTGAATGAGTCGCTCGAAATGCCGGACATGTCGCGGTCGCGGTATGCTGGCGACCGCGATTCCCCGCGGTGACCGGATAATGCGACAGTTCCGCCCATGACTCAAGCCCGTCAGATTTGCCGCTGGCATGCCCAGGCCGATGCCGGGGCGCTGGCACGCGCCGTGGCGGCGGAAATTCTTGACGCCGCGAAGGCGGCATTGGCGCGGCGCGGCGCCTTTCATCTGGTGCTGGCCGGCGGCGGTACGCCGCAGCGGGTCTATCGCGCGCTGCGCCCGGCCGATACCGACTGGGCCCGCTGGCACATCTGGTTCGGCGACGAGCGTTGCCTGCCCCCCGCCGATCCCGAGCGCAACAGCCGCATGGCGGCGGATGCCTGGCTGGACCACGTGGCGATTCCGCCGCCGCAGGTGCATGTCATCCCCTGCGATCTAGGCGCACAAGACGCGGCGGCGGCCTACGTGAAAGCGCTGGCCGGCGTCGGCGAATTTGATCTGGTGTTGCTCGGCCTGGGCGAGGACGGCCACACCGCCAGCCTGTTTCCTGGCCACGACTGGGGCGAAGCCGCCGATGCGCCGGACGCGCTGGCCGTGTTCGACGCGCCCAAGCCGCCGCCGCAACGGGTGTCGCTCGGCGCCCGCCGGCTTGGCGCGGCACGACAGGTGATTTTTCTGGCGGCGGGAGACTCCAAGCGCGCCGCCCTGGCCGCGTGGAAAAACGGCGAATCGATCCCGGCGGCCGCCGTGACGCCGGCGGCGGGCGTCGACATCTTTTTCGCCTGAAGGAACTCGCGCCCTTCAGCGATGCGCCGAGTCGTCCAGGTGCGCGACGTCGTCGTGCGTCGCCTGGTTGGCCGCGTGTCGCTGCATCACCAGATACATGGCGCCGGCCACGAAACAGCCGAACAGCGCGATGATCCAGTAGATGTGCAGGTTGGCCCGGATCAGCAGCGAGTAGATCGTCGTCATGACGAGGATCGACAGGTTCTCGTTGAAATTCTGCACGGCGATGGAGTGGCCGGCGCCCATGAGGATATGGCCGCGGTGTTGCAGCAGGGCGTTCATCGGCACCACGAAGAAGCCCGAGAGCACGCCGACGACGACCAGCAGCGGCATGGCCACCCAGGTGTCGCGCACGGCGACCATGATGATCACGCCAACGCCCATGGCGATGCCCAGCGGAATGACGCGCACCGATTTGCGCAATGTGATCATTTTCGCCGCGAGAATGGCGCCGATGGCGACGCCGACGGCGACGACGCCCTGCAGCATGCTGGCTTTCGATAGATCGAGGTTGAGCGCGGTCCGGGCCCACTCGAGCACGATGAATTGCAGCGTCGCGCCCGCGCCCCAGAACAGGGTCGTTACCGCCAGCGACACCTGGCCAAGCTTGTCGCGCCACAGCAGTTTCAGGCAGTGGTTGAATTCGTGGAAAAGGAAGAGCGGGTTCTTCTTCAGCGGCTTGTGGTCGACGCCGGTATCGGGGACATACAGGTTGAAGATCGCGGCGACCAGATAAAGCGCGCCGATGATCAGCAGGCTCATCTCCGCCGTGGTGTCGATGCCGGTGTCGATCAGCGGGAAGTCGAGCGCCAGCAGGCTGTCGGCGGCGTGGGGCGTGATCATCGCGCCGCCCAGCACCACGCCGAGAATGATGGCGCCGACGGTGAGGCCCTCGATCCAGCCGTTGGCCACCACCAGCAGGCGGTGCGGCAGGTACTCGGTGAGGATGCCGTACTTGGCCGGCGAATAGGCGGCGGCGCCCAGCCCGACCACGGCGTAGGCCATGAGCGGATGCACGTCGAAGAACATCAGCGAGCAGCCGAATATCTTGATGCCGTTGCTGATGAACATGACCCGCCACTTCGGCATCGAGTCGGCGAAGGCGCCGACGAAGGCGGCAAGCGCAACGTAGGAAACGGTGAAGAAGGTCTTGAGCAGCGGCTCGTAGGCCGCCGGCGCGTGCATGTCGCGCAGGATGGCGATCGCGACGATCAGCAGGGCATTGTCGGCGAGCGCGGAAAAAAACTGCGCCGCCATGATGATGTAGAAACCGAGCGACATAGGCGGGAAGGCAGGAGGGCTGCGGCTTTATAGCACGAAAGTTTAAGGGTCTCGTGACGGTGCCAGTTGTCGCCCGGCAACACCGCCGTCTATCATCAGACTATCTTATGCATGGCTTTTGTGATTGAATATCAGCCATAGCGAATACGAGGTTTGCCGGGGGGGAGCGCAGAGACATGGCCGATCGCAGGTTGCAGGTTTTTCATGCCGTTGCCAAGCAGCTGTCGTTCACCAAGGCGGCGGAGGTGCTGTTCATGACGCAGCCCGCCGTGACCTTCCAGATCAAGCAGCTCGAGGAGCACTTCAACACGCGCCTCTTCGACCGCGGCCATGGTCGCATTGCGCTGACCCCCGCCGGCGACATGGTGCTGATCTATGCCGAACGGATTCTCGGCCTGTCGTCCGAAATGGACGTGCGCCTGGCGGAAATGACGGGCGAGATCGGCGGCTCGCTGCTGGTCGGCGCCTCGACCACCATCGCCGAGTTCATGTTGCCGCGCATCCTCGGCGAGTTCAAGTCGCTGCACCCCAGCGTGCGCCCGCGCCTGGTCGTCGCCAATTCCGAGACCATCGAGACCCGTGTCGCCGAGCACACCATCGACATCGGTTTCATCGAGTCGCCCTCGCACCAGCCCAACCTGCAAACCGAGGCCAGCTGCGAGGACGAACTGTTCGTGATCTGCAGCCCGAAGTTCCCGCTGGCCAGGCACAAGGCGCTCTCGCCCCAGCAGCTCGTCGACCATCCCTACGTCTCGCGCGAACCGGGTTCCGGCACGCGCGAATTCACCGATGCCTACCTGCACAAGCACGGCGTCGCCCCCGAGCAGATCAATCTGGTGATGGAAATGGGCAGCCCGGTGGCGCTGATCGGCGTGGTCGAGACCGGGTTGGGTTTCGCCATCGCCTCGGCCGCCTCGATCGCCGCCACCCTGCGCCTGGGCGACATCGTGGCGATTCCGCTCAAGCCGCGCCTGACGCGAACGCTGTCGATGGTCTATCCGAAAGAGAAGTTCCGCTCTCGCCTGGTTACCGCCTTCGTCGACTACGCCAGCATGCGCCTCAAGGAGTGCGCTGTTTGATTGCTGCCGGATTCCGGTAGACTGAATCCATGTCTCGCCCGATTCGCGCGCGCATCGACCTCGCGGCGCTGCGCCATAATCATGCCGTTGCCCGCCACCATGCCGGCGACGCTCGCATCTGGAGCGTCGTCAAGGCCGACGCCTATGGCCACGGGCTGTTGATTGTTGCACTGGCCCTTGCCGACACCACCGACGGCTTCGCCCTGATCGAGCTCGATGGCGCCATTGCCCTGCGCGAGGCCGGCATTCGCCAGCCGATCCTGATGCTCGAAGGTTTTTACGAAGCCGAGGAATTGCCGGCTTTCGCCGAATACGGCCTGACCACGGTGATTCACAGCCGTGCCCAGGCCGAAGCCTTCTGCGCGGTGCCCCTGCCGGTGCGGCTGCCGGTCTATCTCAAGCTCAATACCGGCATGAACCGGCTGGGTTTGAATCCCGACGAAGTACCGGCGGTGCTGGAGCAGATCCGGCGCTCGCGGCTGGCCTCCAGCGTCACGCTGATGACGCACTTCGCCGATGCCGACGGCCCTCGCGGCGTCGATTGGCAGATGCAGGCGCTGAGCGGCGTGACCGCCGCGCTGCCGCAAAGCCTTGCCAATTCGGCCGGGCTCTTGCGTCACGGCCAGACCCAGGCCGACTGGGTGCGGCCGGGCATCATGCTCTACGGCGGTTCGCCGTTTCCCGAAACGAGCGCGGAGGAACTCGGCCTGCGGCCGGTGATGACGCTGGCAAGCGAGCTGATCGCCGTGCGCGACATTCTTCCGGGTCAGCGTGTCGGCTACGGCGGAACCTTCACCGCGGAGCGGCCGACGACCATCGGCGTGGTGGCCTGCGGCTATGCCGACGGCTATCCGCGCCACGCCCCCAACGGCGCGCCGGTGCTGGTCGCCGGGCGGCGCTGCGGCATCGTCGGCCGCGTCTCGATGGACAAGATTTGCGTCGATCTTACCGACCTGCCGCAAAAAGTCGGCGCCGGCGAGACGGCGATTCTCTGGGGCGAAGGTCTGCCGGCCGACGAGGTGGCCGCCGCCGCCGGCACCCTCGGCTACGAGCTGTTCTGCGCGCTCGCCGCGCGCGTTCCCGTCGTCGAGGTCGGCTAGTCTTGGCCAAGCCGAAGACCGCCTACATCTGCACCGAATGCGGCGCCTCCTCGCCCAAGTGGCAGGGGCAGTGTCCGGGCTGCGGGCTGTGGAACACGCTGGTCGAATCGGTGGCCGAGCCGGCGGCGGGCGCCAACCGCTACACGACGTCCTTTGCCTCGCTCGCCGGCGTCGGCAAGTTGCAGGATCTGGCTGAGATCAAGCCGCGCGAAGAGCCGCGCCAGGCGACAGGCATCGAGGAGTTCGATCGCGTGCTCGGCGGCGGCCTGGTCACCGGCGGCGTGGTGCTGATCGGCGGCGATCCCGGCATCGGCAAATCGACGCTGCTGTTGCAGGCCCTCTCGCGCCTGGCCGAGGCCGGCGAATCCGTGCTCTACGTTTCGGGCGAGGAATCGGCCGAGCAGGTGGCGCTGCGGGCGCGGCGCCTTCAGCTTCCGGTCGCCGGGCTGCGGCTGCTGCCCGAGATCGGCCTGGAGAAGATCATCGCCACGCTGGCCGAGACGCGGCCGCTGATCGCGGTGATCGACTCCATCCAGACCGTCTATTCCGAGGCGTTGACCTCGGCGCCGGGATCGGTGGCGCAGGTGCGCGAGTGCGCGGCCCAGCTCACGCGCTTCGCCAAGCAGAGCGGCACCTGCGTGATATTCGTCGGCCACGTGACCAAGGAAGGCGCGCTGGCCGGGCCGCGCGTGCTGGAGCACATGGTCGACACCGTGCTCTATTTCGAGGGCGACACCAATTCCAGCTTCCGCCTGATCCGCGCCTTCAAGAACCGCTTCGGCGCGGTTAACGAGCTCGGCGTTTTCGCCATGACCGACAAGGGCCTGCGCGGCGTCTCCAACCCCTCGGCGCTGTTCCTGTCGCAACATGCGCAGGATGTCGCGGGCTCCTGCGTGCTGGTGACGCAGGAGGGCACGCGGCCGCTGCTGGTCGAGATTCAGGCGCTGGTCGATACCGCCCACACGCCCAGCCCGCGCCGGCTTACCGTCGGCCTCGATGCCAATCGCCTGGCCATGCTGCTCGCGGTGCTGCACCGCCACGCCGGCATCGCCTGCTTCGACCAGGATGTGTTCGTCAATGCCGTCGGTGGCGTGCGCATCCAGGAACCGGCGGCCGATCTGGCCGTGCTGCTGGCCATCGTGTCGAGCTTGCGCAACCGGCCGCTGCCGGGCAAGTGGGTGGCCTTCGGCGAAGTGGGTCTGGCCGGCGAGATTCGCCCCGCGCCGCGCGGTCAGGATCGCCTGAAGGAGGCCGCCAAGCTTGGCTTCACCCACGCGCTGATCCCCAAGGCCAACGCGCCCAGGCAGGCGATCCCGGGCATCGAGGTGGTCGCCCTGGCGCGGGTGGAACAGGCGATGGACGCGATCCGCGACCTGTGACGGATCGCGGCCGCTCAGAAGAAGCGTTGGAACAGCCTGGAGAACATGGACTTGGGCTGCTTGCTGGCTGCATGAACCTCGGCGTAGGCGCGATCCATGACCATGATGTGGTTGATCAGCCAGTCCTTGAGGAAACGCAGCATTTCGAGGCTGAAATGCTTGCCGGCCAGGATCGACTTCTTTTCTTCGCCGAGGCGTCCGACGAAGGCTTCGTGGGCCTTCTTGTGCTCGGCGAAGCCCGGATAGTCGATGACCCGCATGAAGGTCTCTTCCGCCGCGAAGTGGGAGAGGGTGTAGTGTTCGAGTTCCGCCAGGATGGCCATCATTTCCGCGGTATCGGCCCGGCCGACGACGGCCGCCCAGAGACGGTTGATGAGATCGAACAAGCTCTTGTGCTGGTCGTCGATCTCGGTCAGGCCGAGGCCGAAGTCGTCTTGCCATGCAACCAGCGTATCCTTGCTTGCCGACATGATATATGTACCTCGGGTAGGTTGATGAGGTTCGCATGATAACACTTGTCGCGTCATGGGTTTATGACGGCTCTCTCGTTTAGCATGAAATATCCGGCGGCGACCGCGGCAGCCTGGAAACTGGCCCTGCGCATGCTCGCCCGCGACTGGCGCGCCGGCGAGCTGACGGTGCTGGGCGTGGCGCTGGTGGTGGCGGTGGCGGCGCTGACCAGCGTCGGCTTTCTGGCGGATCGGGTCGAGCGCGGGTTGATGCAGCAGTCGCACCAGTTGCTCGGCGGCGACTTGCTGCTCACCGCCGACCATCCGTGGCGCGACGAGATCAGGGAAGATGCCCGCCGCGCCGGCCTTCGGCTGGCCGAGAGTGCCACCTTCCCCAGCATGGTGAGCATGGTGAATGGAGCGCGGGTGGCCGCTCAGTTGGCGGAAATCAAGGCCGTGACCGCCAACTACCCGCTACGCGGCCGGCTGCGCACCGCGCTTCAACTGAACGCCGCCGATGCCGAGGTGCAGGGCGTGCCGGCGCCGGGCGAGGTCTGGCTCGACGAACGCCTGACCTCGGCGCTGGGCATGACGCCCGGTATCTCGCTGCGGCTGGGCTCGATCGAGCCGGTGATGACGGCGGTGCTGACGCTGGAGCCCGATCGCGGCATCAATGCCTTCGCCCTGGCGCCGCGCCTCTTGATGAACCTGGCCGACCTTGCGGCCTCTCGGCTGGTGCAGCCGGGCAGCCGTATCACCTACCGCCTGCATCTGGCCGGCGAGACTGCCGCGGTGGTTGCCTTCAGTCACGTCATTGAGAAAAAGCTCGGCCGAGGCGAAAAACTCGAAAGCCTCGACAACGCCCGCCCCGAGGTGCGCAACCTGATCGAGCGGGCGCAACGCTTCCTGCGGCTGGCCGCGCTGCTCGCGGTGATCCTCGCCGCCGTCGCCGTCGGGCTTTCCGCCGACCGTTACATGCGCCGGCATCTCGACGGCTGCGCCGTGCTGCGCTGCCTCGGCGCGCGCGAAGCGCAGATACTCGTGATCCATGGCGGCGAATTCGTGATCTTCGGCCTGCTGGCAACCCTCGTCGGTGGTATCGCCGGCTATGCGACGCAATGGGGGCTGCAATCGCTGCTCGCCGGCATCCTCACCGATGCGCTGCCGCAACCGGGCTGGCAGCCGTGGGCGCAAGGCTTGGCCGTGGGCGCGGTGCTGGTGGTCGGCTTCGTGCTGCCGCCGCTGCTGCGGCTCAAACGGGTACCGACCGTGCGGGTGCTGCGGCGCGAATGGGACGGCGAACCGGCCTCGCTCGCCGGCTATGGCGTCGGTATTGCGCTGCTGGCGCTGCTGATGGTGGCCATTGCCGGCGAAATCGGGCTCGGTGCCGTCGTGCTCGGCGGTTTTCTCGCCGCCGTCGCCTTCTATGCCGGCTTCGCCCGGCTGGTGATCGCGCTGCTCCGTCGCGTGCGCGCCGGCCCCGGCTGGCGCTACGGCCTGGTCAATCTGCGGCGGCGGCGGCTGGCGACGCTGGTGCAGGCGGTGTCGCTGGGCCTCGGCCTCACGGCGCTGCTGCTGCTCACCGTGGCGCGCGACGAGTTGATGGACAGCTGGCGTAGCCGCGTGCCACCGGACGCGCCCAACCGTTTCATCATCAACATCCAGCCCGAGCAGCGTCTCGCCATCACCGACTTTTTCACGGCCAGCGGCCTGCCGCCGCCGCTGCTGGAAGCCATGGTGCGCGGCCGCCTGGTGGCGGTGAACGGCCGGCCGGTGCGGCCGGACGACTATGCCGAGGAGCGCGCCCAGCGGCTGGTCGAACGTGAGTTCAACCTGTCGTGGACGGCCAACCTGCCCGGTGGCAACACCGTCACGGCCGGGCGCTGGCATGGAAAATCGAAGGAACCGCAGTTTTCGGTCGAGCACGGCCTGGCCGAAACCCTCAACCTCAAGCTCGGCGACGAACTGGCCTACGACGTCGCCGGACAGCGTCTGGTGGCGCGCATCACAAGCTTGCGCAAGCTCGACTGGGACTCGATGCGGGTCAATTTTTTCGTCATCGCGACGGCCGGCGCGCTCGACGGTTTGCCGACCAGCCACATCACCAGCTTCCACCTGCCGCAGGAGCGGATCGCCTTCGTCAATGCGCTGGCACGCGCATTTCCCAACATCACGGTGGTCGATGTCGCCGCGCTGGTGCGCCAGTTGCAGGCCACGCTCGACCAGGTGACGCGGGCGGTGCAGCTGCTGTTCGGCTTTGCGCTGGCGGCCGGCGTCGTGGTGCTTTACGCCGCATTGCAGGCCACCGCCGACGAGCGCCTGCGCGAACTGGCGGTGATGCGCGCGCTGGGCGCGCGCAAGCGGCAACTGCGCGCCGCGCTGGGCGTCGAGTTCGCGGTGCTGGGCGGCATGGCGGGGCTGCTCGGCGGCCTCGGCGCGGCGGCGATCGCCTGGGCGCTGGCGCGCTTCGTCTTCCACCTGCCCTATCTGCCCGATCCGTTGCTGGTCGTCATCGGTTGCGCGGCCGGCACGCTCGGGGTGGCGCTGGCCGGCGTGCTGGCGACGCGCGGCGCGCTGGCCAGCGCGGCCATGACGGGGCTGCGCGAAGGATAGCGAAGGATAGCGAGGCATTGCCTTTTGGGGCCGCTGGCGGCACCATGACGAAGATGAACTCGAACTCGGCGGAATTCTTCCGGGACATCGGTCCGTTTCTGGGCGAGCGCTACCGCTGGCTGGTGGTCGGGGTGTATGCCGTGGTCGCCACCATTTTCGCGGGGGTGGCTTCGCTCGAGATCGCACAGATCGAGCGCCATCTCGATGTCGTGGCGCGCGAGCGCGGCGCCGCGCTGTTTCGCCTCATCGAACTGACCCGCGACTGGAATTCGGGCCATGGCGGCGTCTATGTGCCGGTGACCGAAGCGACCCAGCCCAACCCCTACCTGATCGACGCCAGGCGCGACATTGTCAGCGCCGAGGGCATGAAGCTGACCAGGATCACTCCCGCCTCGATGACGCGTCAGATCGCCGATCTGGCCGAGAAGAGCGACGGCGTGCGCATGCACATCACCAGCCTCAAGCCGATCCACCCGGCCAACAAGGCCGACCCCTGGGAAGCCGAGTCGCTGGCCCTGTTCGAGACGGGACTCAAGGAGCGCATCAGCTTCTTCGGACAGGAGACGAAGCCCGTGCACCGCTACATGGCGCCGCTGCTGGTCAAGCCGCCCTGCATGAAATGTCATGCGCAGCAGGACTATCGGGTCGGCCAGGTTCGCGGCGGCATTTCGGTCACCATGCCGGCCAGCGAATTGCTGGCGGTGGGGGCGGCCCAGCGCGCGTGGACCCTGTCGCTCGCCATCGGCACCTGTCTCGTGGTGAGCCTGCTCGGTCACCTGGCGCTCGACCGCGCGCGTCGCTACTACGTCGGGCTCTCCGATCTGACGCGGAAGCAGGATCGCATCATCGCCGAGCGCACGCGCGAAGTCGAGGCGCGCAATGCCGATCTCCAGCGCGAGGTGGAGGAGCGGACGCTCGGCCAGCGGCGGCTGGCCGAGAGCGAGTCGCGCTACCGTTCCGTGATCGAGAGCAGCCAGGACGGCGTGGTGGTGCTCGACCAGGGCAACATCGTCTTCGTCAACGAGCGCCTCACCGACATCCTCGGCTTCCGGCCGGAAGACGCGCTGGGGCATCCCTTCATCGAATTCGTGGCCGAGTCCGACCGCGCCTGGGTGGCGGAGCGCCACCAGCGGCGCATGCGCGGCGAGGTGGTGGTGCCCGGCGGCGCGCGCATCCGCCTGCGCCACCACAACCCGAAGCTCACGCGCATTGCCGACATCCTGATCGTGCCGCTGCGCGAAGGCACGCACGGCCAGTGGGTGGTGACGGTCAAGGACATCACCCTGCAAGTGCGCAACGAGCGCGAACTGGAAATCGCGGCGGCCGTGTTCGACCATGCGGCCGAGGGCATCATCGTCACCGACCGCGAGAACCGCATCCTCCGCGTCAATCCGGCCTTTACCTCGATCACCGGCTACACCCCGGGCGAGGCGATCGGCCAGACGCCCGACTTTCTCAAGTCGGGTCGCCACGACGCGGCTTTCTACCAGGCCATGTGGCAGGCGCTGGCCGAGCGCGGCCACTGGGAAGGCGAGATATGGAACCGCCACAAGAACGGCAACCTCTATGTCCAGTGGCTGGCGATCGCCACCGTGCCCGATGAAGGCGACGCCGCCGGCCGTTATGTCGCCACCTTCACCGACATCACCCAGCGCAAGCATGCGGAGGAACTGCTGCGCCACAAGGCCCAACACGATCCGCTCACCGACCTGCCCAACCGCGCGCTGTTCCAGGATCGCCTCGACGGCGCGCTCGCGTCCAGCCGGCGCTACGGGCGCCAGTTCGGCCTGCTGGCTCTCGACCTCGACCGCTTCAAGGAGGTCAACGACTCGCTTGGTCACCAGGCCGGGGACGAAGTGCTGATCGAGGTGGCGAAGCGCCTGCTTTCCTGCGTGCGCGAGGCCGACACCGTGGCGCGGCTGGGAGGCGACGAATTCACCATCCTGCTGACGGAGGTCGGCGGCGCGGCGGAGATCGAGCAGGTGGGGCGCCGCGCGCTGGAACTTCTGGCGCAGCCTTTCCACCTCGCCGCCGGCACGGCCACCCTCTCGGGCAGCATCGGCATGGTGCTCTATCCCGAACACGGCGAGGACGCAGAGACCCTGCAGCGCCTCGCCGATCGCACGCTGTATGCCGTCAAGGCCGGCGGGCGCAACGGCTGCCGCTTCTATTCCGAAGGGCTCTGAGGGAGCCCGCCGGCGACCGTCTACCGGAGTGCGTTCAGTCGCGCCAGTTCTTCCGGCGTGTTGATGTTGGCGAAGGCGTCGGCATCGGCATCGGCAAACGCGATCTCGGTTGCGCCGGCGGCGGCGAGCCAGTCGCGCACCTTGCGGCCACCAGCGCCAAGCCAATGCCCCAGTTCTTTCGCCAGGCTGACGTGGCAGAGCATGAAACCGGGCTCGATGCCGCGCAGGCTCGCGGCGACCAAAAGTCGGCGCTGGCGGGACGCCGATGCAGCCAGCCGCGCCGCCAGATCCTTGGGCACAAAGGGGGCGTCGCACGGCACGGTCAGCAGCCAGGGCGTCGCGCAGGCAAGCAGGCCGGCGTGCAGGCCGGCCAGCGGTCCCGGGAAGCCGCCGATCACATCGGCGATGACCGGCAAGCCGAGGTCATCGTAGTCCGGGCGGTTGGCGTTGAGCAGCAGCGTGCCAACCTGCGGCCGCAGCCGCGCGATTACCCGCGCGATCAGCGTCTCGCCATGCAGTTCGGCCAGACCCTTGGCGGCGCCACCCATGCGCAGGGCGCGGCCGCCGGCCAGCACCAGGCCGGTCACGTCGCGGCGGGGATCGATGGGGGGCGGCGCCGGCATTTTTCTAGCCGCCGATATATGACATTTCCACCTTCCGCGTCACCGGCGTGGCGGCGTGGCGGATCTCCGAATAGCGGTCGCCGCGCGCGTGCCACAGCGCGGCGATGAAGGCGGCGATCTCGGCATCATTGGCTCCCTCGCGCAGCAGGGCGCGCAGGTCGTGGCCCGTGGTGGCGAAGAGGCAGGTGTAGAGTCTGCCATCGGTGGACAGGCGGATGCGCGTGCAGTCGCGGCAGAAGGCCTGCGTTACCGAGGAGATCACGCCGATCTCGCCGGCGCCATCGGTGTAACGCCAGCGCTCGGCGACCTCGCCCGGGTAGTTGGCGCCGATCGGTTCGAGCGGGAAGCGCTGCTGAATGCGCGCGATCACCTCGGCGGACGGCAGCACCTCGTCCATGCGCCAGCCGTTGTGGCTTCCCACATCCATGTATTCGATAAAGCGCAGGATGTGGCCGCTGCCGCGAAAGTGCTCGGCCAGCGGCACGATCTGGTCGTCGTTGGTGCCGCGCTTGACCACCATGTTGATCTTGAGCGGCGCCAGCCCGGCGGCGGCGGCCGCCTCGATGCCGCGCAGCACCTCCGCGACCGGAAAGTCGACGTCGTTCATGCGGCGGAAGATCGCGTCGTCGAGTGCGTCGAGGCTGACGGTGACGCGCCGGAGTCCGGCCGCGGCGAGGCGCGCCGCCATCTCCGGAAGCAGCGAGCCGTTGCTGGTCAGCGTCAATTCGACGCCGGGAATCGCGGCGAGTTGGGTGACTAGATTATCAAGGTGGCGGCGCAGCAGCGGCTCGCCGCCGGTGAGGCGGATCTTGTTGACGCCGAGCCCGGCGAAGATGCCGGCGATGCGGGCGATTTCCTCGAAACTCAACAGGTCGGCGCGCGGCAGGAAGGGGTAGTCGCGGCCGAACACCGTCTTCGGCATGCAGTAGGTGCAGCGAAAGTTGCAGCGGTCGATGACCGAGATGCGCAGGTCGCGCAGGCGGCGGCCAAGGTTGTCGACGAGAGGGGAATGGCTACCGGAGACCATGGCGGAATTATAGGTCGATGCGTTCCAGCAACTGTCGAGCCGCCGTCTCCGAGATTACGAGCACCAGTTTCATCATCGCCCGCGTGGCGCCGACAAAAAGCTTGCGCAGCGCGCGGTCGTCGAGCGTCTCGAAATCGATTTCGGCGAAGATTACCGCCGGCGCGGACTGGCCCTTGAAGCGATAGACCGATTCCAGCAGCAGGTCGCCCTCGCTGAAGATCGGCTGGCCCAGCAGGTCGTAGCTGCCGGTGAAGGAACGCAGGGTGTTGGCGCCGAGCCGGTCGTGGCGCATCAGGTGCGAATGCTCGCGGCCGTGGTAGCTGACGATGGCGACGTCCTGCTTGCGAAAGCCGGCCGAGTAACACAGGCGGATGGCCACCGAAACCTGTTGAAGCATGCCGGCGGCATCGGCATAGGCGAGGATTTCGACCTCGCCGGAATCGAAGGGCGAGAGGGCTTCGATTGGATGGTCGCCGTCCTCGGGCAGCAGGCCTTTCAGCATGCGCACCACGCCGCGCGGGCTGCGGTAGTTGCCGGTGGCGTGCAGGCCGACCCAGCCCGGCAGTGGCAGCGGCGGGCGGCCATAGAGGTTCTGCAGCGGGTCCTCGAGCCAGAGCAGGCGCGAATCGGCGCTGGCGAGACGGTGCACCTGATCGCGCCAGGCTTCGGAGAAGTCCTGGCCCTCGTCGACGATGACGGTGTCGAACCGGAATTCCTCGCCCGGCGTCAGTTCCGCCGCGCGCGATTCGAGCCGAGCAAAGGCGTCGGGTCGGGTGAAGTCCGGTGTTTCGCCGTGGGCGCGGACGATGCGCTCGCACAGCATGTGGAAGGTGCACGCCAGGCCACCGGCGGGAGCAATGGCGGCAAAGTGGTCGGCCAGCGGGCGGTTGAAGCAGACATAGAGCGGACGCTTGCCGGCATCGATGGTGGCGCGGTATTCGGCCAGGGCCAGTTGCGTCTTGCCCGACCCGGCGGTGCCGGTGACACGGAGGCGGAAGGGCGTGAACTCGAGCTGCCGTGCCCAGTGAGCGAGGCCGCCGGAGATGCGCGTCACCATGTCACGGGCGCGGTCGAGCAGGGCGCTGACGTCGCTTTCGAGCTGGATCACGTCGCGCAGGAAGCGATGCACCTCGCGCGCATTGAGTTGGGCATCGGCGCGTGCAGCGCCGGCCGGCAGCAGCCGCTCGATGACGGCCGGCAGTTGCTCGCGGCGGGCGGCATCGACGATGCGCTCGGCCACCACGCCGGCGGTCTCGGAATGCCTGACATGGTAGTCGGGGCAGTAGAGCAGCGAGTCGACCTGAACGCCCTGGCAGCCGGGGCGGCGACCGAGCTTGGTCCGCAGCGCGCCGGCCGAGCGCGACATCTGCACCGCGACGCGCTTTGTCCTGCCCTCGTAGCGCTTCTGCAGGCCTTCCGCGCTTTCTTCGAGGTAGCCGCTCTTCTGTTCGATCAGCAGCAGGTCGCCGGCCGGGCCGACGACGATGAAGTCGATCTCTCCGAACACGGCAAAGCCGCGCTCGAGATTGGTCCAGTGCACCGCGTGGTAGACGGTGTAGTCGTCGGGCAGGCGCTCGGCCAGCACGGCGAGAGTCTCGATCTCGCGCTGGGCGGCGCCGGTTACCGCCAGCTCGCGCCAGCCGTCGGGGAGAATGCGAGCCATGGGGATGGGTGCGGAAAATGGAAAGAGCGAAGATTAGCTGATCGCGGAACTATTCATTGCTCGAGGTTTGCCGACTACTGGCAAAGGAACCGGAGCTCGGCCGGTCTCGGCCTGAGTGCCGCGCGAGTGGTATTGTTTCGGTTTTCCAGCGATTCGATAGGAGCGGAGACCGATCCATGATCGAGCCATTCGACAGCGAAGCCGGCTATCGCGCCGCCATCGACGCCATTCTCCGTGCTGCCTGCCGCGAGCTGCGCATTTTCGATGGCGACCTGGAGCGCATGGCCCTCGACGACCCCGCGCGCAACGCCCTCCTCTTCAGTTTTCTCGGCGGTGGGCCCGAACGTCGCCTGCATATCGCGCTACACAACCCGGGTCTGCTGCGAACACGGCACCCACGGCTGCTAAAACTAATCGGCAGCCACGGTCACCAGTTAGAGATCCGCCAGACGCCCGACCATCTGCGGAAGTTGGCCGACCGTTTCGTGCTCGCCGACGAATCGCATGGCGCCATTCGCTTTCACGTCGACCATGCGCGCGGAAAGTTGGTCAGCGATGAAAACATCGAGATCCACCCCCTCTGGCAGCGTTTTGACGACCTGTGGGAAGAAAGCCAGGTTTGCACACCCACGGTTGCCGGCTATTGATACCGGCAACACCGTGACCCATGATCGGTCGGCAGAGCCATAAGGTCGCCATCCGCCATATCGACCAACTGGCCTACCTGCTGTTCCTCAAGGTCAGGCGCGCCCGATAAGCAGGTCGTTCTCGACCTTGATGCGGTCGCCGCTGCGCCAGGCCGGCGCGGTTTGTTGGGTGAAGACGCGGCTGGTGCCATCCTCGAAGCGCACCGTCACCTGGTATTCGACCACGCGCTTCTGCGCCTTCTCGATCTGGTTGCCGGCGACGGCGCCGCCGATGACGCCGACCACCGTGGCGAGATCGCGGCCGCGACCCTGACCGACCTGGTTGCCGAGCACGCCGCCGAGCACGCCACCGGCCACCGCGCCGACGCCGGAGCCGTCGGATTGCTTGACGACTTCGCGCACCGATTCGATGGTGCCGCAGTCATGGCAGATCGCCGGCGCCTGGGGCGTATAGACCGGGGTGGAGGTGCGCATTTGCGCCGGCGCGCGGTAGACCTCGATGTCGGACGGCTCGTTACGCGCGACGCGCACCGGCTTCGGCGCGGCCGGCCTGGCGGCGGCCGGAGCGGGCGTTGTATTCACATTGACCGCGACGGTCGGTGCTTGGGCGGCGGGCGGCGTGACAGCGGCAGGCTGCGCCACGGCGGCTGGCTGTACCGAGGCCGACTGTAGCTGGCTGGCGGGGTCGGCACTCTTGTGGCCGAAGGGGATCACGCCAGTGAGCACGCCCACGCCCGCGAGGGACAGGGCGGTGACGGAAGCGGCGGCGATCATCAGGGCCGGGTGCAGGGTGGGGCGGTTGTTTTCCATGGTGTCCTCGTTGAAGAAGTTGTTGTGGCACGGACTATAACGAGGTCGATCCGGTCTTGAGGACGAGCGCAATGAACTGTTACACCTGCGCGGAAATTGTTACAACTCGGCGGCCGGGCGATAGCGGGGCGGTTTCGCCAGGAAGCGGGCCGGCTCGACGGCGGCGACGAGGTCGGCCTCCAGCGGCAGCGGCTCGCCGGCGATGCGGCTGGCCAGCAGTTCCGCCGTCAGCGTGGCCCAGACCAGGCCACGGGCGCCGAAGCCGGAGAGGACGTACAGGCCGTCGGGCGGCGCATCTGCTGCTGCCAGCAGCGGTCCGGCCAGCGGCAGGCGGTCGGGCGACATCGGGCGGAAGCTGGTGCGACCCTGGAGGCGCGCGGGGTCGAGGCCCTTGCCGAAGCCCGGCAGGATCATGTCCAGGCGATGCAGGTTTTCGACATGGTCGTCGATGCGCGGCGCGGTGTCATCGTCGCGCGCCATGGTGGCGCCGGCGCAGCGGATGCCATCGACCGCCGGCGTGACATAGCCCAGGCGGCAGGCCACGATGTCGAGTGCCGGCGTGGCGGCCTCCGGCAGCAACGACACGGTGCCGCGCCCCGGCCAGACCGGCAGCAGGCGCTCGGGCACGAGTCGCCCGACCTGGGCGCCGGCGGCGAGCACGACCTGCGGAGCCTCGGCGATAACGCGGCCGTCGGCGGCGCGGATCAGCCAAAGGTCGCCGTGCCGTTCGAGGCGGGCGACGGCCGTGCCGAAACGGGTAACGATGCGATCCGCATGGCGTGCCAGGTTGGCCGCGCAGAAGCTCGGCGGCGCGATCCATGCCCCGCCGGGAAACCACCAGCCGCCGGCTTCGACCGGCCAGCCGGCCAGGCGCGCGGCATCAAAGCGCTCGACGAAGCGCGCGAACTCTTCGGGTGGCGCCTGCTCGGCGACGGCGCGACGCTGGTTTTCCTCATGCTTCGCGTCGCGTGCCAGATGCAGCACGCCGCTGCGGCCCCAGCGCAGCGGCAGGCCCTCGGCTTCGAGCGCGGACAAATGGCGCGCCGCATGGAGGTAGCCGGCACGCAGCAGTCGCGACAGCCGGTTGTCGTCGAGCGAGGGCAGGGGGCGGATGATGCCGACGGGATTGCCGGAGGCGCCGCCGGCGGGGCCTGCCGCCGCGTCGATCAGCGTGACCTCGCAGCCGCGCGCGACCAGTCGCTCGGCGATCGAGGTTCCGGCGATACCGGCACCGATCACGGCGATGCGCCGGTCGGAAGTCGGCGTGACCGAAGGGAATCCCAGTGGGACTGGCGAGACGGCGCCGGGCAGCCGGCCGACCAGCATTTCGTGCTTGGCGGCGAAGCCCGGGCGCTTCTCCAGCAAAAAGTCGGCGCTGGCGACACGGCGTCGCACGTCGCCGGCAACCGACCAGGTGGCAAGCGTCGCGCCCGGCGCGGCGAGACGGCGCAGTTCGCCGATCACCGCGTCGGACCAGAGCTCGGGATTCTTCGCCGGCGAGAAGCCGTCTAGGAAGAAGGCGTCGGCCTGCACCACAAGCTGCGGCAGCAGGTCGAGCGCATCGCCGAAGGCGAGCGTCAGTGTGACCCGATCATTGGCGAAATGCAGGCGGTGCAGGCCGGGCAGCGGCAGCGGCCATTGCGCGCGCAGTTGGGCGGCCAGCGGCGCCAGCTCGGGCCAGGCTTCGTGCAGCCGCGCGAGGTCGTCGGCGCGGAAGGGATGTTTCTCGACGGAAACGAAGTGCAGCCGAACACAGCGCGCCGGATCGTCGCGCCAGGCCTGCCAGGCGGCGAGGAAGTTGAGGCCAAGGCCGAAGCCGGTTTCGAGGATGACGAAGGTGTCGCGCCCGGCCCAGCGCGCGGGCAGATCGTTGCCTTTGATGAAGACATGGCGAGCCTGCTGGAGGCCACCGGCGGCCGCGTGGTAGACGTCGCCGTAGGCCGGCGCAACGGGGGTGCCGTTGCCGTCGAACGCAAGTTCGGCGGCAACGAGCGGGACGTACTTCACTCGGGGCGCATCTGGGGAAACAGAATCACGTCGCGAATGGCCGGCGAATTGGTCAGCAACATCACCAGGCGGTCGATGCCGATGCCGCAGCCGCCGGTGGGCGGCAGGCCGAATTCCAGCGCGCGGATGTAGTCGGCATCATAGAACATCGCCTCCTCGTCGCCGGCTTCCTTGGCCTTGGCCTGGTCGAGGAAGCGCGCGGCCTGGTCTTCCGGGTCGTTCAATTCGGAGAAGCCGTTGGCGATCTCGCGGCCGACGATGAACAGCTCGAAGCGCTCCGTGATCTCGGGGTTGCTGTCGGAACGGCGCGCCAGCGGCGAGACCTCGGCCGGGTAGTCGATGATGAAGGTCGGCTGGATCAGCAGTTGCTCGGTGGTTTCCTCGAACAGGCTCAGTTGCAGGCCGCCGACGCCATCGATGGGGTGATGGTCGGCGCCCATTTTCTCCAGCTGCGCCTTGAGGAAGGCGCGGTCGTTGAGCTGTTCGTCGCTGAAGCGCCCCGGATGGTACTTGTGGATCGACTCGGTGATGGTGAGACGGTCGAAGGGCTGGGCCAGGTTGATGGTATGGCCCTGATAGGGCACCACGGCGTGGCCGAGCACCGCCTTGGCTGTTTCGCGGAACATCTGCTCGGTCAAATCCATCATGTAGCGATAATCCCGGTACGCCTCGTAGAACTCAATCATGGTGAATTCGGGATTGTGACGGGTGGAGAGGCCCTCGTTCCTGAAATTGCGGTTGACCTCGAACACTTTTTCGAAGCCGCCCACCACCAGCCGCTTGAGGTAAAGCTCCGGCGCGATGCGCAGGAACAGTTCCATGTCCAGCGCGTTGTGGTGCGTGGTGAAGGGCTTGGCCGTAGCACCGCCCGGAATGGGATGCATCATCGGCGTTTCCACATCGAGGAAGCCGTGATCCATCATGTAGTTGCGGATAGACTGGATCATACGGCTGCGGGCGAGGAAGGTGAAGCGCCTCTGCTAGTAGGTGATCAGGTACAGCTCGCGGCAGCGG
>JAUYFI010000134.1 GCA_030691075.1 Sulfurisoma sp. | reverse complement strand
TAGCTGCGCCGCCAGGTGGTGCCCTGCGGCGAGTCTTCCAGCAGAATGCCGGCGTCGGCCAATTCCTTGCGGAGGCGGTCGGCCTCGGCATAATTTTTTGCCTGTTTGGCCGCGGAACGGTCGGCGATGAGCTGCTCGATGCGCTCCGGGCAGTAGGCGGAATCCGTTGCACCGCCTTGCAGGAATTCGCTGGGGTCGCGCTGCAGCAATCCCAGCACGCCGCCCAGTGACTGCAACAGCGCGGCGTACTGCGGATCGCCGCTGCGGTTGGCTTCGGTGGCCAGGTCGAACAGCACGGCCATGGCTTCGGGGGTGTTGAAATCGTCGTCCATCGCGCTCTTGAATTTGCTGGCGTAGGCGTTGTTCCAGTCGATGTCGGCGCCATGCAGTGGCACATTCTTCAGCGCCGTGTAAAGCCGCGTCAGCGCACCCTTGGCATCGTCGAGATGCTGGTCGGAGTAGTTCAGCGGGCTGCGGTAATGGGCGCGCAGGATGAAGAAGCGCACCACTTCCGCGTCGTATTTCGCCAGCACTTCGCGGATGGTGAAGAAATTGCCCAGCGACTTGGACATCTTCTCGTTGTCCACCCGCACGAAGCCGTTATGAATCCAGTAATTGACGTGCTGGTGGCCATGTGCGCCTTCGGACTGGGCGATCTCGTTCTCGTGGTGCGGGAACTGCAGGTCCTGGCCGCCGCCATGGATGTCGAAATGTTCGCCCAGCAGCGCGTCGCTCATCACCGAGCACTCGATGTGCCAGCCGGGACGGCCTGCGCCCCAGGGTGAGTCCCACCGCGGCTCGCCGGGCTTGGCCGATTTCCACAGCACGAAGTCGAGCGGGTCGTTCTTGCCCGCCGCCACGTCCACCCGTTCGCCGGCGCGCAGGTCGTCGAGCGACTTGCCGGAGAGTTTGCCGTAGCCGGGAAAGTCATGCACGGAGTAGCACACGTCGCCGCTTTTTGCCC
Organism: Sulfurisoma sp.; assembly: GCA_030691075.1. Classification (GTDB taxonomy): domain Bacteria; phylum Pseudomonadota; class Gammaproteobacteria; order Burkholderiales; family Rhodocyclaceae; genus Sulfurisoma. The sequence continues at coordinate 766 of JAUYFI010000134.1, read as the reverse complement.
CGTAGGCCAGCCCGTTGTCCATCAGCGCCTGGATCATGGCGATCATGCCCGGCACGAATTGGGTGGCGCGCGGTTCGTGCGCGGGTTTCTGCACCCCCAGCGCGGCGGCATCCTGGTCCATGGCGGCGATGAAGCGTCCGGTCAGGGCGTCGATGGGTTCATGGTTTTCGGCGGCGCGCCGGATGATCTTGTCGTCGATGTCGGTGATGTTGCGCACATAGGTGACATCCAGCCCTTCCGCCCTGAGCCAGCGCTGGATCATGTCGAACACCACCAGTACCCGGGCATGGCCGAGGTGGCAATAGTCGTACACTGTCATGCCGCACACGTACATGCGGACCTTGCCGGGTTCGATGGGGATGAAATCCTGCTTGGCGCGGGCGAGGGAGTTGTAGATTTTCAGCATGGCAAACGGCGATTCGGAAAAAGCGCCATTTTAGCAGGTCGGACGCTTACAGGCTGCAGTACCATGTAACACATGAATCTTCGCAAACCAACCCCTCCAAACCTCCCCTTGTCAGGGGAGGCTTAAAGGCTTCCCCCCTGACAAGGGGGGACTGAGGGGGGTTGGTTTAAGGTGTTACATGGTACTAGCTCATTTTGCCTGCATGGCGGCGCGGATAGCTTTGGCCACTTCCGCCGGCGGCGTGCCGTGTTGCAGGGTGGCGGCCAGCTTGCCGCCGGTATCCACGACATAGGTCGCGGCGGAGTGATCCACCACATAGCCGCCGGCCGAGCCGGTGTTCTGCTTGCTGTAGCTGGCACC
>JAUYFI010000103.1 GCA_030691075.1 Sulfurisoma sp. | reverse complement strand
GCGCACGCCATCCTTCATCACGGTGAATTCCTCGCCGTGATGATCCTCGGCGATGCGCAGATGGCGGCGCGCGAATTTCAGCACCGGGTTCTTGTTCAGGTCAGGCTCCTTCTCCGCCATGACCAGCATGCGCATGCCGGTGATGATCAGGAAGAAACCGAAGAGATAGAGCACCCAACTGAAGTCCCGCACCACCCAGGCCCCGGCCAGGATCATGATGGCGCGCAGGACAATGGCGCCCAGCACGCCGTAGATCAGCACCCGGCGCTGGTATTCGGGGGCGACGTGGAAGGACGAGAAAATCAGCAGGAAGATGAACACGTTGTCCACCGACAGCGACTTCTCGATCAGATAGCCGGTGAGGAATTCCAGCGCCTTCTGGTCGGCGATCTCCTGCCCGAGCGTGCCGTTCAAATACCACCACAGGCCGGCGTTGAACAGCAGCGCCAGGCTCACCCAGACCAGCGACCAGGCGGCCGCTTCCCTGACGCTCACCTTGTGCGCCTTGCTGCCGCCGAACACAAACAGATCCAGCACCAGCATGACCAGCACGAAAGCGATGAAGGCGCCCCACATCCAGGGTTCGCCGATGGAGATTGCGTTATTCATGCTTCCCATTGGTATAACTGTCTCCGTATTCCGTATGAAGGGTCGTTGAATTCGACAGCGCCATGATACCGATTCTGTTTCATCAAGAAAATTCGTATATTATTTATGAGTTGTTCGTTATTTACGAAGGCATTATTGAGGCGCTCACTTCATTGCGGCCTTCCGGAATCGTCAGCGGCCATGCCGTTTAGCGTGCAACACTACACTAGCGCTCCGGGCTGACCACCAGCACGTCGCAGCCGGCTTCACGAATGACATGCTTGGTCACGCTGCCGAACAGCGTGTCTTCCCATTCGGATTGGCCGTGCTTGCCCATGACGATCAGATCGGGCTCGATGGTTTCCGCCTTTTCCCTGATCACGCTAGGCGCATAACCGAACTCTACCGAGTGAGATACCCGGTCAGCGCCGGACTCCAATCCGGAAACGAATTGCCGCATGGCGCTGTTCGCCTGTTCGCGCGCCTCGGCGCGGCAGGACTGGATGGTTTCATCGCTTACCCCGGCAAAGCGCAGCTTGCCCTCGAACGGCACCTCGAACGCATGCAGCAGGGTGATTCCGGCCTGCGGGGCGATGCGCAAGGCCATCTGTGCGGCGCGCCGGGAGGGTTCGGAAAAGTCCACCGGCACCAGTACGTTGCGGTACGGGCCGCGCGGCTCGCGCCTGACGATCAGCACCGGGCGAGACAGCTTGCGCAGCGCCTTCTCGGCGGTGGAGCCGAGAAACAGCTCGCGCACGAAGCTGCCGCCGTGGGCGCCCAGCACCACCAGGCCGGCGTCGACGGCCTCGGCGTGGCGCACGATCTCTTCATGGACGTGTCCGATTTCGGCGACAGGCGTGACCGCAATGTGGTGCTTTTTGGCAAGCTCGCGCGCCAGTTTGGCGAGTTGTTTACTGGCCGAATCGATCAGCCTCCGCTCGGTTAGCACGGGGGGCTGGGGGAGCAGATGGCGCAACAATTCCAGCCCCATGCTGCCAATGACGTGCACCAGGTCCAGTTCCGCGCCGCCCAGTTCGCGCGCCAGCATGGCCGCACGGGTTTCGGCGCGGCCCGCGTACCAGGACAGGTCGGTGCCCGCCACTATTCGCTTCATTGTGGTCATGATTCAGTCTCCTTTTTCAGGGTTTCCTTTTCAATGACGCCCGCCGCGAAATCCGCCGCGTCATCGAACGGGAAAAGCACCTTGTCAGCACCAGCTTGGGCGAGGCGCCTGGCGTCACGGTCGTTGTGGGCGGTCAGGGCAACGCGCCCGGCGTACCCGTGGTGGCGCAGCGCGCCCAATAGCGCCAGGTTCAATTCCAGCTGTGGCACAGTGCTCACCACCCAGCGTGCACCGCCGAGTGGCAGGGTTTCCGGGAAGGCGGGATCTTCGGCATCGCCGAAGCGCACGTCCATTTCATGCCGGCGGCAGCTTCTGACGACTTCCGGGTCGAAATCCACCCCCAGCACGCGCAAATTCTGCTCTTTCAGGCGCTCGGCCAGACGTCTGCCATAGCGTCCCAGGCCATACACGATGACGTCCGCCTCGACTGTCGTGCCGGCCTGCCTCTCCACCGCCAGTTCGCGGAACGGGTTACTGCGCTCGAACCGGCCAAGCCACGGTGCGCAATAGGAGTAAAGCGTCCCGGAATAGAGGATCATGTAGGAAGACAAGGCGATGGTGACCAACCCGACCAGCGTCACCATGCTGAGCGTGCCGGTGCCGATATGGCCCAGGCTGACGCCCATGGCGACAAACACTACGGAGAATTCGCTGATCTGCGCCACCGTGAGTCCGGCCAGGAATCCGGTGCGCTTGCGATAGCCCATGTAACCCATGATCGCCATCACGATCAGCGGGTTGCCGATCAGCACGAACAGGGACAGCAGCGCCGCTGCGGGCAGGTCGGCGCCGAGGGCGGAAAAATCCAGCTTGGCGCCGAGGTCGATGAAGAAAAACAGCAGCAGGAAGTCGCGGATGCCGGTGAGACGCGCGCTGATCGCCTCCCGGTAGACACTGGAGGCGAGCGAGAAACCGGCGAGGAAGGCGCCGACCTCCTTGCCGAAACCGGCCTGATCGCCCACCACCGCGGCCGCCACACCCCAGGCGATGGCGAACAGCAGCAGGAGTTCCTGCGAGCGCGCCAGCAGATGAAGCACGCGCGGCAGGACGTAGCGCATCAGCAGCGCAAGCACCGGGAACACCAGGACGAGGTTGAGCAGCAAGGACAGCGACGCCGCACCCAGTCCATCCCCGCCCGCGCCCATCCGGGTCGCCCCCATCAGCATCATCGCGACCACCACGGCGATGTCCTGCACGATCAGGAAGCCCACGGCGATGCGGCCATGCAGCGAGTCGAGCTCGCGCTTGTCGGAGAGCAGCTTGACGATGATGATGGTGCTGGAAAAGGTCAGCGCCACCGCCACGTATAGCGCGGTCAGCGGCGCCATGCCGAGCGCTGACGCGATCAGGTAGCCGAACACGGTGGTGAACACGATCTGGCCGATGCCGGTGGCCAGGGCCACAGGCCCCAGATTCTTGATGATGTGCAGGTCCAGCCGCAAACCGACGGCAAACAGCAGCAACGTCACACCCAACTGTGCCAGCAGATCAATCTGGTCGTGAGCGGTAACCCATCCCAGCGCGGCAGGGCCGGACAGGATGCCCACCGCGATGAAGGCGATGATCAGCGGTTGACGCAAGCGGACTGCAATTGCCCCGGCAAGCGCCGAGATCAGCAGCAGGCCTGCGAACTCGAAAAAAACATTGTTCATGCCAGCCTCCCGGACGATTGGCCTACCTGTAAACGACTCCAGCGCCTACGCGCCAGCAACGCCCGCCACTATGAAAGCCTCGACCCCCTTGCGCACCATCATTACGGCAATGGCGGCGAGCAGCAGCATGGCGATTTTCGAAACGATTTTTTCGCCCACCCGCCCCAGCACCCGGCTGATGGTTCCGGCGAAGCGGAACACGATGCCCGCGATCAGGATATTGGCGACGATCGCCGCCGCAGTCCAGCCCGCGCCGTACTGGTTGAGCAGGAGCATCGAGGTGGTGAGTACGGCGGGTCCGGTGATCAGCGGCACGCCCAGAGGAACGGCGCCCAGACTGTCCGCATCGACGCGGCGCTGGAGCTTCTCGTTCGCCAGCAAATCGCCCAGCGCCAGCACGAACAGGAGGATGCCGCCCGCCACCATGAAATCGGCCACGGTGATGCCGAGCAGGTCCAGGATCGCCGTGCCCAAGGCGAGAAAGACCAGCGCGACCGCGGTGGCGGTGGCCACCGAGTGATAGATCGCCCGACGCACCTGAGGCGGCTCCATGCCCTGGCTCAGGGTGAGGAACGCGGGCAGAACGCCGATAGCGTCCACCGCCACGAACAGGGGCACGAAGCAGAGCCAGAACTCCATCATGCCGGATCGTCCTGCCGCGCCTGGATGAGCTCGTGCCAGATCATGTTTTTGCCTTTCTGCTTTGCGCCATACATCGTTTAACCTGAAAAAACCGTTTGCCCACCCTACCCGGCTGACTCTGTTGTTTGATGTTACCATAGCCATCACACGCCAGTTTTCCCCGCCCCCCCATGTCCGAAACTTCATTGCTGCCACTGATCGTTGCAAGCGCCTTCATCGGCTGCCTCATCCCCGCACTGCTGGCCCGATTCGGCAGGGGAATGGGTGCCCTGGGCGCAGCCGGGGTCATGGCGGGCTGCCTGGCATTGCTCGCCCCCCTGATACCTGCCGTGCTGGCGGGAGAAGCGCTGGTGACGGCCTATGCATGGCTGCCCGGCTACGGCCTCGATCTGGCCTTCCGGCTCGACGGACTGGGGCTGCTTTTCTGCCTGCTGATTCTCGGTATCGGCCTGCTGGTGGTGCTCTACGCCTATTACTATCTGCCGGGCGGACACGTCCGCCTCCCTCACCCCAACCCTCTCCCGCACCCGCAAGGAGTGTCCCCGCCGGGATTGGCGGCAAAGCCGCTCAATCCGGCGAGACAAGCGGGCGAGGGGGCAAACGAATCGCTTCGCGAAATTTCCAATCACGGCGACCGTCTCGGGCGTTTCTACACCTTGCTGCTGCTGTTCATGGCGGCCATGCTCGGCGTCGTGCTGTCCGAGAACCTGCTGTTGCTGGTGGTGTTCTGGGAGGTCACCAGCATTTCGTCCTTCCTGCTCATCGCCTACAAGCGCGAGCAGCGCGAGTCGCGCATCGCCGCCCGCATGGCGCTGGCGGTCACTGGCGGCGGCGGGTTGGCGCTGCTGGCCGGGGTGCTGCTGCTCGGCCACATCGCCGGCAGCTACGAGCTTTCCGTGGTGCTGGCCGAGGGAGAACGGATCCGCGAACACAGCCTGTATGCGCCGATGCTGATCCTGATCCTGCTCGGCGCTTTCACCAAATCGGCCCAGTTCCCCTTTCATTTCTGGCTGCCCAACGCCATGGCGGCCCCGACGCCGGTATCCGCCTACCTGCATTCGGCCACCATGGTGAAAGCCGGCGTGTTTCTGCTGGCGCGCCTGCATCCGGCGCTGGCGGGCAGCGGCCTGTGGTTCTGGCTGGTCAGCGGCGTGGGGGCGGTCACGCTGGTGTATGCGGCCTACACGGCCTTTCACCGCTACGATCTCAAGGGGCTGCTGGCCTATTCCACCATCAGCCACCTCGGCCTGATCACGCTGCTATTCGGGCTCGACACCCCGCTATCGGTGGTGGCCGGCGTGTTCCACATCATCAACCATGCCATTTTCAAGGCCTCCCTGTTCATGGCCGCCGGCATCGTCGATCACGAATGCGGCACGCGCGACATGCGGCGGGTGAACGGGCTGTTCAAGTTCATGCCGATCACCGCCACGCTGGCCATCGTCGCCGCCGCTTCCATGGCCGGGGTGCCGCTGCTGAACGGCTTTCTCAGCAAGGAGATGTTCTTTACCGAAACGGTCGGCCATCCGGTGTTCGAGGAGATGCGCTGGCTGCTGCCGCTGTTCGCCACGCTGGCGGGCATGCTCGCCGTGGCCTATTCGTCGCGCTTCATCCACGACGTGTTCTTCAACGGCGATCCCATCGACCTGCCGCGCCAGCCCCACGAGCCGCCGCGCTGGATGCGCGCGCCGGTGGAGGTGCTGGTGGTGCTGTGCCTGCTGGTCGGCATCTTCCCGCAATGGAGCGTCGCGCCCCTGCTCGGCGCTGCGGCCGGCGCAGCGCTGCAAGCCCCCCTGCCGGCCTTCGAGCTGGCGGTATGGCACGGCTTCAACCTGCCCTTCGTCATGAGCCTGGTGGCGCTGGCGGGCGGCATCACTCTCTATGCGCTGCGCAAGCCGCTTTTCGCCCTCCACGACCGCCTGCCGTCGGTCCATGCCCACATCGCCTTCGAGCGCTTTTACGAAGGCCTGACGTCCCTCGCACACAGCATTGTGAACTGGCTGGACAATAGCTCCCTGCAACGTTACCTGGCGCTGTTCATCGTCTTCGTGCTGAGCCTTGGCGGCTGGGCCTGGCTCTCGGGGCCGCCGGCAGTTGCCGCCGCGGCATACCAGCCTGCCGACGCCGCTGCTTTCGCGGCCCTGGCTACCCTGATCGTGGGCGCACTGGGCGCAACCCTGCTGCACCGGCAGCGGCTCACCGCCATCGTGTTCGCCAGCGTCGTCGGCCTGGTCGTGGCGCTCGCCTTCGTGCGCTTCTCGGCGCCGGATCTGGCGCTGACCCAACTGGCGGTGGAGGTGGTCACCATCGTGCTGCTGTTGCTGGCGCTGCATTACCTGCCCCAGACCACGCCAGCCGAGGATTCCGGCCCGAGGCTGGCGCGCGATGCAGCGCTGGCCGTTGGCGCCGGCGCGGGTCTGGGGGCGGCATCCTTCGCCATGATGACCTCGCCATTCGAGACGATTTCCGGCTTCTATCTCGCCCAGTCGCTGCCGGGGGGCGGGGGAGCCAACGCGGTGAACGTGATCCTGGTGGATTTCCGCGGCTTCGATACCCTGGGCGAAATCACCGTGCTGGCCATGGTGGGCCTGGCCGCCCATGCGCTGCTGGACCGGCTGGCGCTCACCGCGCCCGGGCGCGATAGCGACGGCCGGCCCTGGGCCAGGGAGCGCCACCCGCTGTTCCTGTCCATGCTGATGCGCCCGCTGCTGCCGCTGGCGCTGGCGGTATCGGTCTTCATTCTGCTGCGCGGCCACAACCTGCCGGGAGGCGGTTTCGTCGCCGGCCTGGTCACCGGCGTGGCGCTGGTCCTGCAATACCTGGCCAGCGGCATCGACTTCGCCCAGCCGCGCCTGCCCCGCCACAAAGCGAAACTGCTGGCGCTGGGGCTGCTGCTTGCCGGTGGAACCGGCGCGGCAAGCTGGCTGTTCGGCCGGCCCTTCCTCACCAGCGCCCACGGCCATGCCGCCCTGCCGCTGATCGGCGAGATCGAGCTGGCCTCGGCCATGGTGTTCGACCTCGGCGTGTATGTCGTGGTGGTGACCGTGGTGCTGATGGTGCTGGCGCAGCTGGGCCGCCTGTCGCGACACGGCTTTCCTGAAAAGTGTGGAGAGGCCGCCTGATGGAAGCCGTTGTCGCCATCGCCATCGGCATGCTCACCGCCTGCGGGGTGTTCCTGCTCCTGCGCGCGCGCACCTTCCCGGTGGTGCTGGGCCTGACCCTGCTGTCCTACGGAGTGAACCTGTTTCTCTTCGCCAGCGGACGGCTGAGGCTGGATGCGCCCCCCCTGATACAGGCTGGCGCAGCCTACACCGACCCGCTGCCACAGGCCCTGGTGCTGACCGCCATCGTCATCGGCTTCGGCATGACCGCCTACCTGCTGATGCTGGCGCTGCGCGCGCTGGCCGAGAGCGGCGATGACCATGTGGATGGGCGGATGAAACCATGAGCGCCCATGCCGCCATCCTCCCCATCCTGATTCCCTTTGCGGCGGCGCTGCTGCAACTGGCGGGCGGCGGGCTGTCTTTCCAGCGCCGAATCGGGCTGGCCGCGGCTCTGCTCGGCATCATCGCCGCAGCCTGGCTGGTGCAACTGGCGGATGGCGGCGCAATGCTGGTTTACGCCCTGGGCGGCTGGACGGCGCCTTTCGGCATCGTGCTGGCTGTAGACCGCCTGGCCGCCGCCATGTCCCTGCTCACCGCGCTGCTGGCGGGCGCGGCGCTGCTCTACGCGACAGCCGGTTTCGACAACCGCGGAAGGCACTTCCATCCGCTGTTCCAGTTGCAGATCATGGGCATCCAGGGCGCCTTCCTGACCGGCGACCTGTTCAACCTGTTCGTCTTTTTCGAGGTGATGCTGCTCGCCTCCTACGCGCTGCTGGCCCATGGCGGCGGACTGGCGCGCACCCGCGCCGGGCTGGCCTACGTGGTGCTGAATCTGGCCGGATCGGCCCTGTTCCTGATCGCCCTGGGGCTGCTCTACGGGACGCTAGGCACCCTCAACCTGGCCGACGTGGCGCTGCGCCTGCAAACCCTGGAACACAACATCGCCCTGGCAAGGCTGGCGGGCGCGCTGCTGATTGCCGTGTTCACCCTCAAGGCGGCGCTGCTGCCCCTGTCCTTCTGGCTGCCCCACGCCTATGCCGCCGCCGGTGCGCCGGTGGCGGCGCTGTTCGTTATCATGACCAAGGTCGGCATTGTCGCCATCCTGCGGGTACAGGCCGTGGCCTTCGCTCCGGCAGCGGCGATGGCCGACCTGCTGGCCGGCTGGCTGGTGCCGCTGGCGCTGGCGACGGTCCTGTTTGCCGCCCTGGGCGCACTCGCCGCCACCCGGCTGCGTTATTTCGCCGCCTGGCTGGTGCTGGCCTCCGCCGGCACGCTGCTGGTGGCGCCCGCCCATGCGCAGGCGGACATCACCGCCGCGGCGCTGTATTACCTGTTCCAGTCCACCTTCATTGGCGCGGCCTTCTTCCTGCTGGCGGAATTGATCGCCGAGCGGCGCGGGAATGTCGCCGATGCCATAAAACCCGGGCCGGCGTTCCATGCGCCCTGGCTGGCGCTGGGCTTTTTTCTGGCCGCCATCAGCGCGGCCGGGCTGCCGCCCTTTTCCGGCTTCCTCGGCAAGCTCATGCTGCTTTCCGTACTCCGGGAAGCCGTCGCGGGTCCGGCAATCTGGGCCGTTTTGCTGACGGCGGGCTTCCTGATCATGGCGGCCCTGGCCAGGGCCGGCAGCCGCCTGTTCTGGCGGCGCAAGCCGGATATGCTGCCCCCTGTCACCCCGGCAATTGCCTGGCAGCGCAGCGCGGCCGTTTTGCTGCTGGTCGCCGCCGGCCCCTTGCTGGCGCTCTTCGCCCGGCCGGTGGCGGATTACGCGTCGCGCGCGGCAGCCCAGTTGCATGCCCCGGGCGCCTATATCAACGGCGTATTGGGCACGGATAAGCATTCCATCACACGGGAGACCCGGCCATGATGCGGCGTATTTTGCCCCGCCCCGCCCTGTCCGCGGCCATCTTCCTGCTGTGGGCCGCGCTCGCCAATGCCGCCTCGCCGGGCATGCTGTTGCTGGGCGCCTTGCTGGCGCTGGCGCTCCCTTTCGTTACGCGGCCCTTCTGGCCCGACGCACCGCGCCTCGCCCGCCCCGGCACGGCGTTGAGGCTCGCGGCGCGGGTAGCCGTGGACATCGTTGTCGCCAACTGGGCCGTGGCGCGCCGCGTGGCCGGCCCGCTTGCCCGTCTCGAACCGGCCTTTGTCGAGGTGCCGCTGGATCTGCGCGATCCTTTCGTCGCTACCATCCTTGCCAGTATCGTGTCGCTCACGCCGGGCACCGTGTCCATCGACGTCGATCAGGAGCGTTGGGTGCTCAGCCTGCATGCGCTCGACGCGCCCGATCCCGGTGCCCTGATCCGGGAAATCAAGCAGCGCTACGAGGTGCCGCTCAAGGAGATATTCGCATGTTGACTCTCGCCATCGAAATCGGTTTCGCGCTCATCGGGCTGGCCATGGCCCTCAATCTCTGGCGCCTGGTGCGCGGGCCGGACGCCACCGACCGCGTTCTGGCGCTGGATACGCTGACCATCAACGCCATCGCGCTGCTGGTGCTGTTCGGCATCCGCGCCGCCAGCAGCGCCTATTTCGAGGCGGCGCTGATACTGGCCGCCATGGGCTTCGTCGGCACCATGGCGCTGTGCAAATATCTGCTGCGCGGAGACCTCATCGAATGAGCATCGTCACCGAATTCACCGTCTCCGCCCTGATCCTGCTGGGCGCCGTGTTCGCCCTGCTGGGTTCGGTGGGGCTGGCCCGCCTGCCGGATTTCTTCACCCGCCTGCACGGCCCCACCAAGGCCACCACCCTGGGCGTGGGCGCCATGGTGCTGGCTTCGGCCCTCTACTTCAGCGCCACCCAGCCCGGCTTCAGCCTGCACGAGATCACGGTGATGGTCTTCCTTTTCATCACCGCGCCGGTGACCGCCCACCTGCTGGCCAAGGCGGCCTTGCACCGGCGTGGCGCGAAACGCCGGGAAGAGCTGAAATGAGCGCCTGGACCACAGCCGGCGGCCTGCTCGGCGGCATCGGCCTGTTCCTGCTCGGCATGGGGCTGATGACCGACGGCCTCAAGCTGGCCGCCGGCCCGGCGCTGGAGCGCATCCTCGCCCATTCCACCAAAACCCGCTTGCGCGGGCTGGCTTCGGGCGTGCTGGTGACGGCCCTGGTGCAGTCTTCCAGCGCGGTGACGGTGGCCGCCATCGGCTTCGTCAATGCCGGACTGCTGACGCTGGGGCAGTCCATGTGGGTGCTGTTCGGCGCCAACGTCGGCACCACCATGACCGGCTGGCTGGTGGCGCTGGTCGGGCTGAAGTTCAAGATCGAGGTGCTGGCGCTGCCGCTGATCGGCATCGGCATGGCGCTGCGCCTGACCGGCAGCGGCAACCGGCGCGGCGCGCTGGGACAGGCGCTGGCGGGATTCGGCGTGCTGTTCCTGGGCATCGACATGCTGAAGGAATCCTTCTCCGGCATGGCCACGGATTTCAGGCTGCCGCAAGGAGAAGGCGTCAAGGAAACCCTGGTGCAGGTGCTGATCGGCATCGCGCTCACCGTGCTGATGCAGTCTTCCAGCGCCTCCCTGGCCATCGCGCTGACCGCCGCCCAAGGCGGCCTGCTCACACCCCAGGGCGCAGCAGCCGTGGTCATCGGCGCCAACATCGGCACCACGGCCACCGCGCTGATCGCTTCCATCGGCGCCACGCCCAACGCCAAACGGGCCGCCGCGGCCCACATCCTGTTCAATCTCCTGACCGGCGCCGTGGCGCTGGCGCTGCTGCCCTGGCTGGTATCGGCCATCGGCATGGCGGGTGAAGCGCTGGAGCTGGACTCGGCGCCGGCTGCCCAACTGGCCCTGTTTCACACCGCCTTCAACCTGCTTGGCGTGGTGCTGGTCTGGCCTCTCGCCGAGAGCATGACCCGGTTTCTGGAAGGGCGCTTCCGCGCCGCCGAGGAAGACGAGGCCCGGCCTCGCTACCTGGACAGCAACGTCGCGGCGGTGCCGGCCCTGGCGCTGGATGCCCTGGAGCGGGAAGTGCGGCGCATGGGTGGCATCGCCCTGCGCATGATGCGCGAGGCCATGGCCGGCGCCGCCCAGGACAAACTGGCGAAAGACCAGCAGATCGTGGCGCGGCTGAATCAGGAGATCGCCGACTTCATCGCCCGCCTGAACCGGGCCGGCATGTCGCAGGACAGCGCCCGGCGCCTGCCGCATATCCTGCGCGTGGCCCGCTACTACGAAGCGGTGGCGGAACTGGCCATGGAGGCCGCCGCCGCCGCGCGCGAAACGCCCCTGCCGGCGCTGATCGAAGCAGGCGGCAGCTTTCTCGATCAGGCGACGAGGCTGTTTTCCCGCGTTGACCCCGAGGGGAAGCCGGCGCATGGCGCCGATGTCGAAACCGGCTTGCACAGCCTGGAAGGGGGCTATCAGATGCTGAAAACGGAACTCCTGGAGGCGGGCGCCCAGGGCCGCCTGCCGGTGGCGAACATGGATGCCCGCTTGCGCGCCGCCAGCTCCATCCACCGCGCCGTGCAGCAGGCCGCCAAGGCAGCGCGCCTGCTCGGCGCCGAAGCGCCGGCAAGCGGCGCGGAACAGGTGCCGCCACGAACCACGGCGGCGGAAATGTGAAAGAGCGCCTGACGCGGCGCGGGTTCAGCCTGCTTTTTGCCGGTTCAACCTGACGCTGCCGGGCAGGCGTCTCATGGGGCGTCCTCGGGCGGCTTGCGCCGTAGCGCTTCCAGGCCGGCTACCGCCTGTTGCAGGGCCAGGGCGAGGCGCTCCGGGGCGTCCGCAGCAGTCAGGTCCGGAACTAGTGCCCGCGGGTCGATGGGTGCGCCGAAGCGAATGACGATGGGGACGCGGCGCGGCCAGTGTTTGCCGGTCGGCATGGCGGCGAAGCTGCCGCCGATGTGCAGTGGGATGACGCGCAGCGGAAAGCGCGCCAGCAGCCGGCCGACGCCGGGACGAAAATCATGCAGGCGGCCGTCCGGGCTGCGCTGCCC
>JAUYFI010000097.1 GCA_030691075.1 Sulfurisoma sp. | reverse complement strand
AAGTACCCGACCGGCATCAAGATCACCGATGCAGAGTTGGCCTCCCTCAATCTCAAATTGGATAAGTTTCACGGCGACTGGAACTATGCGGTCTTGCCAACACGGAAGAATACTTAGTCATGTTATTTTTGCGCGACGCCTGACGGCCCGGATGGCCCGCCGCCGCCGCTGTCCGCCAAGGAAAAGGAGCAGTTGCGGAACCAGTGGCAGCGCCATCTCGCCGCCGCCGCGCAGCGCGCGCGCGAGGCCGGCAAGCTGGCGGGCAACCTGGCGCGGCTGACCGATACGGCGCTGGCGCCGCAGGTATCGTGGCGCGCCGCGCTGGCGCAGTACCTGTCGCAGGCCGCGCGCGACGACTACACATGGTTAAGGCCCTCCCGCCGCGAGGGCGACGTGATCTGGCCGAGCCTGCGCAACCATTCCGGCGAGATCTACGTCGCGCTCGATACCTCGGGCTCGATCGCCGCCGCCGACCTCGCCCAGTTTGTCGGCGAGCTCAACGCCATCAAGGGCACGCTGCCGGTGCGCATCACGCTGCTTGCCTGCGATTCCGACCTGCACGCCGACACGCCGTGGATCTGCGAACCGTGGGAGGAATTTCGCCTGCCGCGCCAGTTCGAGGGCGGTGGTGGCACTGCCTTCGCCCCGGTGTTCGACTGGGTCGAGCAGAACGGCGGGCATCCGGACGCATTGGTCTATTTCACCGACGCCGAGGGTGAATTTCCCAAGGTCGCCCCCAACTACCCGGTCCTTTGGCTAATCAAGGGCAAGGCCCTCGTACCGTGGGGCCGCCGGATCCAATTGAATTGAGCGGCATGCGTACAAGGATCGGATAATACTCACTTCTCACAAGACGCCGGGGAACGGACAGTGAACTCCATGACGGTTGACGCGGTGCGCCGCGAAGCGAGCGGCCGACTCGATCCCGTGCGCCGGACCGAACTGGGTCAGTACATGACCCCGGACGGCATCGCGGCATTCATGGCCGGGTTGTTCGATCCGGTGCGTGCGCCGGTTCGCCTGCTGGACGCCGGCGCCGGCATAGGTTCCCTTACCGCCGCGTTCCTGAGCCGCCATGCGAACAGTCCGCTTCTGGCCGATGCATGGGAGGTCGATCCCACGCTGCGCCGCTACCTGGCCGATACCCTGGCGCAACGGACCGCGGGGCGAAGCGATGTTGCCGTGAATATCCATGAGGGGGATTTCATCGAGGATTCGGTCTGGAATCTGACCATGGGTACCGGCCCTCGGTTCACCCATGCGATTCTCAATCCCCCTTACCGCAAGATCGGCGCCAACAGCCGCCACCGCCTCCTGCTGCGCAAGGCCGGCATCGAGACCGTCAATCTCTACACCGCATTTCTTGCCCTCGCCATTCTGCTCATGGAGCCTGGCGGCGAGATTGTCGCCATCATTCCGCGCTCTTTCTGTAATGGCACCTACTACCGGCCGTTCCGCGAATTGCTGACGCGACATTGCGCCATCCGCCACATCCATGTTTTCGAGGCGCGCGACAAAGCCTTCGGCGACGACGATGTGCTGCAGGAAAACATCATCATCAAGTTGTGCAGGAACGGCGAACAGGGCGACGTGGCCGTCAGCCATTGCCGTGACCCAAGTTTTGCCGACTACGAGGCCCATTCATTCTCGTTCGACCGGATCGTGAAACCCGGCGACGCCGAACGATTCATCCACATTCCCACGTCGAACGGAGCGGCAGGAATCGAATCCGAACTGTTCTCGCATAGTCTGTCGGAGATCGGCCTTGAGGTCTGCACCGGCCCGGTGGTCGATTTCCGCTTGCGCGAGTACTGTCGGGCCGATCTGACGCCGGACGCGGCGCCGCTGCTCTACGCTCATCATTTTCCCGAGCGCCAGCTGACATTTCCTGTTGCGCACCGGAAAAAGCCGAATGCCCTCGTCGCCAACGACGCCACACGAAAATGGCTGATGCCCGCGGGCTGGTACGTGTTGACCAAACGCTTTTCGGCCAAGGAGGAAAACAGACGGGTCGTTGCCTTCGTTGTCGATCCGGCCCGGCTTCCCGCGCCGTGGATCGGTTTTGAGAATCACCTCAACGTCTTCCATGTGGGCAAGCACGGCGTTGACCGGGAAACCGCGCTTGGCCTGGCGCTCTTCCTGAACTCGACGATTGTCGATAGTTGCTTTCGCGTCTTCTCGGGGCATACCCAGGTCAATGCCACCGACCTGCGGCAAATGCAGTACCCGTCGCGTGACAAGCTGAAGGAGTTCGGCCGCTTCGCGGACGGCAAGCGGTTGACCCAGTCCGAAATCGACGCCCATCTCCGGGAGACAGAACGATATGGCTAGTATCCCAAGGCGTCTGGCGGAAGCACTGAAATTGCTCGCCGACCTCGGCATGCCGCGCCAGCAGCAGAACGAGCGCAGCGCCCTGTGCCTGCTTGCGCTGCTGAACCTCGGTCCGCGCAAGGCGTGGAAGGATGCGCAGAGCCCCTTGCTGGGTATTACGCCGATCATGGATTGGAGTCGCGAGTCCTACAAGCGGGACTATGCGCCCAACACCCGCGAGACTTTTCGCCGGCAAACGATGCATCAGTTCGCCGCCGCCGGGATTGCCCTGTACAACCCGGACAAGCCCGATCGCCCAGTCAATAGCCCCGGCGCCGTCTATGGCATCGAACCCGCACTGCTCGAAGTCCTGCGGTCCCACGGCAGCGACGATTATCGAAGGCGCCTGACGGCATGGCTGGCGACCCGCCCGACGCTTGCGCAGCGCTACGCGCGCGAGCGCGACATGCAGCGCGTGCCGGTCCGCATCGGCGGAGGCCAGGAGATCAGGTTGTCGGCCGGCGAGCACTCGGAACTGATCCGCAAGATCATCGAGCAGTTTGCCGCGCGCTTCGTGCCGGGCGGGAGGCTGGTCTACGTCGGAGACACGGGTGACAAGTGGGGCTATTTCGACGATGCCCTGCTCACGCGGATTGGCGTGACGGTCGACAACCACGGCAAGATGCCGGATGTGGTTATCCACTTCCCGGAGAAGAACTGGCTTGTGCTGGTCGAGGCTGTGATCAGCCACGGCCCCGTTGACGCCAAGCGCCACGAAGAGCTGGCGCGACTGTTCTCCGGCAGCAGTGCGGGCCTGGTCTTCGTGTCGGCCTTCCCTGATCGGCGCGTGCTGAACAAGTACCTCGGCACCATCTCATGGGAAACCGAGGCTTGGGTCGCCGACGCGCCGAGCCACCTGATCCACTTCAACGGCAGTCGCTTCCTCGGCCCTTACTGATTTCGCAGCGGCATGAAACCCGATCTATCTCCCGAGGATGCGCTGCGCCTCAACGTCCTGCTCGCCGGCGAACTCCACGCCGTGCGCATCGACGAGGGCGCGATGACGCTCCATGCGCTGACGCCCAGGGGCGAGGCCAGGGTCGCCCTGCATCGCAACTGCCGCCCCGACCTGTATGCGATGCGCGTGCGCGAGCTGCTTGGCGGCCATGCGCTGGGCTCGCCCGGCGGCTATCCGGTGCATCTGCGGCGGTGGACGCGCATGGGCCAGACCAGCCCGCAGAATCTGGCGGCGATGTTGAAGCTGGGCGAACCCGAGGCAGTGACCGCCGTGGCGCTGGCGCCGACTTTGACCGACGAGATCGCCCGCCGCGCCTGGTGGGCGCTGCCGACCATGGAGGTGGCGCGCGACATGCTGGCCCACCGGGCGGTGTGCGAGGGCGCGATGGGCAAGGTGCTGGCCGATTTCCTCATCGAGCACCTGCCCTTCGAGGAAGACCCGATCCAGGCCATGAACTCCATCCGCGCCGTGATCGGCGCCGACCTGCTCGATGCCGCCGCGAGCGAGCAGCTGTGGGCCAAGGCCAAGCGCCGCCCGCATTACTTCCTCGGCTTTCTCGAACATCGTCCCGATGCCCTGCCGACGGAAGGGGAACGCCCCCTGCCAGGCGAGGTCGCGGCGCAGGCTGCCGCCGGCGATGGCTGGGCGCGCCAGCTCGCGCGCTGTTACGCGCCCAGCGGCCAGAGCTTTCTGCGCGCGGCCGAGATGGCGCTGGAAAAGCCGCCGGCGCACGAGGCCGTCTATCTGCTGCTCGATATCCTCGGCGCCTACTTTGCCCCGGTGCGCGCGGCCGCGGCCATGGCCGGCATTCCGGATGAACTGCGACGCGAGGCCGCGGCGATGAGCGCGCTCTCGCGCCTCTCCAATGCCGATGCCGAGCCGATCCTGACCCGGACGACGGCGGTGGGGCCGCTGATGCGGCGGCATCTCGAACCGTTGTTCGAGCCGCTGCTCGTTCATATCCGAACGCTAAGGGGGCAATCATGAGCCCCCCACGCTCACATTCGTTCGCTGCCCCCCACGGGGGGGCGCAGCCTCCCTTGGGGCGGCCCGGCAGGAGGCTGACATGAAAGGTGGCGTCTATCTCGATGCCGAGGCGCCGCGGCTGGTGCAGGCCCGCTATGCCGTTGTCAACGTCAAGCGCGGCTCGCGCAAGCGCTTCGCCGAGAACGTCGTGACGCCGGTGGCCACTGCCGAAGCCGCGCTCGCCGCCGCCGACCCCGCGAATAACCTCCACGCCGCCGAGGTGATGGGGCCGTCGCGCTCCTCGGAGGGCTTCAATTTGTACTATCTTGTTCGCTGGCTGGAAGACTGACATGGCACAAAAGAAAATCATCCCCATCATCGCCGCCGAGGACGCGGACGAGATGTCGGCCTGCGCCGCCGCCGAGCCGTTTGCGCTGATGGTGCTCGGCGACAGCATGGAGCCCGAGTTCGTCGAGCGCGACATCATCATCATCGAACCCGAGGGACTGGCCACCGACGGCTCCTTTGTTCTGGCCTGGCTCAACGACGAGCACATTTTTCGCCAACTGGTGAAGCACGGCGAGCAGTGGTTGCTGCGGCCGCTCAATCCGGCCTACCCCGCCGCCGAGATTCCCGATCTCGAACCCGTTCGCGGCGTCATCATCCAGAAAAGCAAGCCCGGTCGCCGCAAGGCCGCCAAGCGCTACGTCGAGTAATCCATTCCGCAAAAAGAGGGAACCATGCCCTACTACATCTACCGCATTCCCACCGGACCGGTGAAGATTTTCGAGAAGATCACCCAGTTCGATGCCTTCAAGGACGCGTCAAGCGAGGCCAAGCGCATGCGCAAGGAAGCTGACCTGACCAAGATGGCAATCAAGGTCGTCTTCGGCGAGAACGAATTGCAGGCCGAAGAGGCGCTGATGAGCGTGCGCGAAGCCGAGCCGCTCACCGGCGACGACTGGTAATCACTGAGTCCCGGGCCGATGGACGAGACCGCCTACAAGTCGGCGCGCGGCGAGATCAATCGCCTGCCCTGCATCTTCGAGAAGGCGCTGCTGTCGCTCTGCGTGGTTTGCGATCTCTCGGCGCGGCACCTGCTCGCCGAGCGCGAGACCGTCGCCTGCACCGATCCGCTGGCGCGCGCGATCTGTGGCCAACTGGCGGGGCTGCTGCGCGAGAAGTCGGTCTTCGCCCTCAAGCTCAAGCAGGCGGCGCGCATCCTGCCGCACGCCATGGTCATGAGAATTCAGTGTGGCGGGCTCACCGGCCTCAGGGACGTGCTCGATCCCGAGGCGCCGGCACCCGACGTGCAGCGCCTGATCCGCAAGGCGCTGGCCGAGTATGGGGCGCTCGATGCGCTGCCGTTCTCGCGCATCGTCCAGGGCGTGTCGCACTGGCAGGGGCGCCGCCGCTCGTCCCCGCGGCAACCGGGAGGCGACTGATGGCGCTGACCCGGCTCGACCGCCTGATCGACGCCGTGCAGCGCAACTGTCACGTCACCGACGCCCGCCATGCGCGCGGCATGACGCTGTGCGTCTACCTGCTCGAAATGCGCGAGTTCTTCCGCTGGGAGCACGGCATTCCGCCGGGCGCGACGCCGCCGCGCGGCGAAGTCGGGTCGTGGCTGTCCGCGCGCGAGGCGCTGTGGGAAACGCTGGAGGATGCCGCCTTCGAGGCCATCCCGTTCGACGACGCGCATGTCGAACCCTTCGATGTCGCCGCCATCAATCGCCGCCTGCTGCCCGAGGGGCTGATCTACGGCGCCGGCATCGGCCGCTTCCACAAGCCGCATTTCTTCCTTGGCCGCCTTCGACGCGATCTAAGTGATGGCCCCCCACGCTCGCATTCGCTCGCTGCCCCCCACGGGGGGGCGTCGCCTTCCTTGGGGCGGCCCGACGGAAGGCGCGAGCACGGGGTGCGCGTCCTGGTCTGCGGCTGCGAATACGCGCGCGACCTCACCGCCATTCCCGCCGCGCTGCAGGGCGACACCATCGTCGTGCGGCAAGAGGCGCTGCGGCAGTGGCTGTGGGAGAAGGCCGAGGCCTGGGCGATGAAGAGGCAGGCAGGCGCCATGCAGTCGGCGCTGGCGGCCCATGGCTATTTCGACGACGCGGCCGGCGCGCTCGAGCGCATGACCGAAGGCGAGACCGAAACCCTGATCCTGCACGAACAGGGCGAGTTCCTGGCCGGCCGCCAACTCGGCCCGGAATGGGAGGGCATGCTGTCCGGCCTGAAGAAGCGTCGCGCCGAACTGCTCGTTCGCGCGGTGCGCGACAACTGGGCCGACTGCCTGACGACCCTGCCGCGCCTGCTCGAGCGCGGCGCGCACGGTTCGATCCACTTCTGGTTCTCCAACTTCGACGGCATGCGGCGCGAGCTGTTTCCGTTGCTCGTGGCGGCCTACGCCGACTGGGTCGAGCACGACCGACGCGAGGCGCTGGAGCAGGCGGTGGCACGTGGCGCCGCGCACTGGGGCGGCGTGGCCGGACAGATGCTGCAACGCTTCCGCGAGGTGGGCGGCGCCATCGACGCCGAGCTCGAGCAGCGCACCCACGATCTCGCCCCCATCGCGCTCTAAAGCGGCGATGAGGGCCAAGCGATGCGGACCGAGAAAAGCAGCCCTTACTCAGTCCTCGGCCCTCATCCCTCAGTCCTGCCGTTAAGCGGCATAATCGACGATCGCAACCGCCGATTTCCGCCGATGAACCCAAGAGAATACAGCGCAGAGCGCGAACCGGATTTCGCCGCCATCGACGCCGCGGTTCGCCAGCGCCTGCTGGCCGAACTGCGCGCCATCGTGCCGGCGACGGCACTGCTCACCGACTTCGAAGACATCAAGCCCTACGAGTGCGACGGCCTCACGGCCTATCGCCAACTGCCGCTGGCGGTGGTGCTGCCGGAGGACGAAGCCCAGGTCGTCGCCATCCTCGTTGCCTGCCATCGACACGGCGTGCCAGTGGTGGCGCGCGGTGCCGGCACCGGCTTGTCGGGTGGCGCCACGCCGGTCATCGACGGCGTGGTGCTGTCGCTCGCCCGGTTCATGCGCATCCTCGAGATCGACCCGCTGGCGCGCACTGCTCGCGTGCAGCCCGGCGTGCGCAATCTCGCCATCTCCGAGGCGGCGGCGCCTTTCGGCCTTTACTACGCGCCCGATCCGAGTTCGCAGATCGCCTGCACCATCGGCGGCAACATCGCCGAGAACGCGGGCGGCGTGCATTGCCTCAAGTACGGCCTCACGGTGCATAACATTCTCAGGCTGCGCGTGGCGCTGATCGACGGCGCGATCGTCGAGATCGGCGGCGGCGCGCTCGACGCGCCCGGCTACGACCTGCTGGCGCTGCTGGTCGGCTCGGAAGGCATGCTCGGCGTGGTGCTCGAAGCGACGGTCAGGCTGACGCCGAAGCCGCGGGCGGCGCAGGTGGTGATGGCCTCCTTCGATGACGTCGTCAAGGCCGGCGTTGCCGTGGCCGATATCATCGCCGCCGGCATCATTCCCGCCGGCCTGGAAATGATGGACAAGCCGGCCACCGCCGCCGTCGAGGACTTCGTGCATGCCGGCTACGATCTTTCCGCCGCGGCCATCCTGCTCGCCGAGTCCGACGGCACGCCGGAGGAGGTGGCCGAGGAGATCGCGGCCATGTGCCGGGTGCTCGAGTCGGCGGGCGCGCGCGACCTGCGCGTGTCGGGCAGCGAAGCCGAGCGCCTGAAATTCTGGGCCGGCCGCAAGGCCGCTTTTCCGGCGGTGGGGCGCATCACCCCCGACTACCTGTGCATGGACGGCACCATCCCGCGCAAGCATCTGGCCCATGTGCTGACGCGCATCGCCGAGCTCGGGGAAGAATACGGCCTGCGCTACGCCAACGTTTTCCATGCCGGCGACGGCAACCTGCACCCCCTGATCATGTTCGACGCCAACGTGCCCGGCGAGCTCGAGCGCGCCACCGGCTTCGGCACCCGCATCCTCGAGTTGTCGGTGGCTGTCGGCGGCACCATCACCGGCGAACATGGCGTCGGCATCGAGAAGGTGCGGCAGATGTGCGTGCAGTTCAGCCGCGAGGAACTGGAGACCTTCCGTGCCCTCAAGGCGGCCTTCGATCCGCGGGGCTTGCTCAATCCGGGCAAGGTGGTACCGACGCCGCGGCGCTGTTCCGAATACCGGCTGACCGGCAGCGTGAAATGATGGCCCCCCACGCTCGCAAATTCGGCTCGCTGCCCCCCACGGGGGGGCGCATGCCGCCTTGGGGCGGCCCGGCAGCGGCATGGGCCGCGACATGAGCGATCTGGCGCGGGAATTCGCCGACCGTATCGCCGGCGCGACCGGCCCGCTGTGCATCCGCGGCGGCGGCAGCAAGGATTTCCACGGCAATGCGGCGCGCGGCGAGATCCTCGACACGCGTGGCCATTCCGGCATCGTCGACTTTGATCCGACCGAGCTGGTGATCACCGCGAAGTGCGGCACGCCGCTGGCGGAGATAAAGTCGGCGCTGGCGACACGGCGGCAGATGCTCGCCTTCGAGCCCCCAGGTTTCGGCGGCGATGCCACCCTCGGCGGCGTCGTGGCGGCGGGTCTGTCCGGCCCGCGCCGTGCCACGGCCGGCGCCGTGCGCGACTTCGTGCTCGGCGTGAATATCCTCGACGGCGAGGGCCGCCGGCTGACCTTCGGCGGCCAGGTGATGAAGAACGTCGCCGGCTACGATGTCTCGCGCCTGATGGCCGGCAGCCTCGGTACGCTCGGCCTGATTCTCGAAGTCTCGCTCAAGGTGCTGCCCATGCCGGCCGCCGAGGCGACGCTGCGCTTCGACCTGCCCGCCGCGAAGGCGCTCGACACGATGAACAGTTGGGCCGGCCAGCCCCTGCCGCTGTCGGCTACCTGCTGGCACGACGACGTGCTGACCGTGCGTCTGTCGGGCGCGCGCGCGGCGGTGGATGCGGCTTGCGCCGCGCTTGGCGGAGAAAAACTCGGCGCTGGCGATACGGTGTTCTGGGAAGACCTGCGCGAGCAGCGGCTGGCTTTCTTCGGCGGCCAAGGCGACGATGGGGCGCTCTGGCGGTTGTCGCTGCCCTCGGTCGCGCCCGTGCTCGATCTGCCCGGCCCGACGCTGATCGAGTGGGGCGGCGCGCAGCGCTGGCTGCGCAGCGCGGCCGCTGCGGCGCAGGTGCGTGCCGCCGCGGAAAGAGTCGGCGGCCATGCCACGCTGTTTCGCGGCGGCGACAAAAGCGGCGGTGTCTTCCCGCCGCTCGACCCGGTGCTCGCGCGCATTCACCGCGACCTCAAGCGCGCCTTCGATCCGGGCGGGATATTCAACCCCGGCCGCCTCTACCCGGACCTTTAGGATGAAACCTGCCACGGTATTGAGGCTGGTGCGTGCTCGGGACGATGGGGCATTCTGCTCCGCTCATGTCCCCCGGCCTCGGCCTTTGGCCGATGCCTCCTCCTTTACTTCGCTGCGCAGAACGCCCCACCGTCCCGATCGGGTAGCGCCGTGGATGTTTGGCGGTACCGAAGCGCCGGCGTCTCCAGCCAAGGGCGGGGGGTGGCCGCCGCAGCGAAGTAAAGGAGGAGGGCCGGGCGCAGCCCGGACCGGGGGACAAGAGCAGCGGCGGGCACCCCACGCCCTTGGCGCGCCCAGACCCGGGGCCCATGAGCGGCGTCGGTCATCCGCCGTCCCTGGCGCGCTCAGACCCCCAACGAACAAGACGTTTCATCCGTCGCAGGTGCGCGCGGCACCACGGGATAATTGAGATGGAGACCCACCTCGCCGACTTCATCCGCGACACCC
>JAUYFI010000084.1 GCA_030691075.1 Sulfurisoma sp. | reverse complement strand
GACATGGATGAATTCAAGGAGTGGGCTACCACCCGCGCCGCAGCTGGCGAGGGCAACAACGTTGTTGCCCTCGCCAGCTGAAAACCATTCGTCATTGATCGGATCGAAGACTATTTACAGCAGATTTCGGACTTGACTCCGAAGCCGTCGATGGTCTGCTCGACGACGACGGCGCCTTCCACGACTTCATCCGCGACTACGGCCTCGCCGACAAGATCGCCTTCACCACCGAGCACCTGCACCCCCTGCTCGGCAGCGACGGCCAGCCGCTCGCCGACGTGCGCAGCGAAGCCGACAACATCGCCGCGGCCGACGCCATCACCGAGCAGGTGCGGCAGCTGACAGCCGATCCTAACTGCGCGCTGCATGTCTCGATCACCGGCGGCCGCAACACGTTGGGGTTTTATCTCGGTTACGCGCTGTCGATGTTCGGCCGGCCGCAGGACCGGCTGTCGCACTAACCAGAATCAATCCGAACGCTACCGGAACCTGCTGCGCGCGTTGCGTTCTCTTATTGAGGAGCGCGGGTGGGATGAGCTTGTTGTCGCTATCGATAGCGCCATTCAACGGCTTCAGTAGCGTTTGAGGCAACCCTATCCCACCGGCCAAGCCTGTGGGTTGATTGCCATGGTACTGGTAGCGCTGGATGCCGCGTATGTCTCGCGACTTGACCCTCAGTGGTAATCCCCCTCGCGCTGATGCCGCACCGCAAGGATCGTCACCGTCGATTCATTCTCGATTTCGAAGAGCGCCACATATCCGGTCGAACCGAAGGGGATGACCAGTTCGCGCAGGAAAGGATTGCGCGCATCGACCTTCCTGCAGGTGAAGGGCGACTGCGACAGGGTGAATATGCCGTGCCTGACGGCTTCGAGCGCCCGTTCCGCCAGTGCCCAGTCGGTCTCGTCCCGTTCCAGTATGAATTGGTACAAACGGACGAGATCGCCCTCGGCTGCTGTGGTAAAGCGTACCTTGAACGTCATCGGGCCGGTTTCGTCGCCTTGGCTGCGGCAAGCATGATTTCAAGCCGCTGGACCACGGCACCCGCATCGACATAGCGCCCCGTGCTCCTGGCTTCATCCCGAGAGAGCAGGCCCCGCGCGATGAATTCGCTGCGCAGGCGGCGGCTCTCGACGCTATCGCGCAAGGCTTGTTCGACGAAGCTCGACAGGCTCTCGCCCTCCTGAAGCTGTGCTTCGATCGCACCCCGCAGTTCAGGCTCGACGCGTACAGACGGAATGGTGGCGGATTTCATGGGCAATCTCTTGATGTAATGCAAGTGCGATGCATTGTGCCCGATCATGCATGGGGTCGCAATGGGGGTATTTATAGCGTGTCGTCACAATCACAAACCGGGGTACAGGATAGACGGCTGACTTCTGAGCGTCTATTCTCTTGCGCATGACAACCCCTCTTGCCGCAAGACCCGGTTTCCTCGACGGTCTTGACGAAGGTCTCCGGGACAGCCTGCGTCGTTCCATTCGCGATCTATGGTCGCATCACTCGACGGCGCTTGAGGGCAACAGCCTCACCCTGGGTGATACGCAATTCGTCCTGTCCGAAGGTTTGACGGTCTCCGGCAAACCGCTCAAGGACCACAACGAAGTCCATGGACACGCGCGGGCCATCGAACTGATCTACGCGATGCTGGACAAGGACGCGCTGGCCGAAGACGATCTTTTTCTGTTGCACAAGGCGATCATCACCGAACGCGTTGTGGACATCTACAAGCCGATCGGCGCCTGGAAGGCCGAAGCCAACTATACGAACTTCGTCTCCCGGGCTGGCAAACCGGGGTTGCGCGAATACCCGGCGCCGCAGGCGACGCCCCGATTGATGCGGCAATGGTTCGACAAGTGCAACAGCGCCAAGCCCTCAACCAGGGATGAGGTTTGCCGCAACTATGCCGAATTGCATATTCTGCTTGTCTCGATCCATCCGTTCTTCGACGGCAACGGCCGCATGGCAAGGCTGGTGGCCAACATCCCGGTTCTGAAGGCCGGCTATCCCCCGATCGTCGTGCCGACGGAAGATCGCCAGCGCTACCTTGAGACGATTTCCGCCTATCAGGAGTCCATCGCGAATCTGGCCGGTTTGAAGGACTTGGTCGATCTCCCCGCCCCCGAGACTTTCACCGCCCTCTGCGCGGACTATTGGTCCGAAACCATGCAACTTGTCGAGACGGCGCGTCAAATGCGTAACGGAAACGGCGTCCCGCCAGCGCCGACTTTTCCGCTGCCGCGCAGTTAGATCTCGCTGGCGCGCAGCTGGCTGCCGAGTGCGGCGGTGCGCTGCGCCATCATTCGCCCGAGGTTGCCGAGGATGATGGCGCCGGCGGCGGGTTCCTCGCGACAGAATTCGCGCAGGGTGGCGGCTTCGACCCGGTGCATGAGGACGTCGCTCGCTGCGCGAAACTCCGTGGCCTCCGCAATGCCCGGTGCCAGGAACTGCGTCACGCCGACAGCATCGCCCGGCCCGAGCACGGCCACCCGCTTGTCCCAATCCACTTCGTCGTCGATTCGCGTTGCGACTTCGACGATGCCGCGCGTCAGCAGATAGAGGCCGTGGCCGACATCGTGCGGCAGTGCCTCACCCACGCGGAGGCGCAGCGCCGCCAGGCGTTGATCCAGTTCGATGTTCTTGTAGCGCGCCATGGCTTGCCCCTCCTCAAAGACTCCCGACCACCTCCACGGAACTGCCCCGCCCCAATTGTCGTGAATCCGACAAAATCCAGAACCGGTGGGCATACGCAATATTCGCGCCGTGTCGCCAGCGCCGACATTTTTGAGCAAGCAAACCTCGCAAGACGTAGCTGGCACGCGGTTTGCGAGACAGGGTGCATCACCGCAGGGGAGATCGCCATGCAGCACCATATCCATGCGTCACCAACCTCATCGCAAGCCTTTGCGCTCCAAATTCGTGCGCGCCGTTCCGACGACCTGCTCTCGCTGGCGTTTGCCGGCGTGATCGGCGGCGCCCTGACCCGCGGCCGGCGCCCCATGATTCGTGGCCTGTCCGAAAGCCGATTCCAGAAACTGCTTAACGAATACTTCGTGGATGCCGAACTGGACAACGGTGAACCCGGGCAGGATTCCGCCATCGCGGCCGGTGAAGAATTTCTCGACCTCGTCGACTTGCTGCTCGAGCATCGCGCCACTCCGGGCGAACGGGCGGCCTGGCTCTGCTATGCGATCGCCACCGCGGCCATGGGCGAGAACCACCTGTGGCAGGACATGGGCCTGCCCGACCGCAAAACCCTTTCCGCCCTGATGTGCGAAAGCTTTCCGGCGCTGACGGCGAAGAACAGCGGAGACATGAAATGGAAGAAATTCTTTTACCGCCATTTGTGCGAGCGCGCCGAGGTACCGATCTGCAAGTCGCCGCACTGCGCCGAATGTTCCGACTACGTCTTCTGCTTCAGTCACGAATCATGAAAACCCTGCCCCTGCTCCTTGCCTTTCTGGTCACCACATCCGCCGCGCATGCCGACGAAGTCCAGGTCGCCGTCGCCGCCAACTTCACCGCGCCGATGCAGAAGATCGCGGCCGATTTCGAGAAGGACACCGGCCACAAGCCACTGCTCGCCTTCGGCTCGACCGGGAAGTTCTACGCCCAGATCAGGAACGGTGCGCCCTACGAAGTACTGCTGGCGGCCGACGACGAAACCCCGGCGAAACTGGAGAAGGAGGGTGCCGGCATTGCCGGCAGCCGCAGCACCTACGCCATCGGCCGCATCGTGCTGTGGTCGGCGAAACTGGGGGTGGTCGACGACAAGGGTGAGATCCTGAAGAAGGGCGGTTTCGCTCACCTCGCCCTGCCCAACCCCAGGCTCGCGCCCTATGGCGTCGCCGCCATCGAGACCCTGAAGGCCGCCGGCGTCCATGACGTCCTCCAGGCGAAATTCGTCCTCGCCGAAAATCTCGCCCAAGCCTACCAGTTCATCGTCAGTGGCAATGCCGAGGTCGGCTTCGTCGCGCTCGCCCAGGTGATCAAGGATGGCAAGATCGGTAGCGGCTCCGGCTGGATCGTGCCGGCCGGGCTGCACCAGCCGATACGCCAGGATGCCATCCTGCTCGACAAGGGCCGCAGCCGGCCGGCTGCCGCGGCGCTGCTGGCCTACCTCAAGGGCGAGAAGGCCCGGGCCATCATCAAGGCCTACGGCTACGAGCACTGACTTTCATGGTCGCCAAGACCACCCCCGTGCCATGAAAACGTCAAAGGCAATAAACGCCCTCCCCTCCCATCCTCCCCGCACGGGGAGGCGACTGATTTGCTCGCTGCGCTCGAAGGTTTTACCCGGCGCCAAATTCCGCATTTCACGCTGAATGGCACCCGGCCCCGACGATCTCGCCGCCGTCTGGCTCACCGTCAAGCTGGCCGGCGTCACCACGGTCCTGCTGCTGCTGTTCGGTACGCCGCTGGCATGGTGGCTCGCCCGCACCCGTTCGCGCCTGAAGGGACCGGTCGGCGCCGTCGTCGCACTGCCGCTGGTGCTGCCGCCGACGGTACTCGGTTTCTACCTGCTGCTGGTGCTGGGTCCCAACGGTGCCGGTGGCCAGTTCACGCAATGGGCCGGCATCGGCCTGCTGCCCTTCACCTTCGCCGGCCTCGTCGTCGCCTCGGTGCTGTACTCGATGCCCTTCGTGGTGCAGCCGCTGCAGAATGCATTCGAGGCCATCGGCGAGCAGCCGCTCGAAGCCGCCGCCACCTTGCGCGCCTCACCGCTGGACACATTCTTCAGCGTCGTCGTGCCGCTGGCGCGGCCGGGCTTCCTCACCGCCGCCATCCTCGGCTTCGCCCACACCGTCGGCGAATTCGGCGTGGTGCTGATGATCGGCGGCAACATCCCGGGTGCCACCCGCGTGGTTTCGGTGCAGATCTACAATCACGTCGAGGCGCTCGACTACGCCCAGGCCCACTGGCTGGCTGGCGGCATGGTGATCTTCTCCTTCGTCGTGCTGCTGATCCTGTACACACTGAACCCGACCGGGCGAAAGGCGCGGCGTGTCTGAAATCCTCGCGCGCTTCCAGCTCGCCTGGCCCGGCTTCGCGCTCGATGTCGACCTCGAACTGCCGGGACGCGGCGTCACCGCCCTGTTCGGCCACTCCGGCTCGGGCAAGACCACGCTGCTGCGGGCCATCGCCGGCCTCGAACAGACGGCCACGGGCTACCTCGCCGTCAATGGCGAAACCTGGCAGGACGGCGCGCGCTTCGTGCCGACACACCGCCGCTCGCTCGGCTATGTCTTCCAGGAGGCCCGGCTGTTCGAGCACCTGACGGTCGCCGCCAATCTCGACTTCGGCCGCCGCCGCATCGCCGAACGGGAACGCCGCGTCGCGCTCGAACACGCCATCGAACTGCTGGGCATCGGCCATCTGCTCGAACGCAAACCCGAACGCCTGTCAGGCGGCGAAAAGCAGCGCGTCGCCATCGCCCGCGCGCTCGCCACCAGTCCGCGCCTGCTGCTGATGGACGAGCCGCTGGCCGCGCTCGACCACGCCCGCAAGCAGGAAATCCTGCCCTATCTCGAACGCCTGCACGGCGAGCTCGACATCCCCCTGCTCTACGTCAGCCACTCCCCCGACGAGGTGGCGCAACTGGCCGACCACATCGTCGTGATGGACGGCGGCCGTGCCGTGGCGCAGGGGCCGCTGGTCGAAACCCTGGCGCGGCTCGACCTGCCGATCCGCCTCGGCGAGGACGCCGGCGTGGTGCTCGACGGCACGGTCATCGAACGCGACGAGAACTGGCACCTGGCGCGCATCGCCATCGCCGGCGGCCATGGCGCCGCGCTCTGGGTGCGTGACGGCGGCCACCCGCTCGGCCACCCGCTGCGGGTGCGCATCCTGGCACGCGACGTCAGCATCGCCCGCGAAGCGGTCCTAGCCACCAGCATCCTCAACACCCTGCCGGCGCGCGTCGTCGAACTGGCCGAGGACACCCACCCGGCGCTGACGCTGGTGCGTCTGCAGGTCGGCGAAGCCGCAGTCGTCGCGCGCGTCACCCGCCGCTCCGCCTGCGGTCTCGAACTCTCGCCGGGCCAAGCGGTCTGGGTGCAGATCAAGGCCGTCGCGTTGATCGGCTAGAGTTGCCAGGGATCGAAGACCTGCGGGTAGAAGCGGAAGTCTTCGGTGTTGCGCGTGACCACGGTGAGTCCGTGGCATTGGGCGGTAGCCATGAGCAGGCCGTCCATCACCGGCAGCTGTTGGCCGGCCAGTTCGGCGCTCGCGGCGAGTTGCGCCCAGGCATGCAGCGCCGCGGCGTCCAGCGGCAGGATGCGGCCGGCAAAGCGCTGTTCGACCTTGCCGAGCCAGGCGGTGAGCTTCTGGCTACGGCGCGCGTCGCTGGCGCGCAGCTTGAGGATGCCCTTCTCGATCTCGCCGAGCGTGACGACGCTGAGGAACAGGCTGGATTCGTCCTGTTCGTCGAGCCAGCGGATGACGGCAGGCGCCGGAGCCTTCTTGATATATTCGGAAAGGGTGCAGGTATCGAGCAGCCAGCTCACAGCGTCACGTCCCGCCCGGTGTCGCGGTCACGGCTGAAATCGATGTCCTCGCCGACAATGTCCGGTCGCAGCAGGGCGGCCGAGAGCCTGCCCTTGCCGCGCTTGGTCAGGCGCTCGTATTCCACGGCTGAGACGACCACCGCTACCGGCTTGCCGTGCAGGGTGACGTGCTGCGGGGCACCGCCGACGGCTTCCCTGATGAGCTGACTCAGGCCATTCTTGGCTTCTTGCAGTTGCCATTCGCTGTGCATGGGCCCCTCCATAATTCTGTCTAGACTGGCCAGAATATAACACGAGGCAGCCTGTTTGAATACGTCGACAACCCCCGCATCAAAACCCCGCATCAAAACCCATACGGCCGGTGCAGCCAGTCCTTGAGCACCTGCACGTCGCGTTCGGGCAGGTAGCCGAAGCCGGACTGCATGTCCTCGACCACGGCGGCGGCGACGGCGTGCGGCACCGACTTGGTGGTGAGCGTGTGGAAGAACCAGGCCATCGGGTAACCCACCTGGCGGTCGAAGCGCGTCAGCGCGTCGTGCAGGGCGAGGCCGCGCGCGCCGAAACCGATCTCGAATTTCGGCGGCTGGCCGTTGACGGCAGCGACCGGCGTGGCGTTGTAGATCGGCTGGCGATAGCGGTCGAGGTGCTCGCGCACGGCGACGACCCAGTGATGGGAGAACTGCGCGGCATGCCCGGCGCTGGACTTTTCCCAGGCCTCGACGAAGCGGTGGATGGGCTGCGGATCCGGCTTCTGCGCGCGCATTTTCGCGAGGAAATCCTCGACATGGACGACGCGGCGCAAGGCATGAAAGGGCACGCCGAGCGGCGTCTGGGTGCCGCCGCAGGCTTCGCGCGGATCGACCAGTTCCTCGATGCTGCCCGGCAGCGCATCCTGCCGGAACAGCGCGTGGCAGACCACTTCCTGCAGTTCCTCGATTTCGACCTGAAGGTAGTCGGCCGCCCCGCCGCCGGTGCCGGCGACCCAGTAATGCGTCTTGCCGGTCAGGCGCGTGGCGCGCAGGCCGCGGTCGCAAAAATCGTCGGCCAGCGCCTGCATGTCGTCGCCATGGGCGGCCAGCTCGGCCTCGGCCCAATGTTCGAGATCGTCGGCCACGGCCGTGCCGGCGGCATCGACCACGCCGCCGAGGCGGTACCAGCCGCCGCGCGCAAGCACTTCGCGGAAAGTGAGGCCGGGCGCGGTGCGCGCCAGCTCGCGGGCCAGCGCGGCCGGCCCCTGGGCCACGGGAACCTGCACGCAGGCCTCGGCCAGGGCCGTGCTCAGTGCGACGACGTTCGGGGTGTCGATGGTGGCGGACATGGCGTCATCCCTTTCGTTGGCGGTTCAGGCGACGGCGATGGCCTGGAGGATCAGCGGCAGCAGCGGCTCCGGCAGCTTGATGCCGCCGGACACGGCGAACTGGCGTGCCTCCTCCGACATCTTCTTCCAGGTCTTGCGGATGATGTCCAGCCACTTGTCCTCGCTGTAGTCCGGCTTCTTGCCGGCGAAGGACAGCATGTAGTGTTCGATGAAAACCAGGTCGGCCGTATCCTCGAGCATCTGCGCCTCGGGATTCACCTTGATGCCCTTCTTGGCGATCGCGTTCTGCACGCGCTCGATCAGGCCGGCATCGCAGCCGGCTTCCTGCATCAACCGGCCGGCGGTTTCGGCGTGAAACTTGTAGAGGCCGGTGCGCCACTGCAGGTAGCCGGCGCGGTCCATCGGGTAGCTGTCGCGCGGCACGGTCCAGCGGCGGATGTGCTGGGCGCGCACGGCCAGTTGCACCGCTGCGGGCGCCGCGGGGGCGAAGCGGGCGAGCATCTCGCTCATGCGCCGGGCGTAGACGAGTTCCCTGGGCTGGCCTTCGTCGAGGTTGGGGTCTTGCGCGTTGGCGGCGTCGAAGAGTTCGATGGCGCGGGCGAAGCAGGGGGAGTGGTCGTTGGGCATGATCGGTCAGGTGTGTCCGGTTGAATCGCTTTGGTCGGAAAAGTCGGCGCTGGCGAGACGGCCGCAGAGACCGTCGGCGACTACCGCAATGCCGGCGGCACGTTCACGCGTCGTCACCGCGCAGGGCCACGACAATGCCGCTGGCAGCCGCGGCGTCGGCGGTGAGTTTGAGGCAATGTTCGCTGCCATCGATGTAATACAGTTCGCAGCGTTCGTTGCCGGCGGCCGCAGCGAGACGTGGCGGAATGTCGTCCTCGCCGCAGACCGTGAAATGGATGCCGGGGAAGGTCTCGCGCAGATTCGTCGCCACTTCCCGCTCCAGCAGGACAGGCGCGGATGCAATCTGCCCAAGGACGCACTCGAGTAGCAGAGAATCAATCACTTTCAATGCTCTCGGCCAGTTCGCGGAAGCCGGCGAGCGACGTGGCCTCGACCCCCATGATGCGCGCCAGCCACGGCGGCGGCGCCTTCAGCGATTCCTGCAGCCGCGCCAGCGTCTCGCGCGCCGGCTCGCCCTTGGGCAGCTTGACCGGGTGGACACCGGCCCGCACCACCTTCGCCGCAGCCGGTCCGCCGATCGACTGCACATAGACCAGTTGGCAATCGTTGATCAGTTCGGAGCGCGCCACGTTGCGGTCCTCGGCGGCATCGGCCTCCAGCGTCGGGCGGATGCTTACAAGGCGCAGTCCGGCCGGCGATACCTGATAGATCAGGAAGCGCTCGCAGGAACCGAAATGGCCGTCGAGCTCTTCGGCGCTGTTGGAGGCGATGGCCACGCGTACCGAGCCCGGCAGGTCGCCGTCGGCATAGGCGTCGAGCGGCGGCAACTCGCTGCCGCTGACACCCTGGCCCCACAGCAGGCGCACGGCGGCCTTGAGGGCTTCCGCCGACACGCCGACATGGCAGCCCTGCTCGGCGCGGTCTCCGGCGAGGATGTCGCGCAGGTCTTCGACGGTGATGCGCGATAACTTGGTCTCGGTCAGCGGCAGTTCCAGCCTGCCGGCCAGGGCCTGCACCAGCACCCCGGAACCGAGGCCGTCGAGTTCGCGCGCCGCCAGGGCGACGCGCAATGCCGCTTCGCGGGTGATCGAGGCTGACATGGGAATACTCCTTTCGAGCGCAGCGAGCCGATTAGTCACCTCCCCCGCGAGGGGGAGGCCGGGAGGGGGTGGGCGTTTATGCCGCGCTTGTATCGTGTATCACAGATACACGATACAAGCATCGCCCGCCGGGCAGGCATCGAGGCACTTGGGCGAATCGGACTCGCCCTCGCACTCGGTGCAGGTCTCGGCGTTGATCTTGTACATGCCGCCCTTGTCGGTGATCGACTTGGTCGGACAGACCGGCTTGCAGTCGCCGCAGGAAGTGCATTCCGCTTGAACGATTTTCATTGCCATGATGGATTCCTTTCTATTCGGCCGCTTATTCGGCGGCATCCAGCCGTCTGGCGCGCAGCGAGAACGGCAGCCGCGCCGGCTTGGCCTGGGGTTCGATGTAGTAGCTGCCGCCATTGTTGAGCTTGATCTCGCCGCCCCATTTCTCGGGCGTGTCGAACTCCATCGAGACGATGGCGTCCTCGAGATCGCGCTTGGGCAGGTAGAACACATACCCGCCCCGCGCGTCCTGACGAATCATGATGTTCGCCACGGCGACCCTTACCTCACGAGGTCGTAGTTGTAGTCCGTCGTCCCCATCCCGCGGGTCTCGTCGTCCAGCCGCTCCAGCACGGCATTGACCAGAGTGGTGAGGATGTTCATCGCGCCCTCGTAGCCCAGCGTGGTCTGGCGGTGCAGGTGGTGGCGGTCGAAGATCGGGAAGCCGAGGCGGATCAGCGGCACCTCGAATTCCTTGCCCTTGAACAGCGTGTCGCGCTGGATGTACTTGCCGTAGCTGTTGCCGATGAGGAAGTCCGGCTTGTCGGTGAAGCACAGGCTGCGCAGGTGCCACAGGTCGTGGCCCGGATAAGTCTTGGCGTTGGCGCCGAAGGGCGAGGCTTCCAGCACCTTCTTCATCGCCTTGTCCCACTTCTTGCTGCCGTTGTGGCAGACGATGTGAGTCGGCTCGGCGCCGAGTTCCATCAGGAACTGGGTCAGGCCCATGGTGAAGTCCGGGTCGCCGTAGAGGGCGAACTTCTTGCCGTGCAGCCAGGCGTGCGAGTCGGCCATCATGTCCATCAGGCGGCCGCGCTCCTTGGTCAGGCTTTCGGGGATCGGCTTGCCGGAAAGCTCGGAAACCTTGAGCAGGAACTCGTCGGTCCACTCCACACCCATCGGGATGTTGAGCTTGGGCACTTCATGATTCCAGGTGGCTTCGATGAATTTCCTGCTCTTGTCGAGTTGCAGCGGTTGCAGCAGGAGGGTGTTGATGGCGTTGGGTGCATCCTTCATCTCGGCCTGGCTGGTGCCGCCGGCATACATGCGGTACTCGCCGTCGGCGGGGGTGTCGAGCACTTCACTCGGATCGGAGAGCAGGCTGTAGCCGACGCCCATCTCGCCCAGCATGCGCTTGATGACGCGGTAGTTGCCCAGATACGTCTCGAAGCCCGGCACGATGTTGAGCTTGCCGTTGGAGCCGACCACCTTGCCCTCCATGCTGTTGAGGGTCATGTTGCGGCAGATGCCCTCGAACATGTTGTCCCAGCCGGTGACGTGCGATCCGACGAAGCTCGGCGTATGGGCGTAGGGCACCGGGAAGTCCTGCGGGATGTGGCCTTCCTTCTTGGTGTTGTTGATGAAGGCGTTGAGGTCGTCGCCGATCACCTCGGCCATGCAGGTGGTGGACACCGCGATCATCTCCGGCTTGTAGAGCGCCTTGGCGTTCTCGAGGCCGTCGTACATGTTCTTCTGCCCGCCGAACACGGCGGCATCTTCCGTCATCGAGTCGGAGACGCAGGCGATCGGTTCCTTGAAGTGGCGGTTGAAGTAGGTGCGGAAGTAGGCCACGCAACCCTGCGAGCCATGCACGTAGGGCAGCGTCTTCTCGAAGCCGAGCGCGCAGAGCACGGCACCCAGCGGCTGGCAGGCCTTGGCCGGGTTGATGGTCAGGGCCTCGCGCTTGAAGTTGAGCTCCTGGTATTCCTTGCTCGTGGTCCAGGCAAAGGTTTCGGCAATCTTGTCGGCCGGGTGCATTTCCTCGAACAGCTTGCGCTTGTCGCTGATCGACTGCTTGTAGTCGTCGTCGCGGAACAGCGGGTAGCAGGGCTTGATGTTGTCAGTCGTTTGCATCTTCGTCTCCTTGCCGGCGCCACTCATCCGTGGCCGCCGGCGCAAGGTTGAAAGGAATCAGGCAGCTTTCTTCAGCTCGGCGATCGTTTCGTCCGCTTTCGGCTTCAGCCACGGCGGGGTCAGCTTGTTCCACACCGGGTTGCTGATCGCCATGTCCATGTCGCGGGCGAAGATGGCGAAGCCGTCGTAGCCGTGATACGGGCCGGAGTAGTCCCAGCTGTGCATCTGGCGGAAGGGGATGCCCATCTTCTGGAAGATGTACTTCTCCTTGATGCCGGAGCCGACCAGGTCGGGCTTGATCTTGGCCACGAACTCCTCGAACTCGAAGCCGGTGACGTCGTCGTAGAGCAGCGTGGCGTCGCCCATTTCCTTCATGGTGCGGTCGTAGTCGTCGCCGTGGGCGAACTCGTAGCCGGTGCCGACAACGATCATGCCGAGATCCTCGTAGGCGCCGATGATGTGGCGCGGACGCAGGCCGCCGACGTAGAGCATGACCCTCTTGCCCTGCAGGCGCGGCTTGTACTTGGCGATGATGGCGTCCATCATCGGCTGGTACCTGGCGATGACGCGCTCGGCGCCTTCCTTGATCTTGTCGTCGAAGTGAGCGGCGATTTCGCGCAGGGACTCGATGATCTTGGTCGGGCCGAAGAAGTTGTATTCGATCCAGGGGATGCCGTACTTCTCTTCCATGTGGCGGCTGATGTAGTTCATCGAGCGGTAGCAATGGAGGAGGTTGAGCTTGGCCTTGGGCGTGTTCTCCATCTCGGTGAGCGTGCCGTCGCCGGACCACTGGGCGATCACGCGCAGGCCCATCTCTTCGAGCAGGATGCGTGACGACCAGGCGTCGCCGCCGATGTTGTAGTCGCCGATGATGGCCACGTCGTAGGGGGTGGACTCGAAAGCCGCGTTGTCGCGACGGTCGAGCACCCAATCCCTGATCGCGTCGTTGGCGATATGGTGGCCGAGCGACTGCGACACGCCGCGGAAACCTTCGCAGCGCACCGGCACGACCGGCTTGGCCAGTTCGGCGCCCATCTTCTTCGACACCGCCTCGATGTCGTCGCCGATCAGGCCGATCGGGCATTCGGACTGCACCGAGATGCCCTTGGCCAGCGGGAACAGCGTGTCGATCTCGCCGATCAGCTTGGCCAACTTCTTGTCGCCGCCGAAGACGATGTCCTTCTCCTGGAAGTCGGAGGTGAAGTTGATCTCGGCGAAGGTATCGACGCCGGTGGTGCCGACGTAATAGTTGCGGCGGCCGCCACGCGAATACTGGCCGCAGCCGACGGGGCCGTGGGAAATGTGGATCATGTCCTTGATCGGACCCCACACCACGCCGCGCGAGCCGGCGTAGGCGCAGCCGCGGATGGTCATGACGCCCGGCAGCGACTTGCGGTTGGAGGTGATGCACTTCTTCGATTGTTCAAGCGTCGGATCATTGACCGCCAGGTGCTTGGCGCGGTCCTTCCTTGCTTTTTCGGGATAGACCTCGAGCACCTCGGCAATGAGGGCTTCGGTCTCTTCGCGGGTCAGCGCAGCCATAAATTTTCCTTTCAAGACGCCGGGGCTCATCTGCCCACGGCGTCGAACAGGGTTACAAAGCGTTCAGTCGGTGATGTCAGGCGGCAACGGCTTCGGCGGCAAGCTCGGCGGCGGTCTTGCCGACGATGGACTCGTCTTCCGCTTCCATGATTCCGAACTCCATCAGCAGATCTTCCAACTGCTCCATCTCGATCGGCGTCGGAATGACGAAGTTCTTGTTATTGACGATCTTGCTGGCCAATTGGCGGTATTCATCGGCCTGCTTGTGCTTGGGATCGTACTCAACCATGGTCATGCGGCGGATCTCGGCATGCTGCACGGCGTTGTCGCGCGGCACGAAGTGGATCATGGTGGTGCCAAGACGAGCCGCCAGGGCCATGACCAACTCGTCTTCGCGGTCGGTATTGCGCGAATTGCAGATCAGTCCAGCCAGACGCACGCTACCCGAGTTGGCGTACTTGACGATGCCCTTGCAGATGTTGTTGGCGGCGTACATCGCCATCATTTCGCCAGAGCAGACGATGTAGATTTCCTGCGCCTTGTTCTCGCGGATGGGCATGGCGAAGCCGCCGCATACCACGTCGCCGAGCACGTCGTAGAAAACGAAATCGAGGTCTTCGTCGTAAGCGCCCTCCTCTTCGAGGAAGTTGATGGCGGTGATGACACCGCGGCCGGCACAGCCGACTCCGGGCTCCGGGCCGCCCGACTCGACGCACTTGATGCCGCCGAAGCCGACGTTCATCACATCCTCGAGTTCGAGATCCTCCACGGAACCGGCCTCGGCGGCGAGTTGCATCACGCTGGTCTGGGCCTTGCTGTGCAGGATGAGGCGAGTCGAATCGGCTTTCGGGTCGCAGCCGACGATCATCACCTTCTTGCCCGACTCGGCCAGGGCCGCGACGAGATTTTGGGTGGTGGTAGACTTGCCGATGCCACCCTTGCCGTAAATGGCGCATTGACGCAGTTTTGCCATAATCAATCTCCTTGTCTGAAATTCGTTCGGGCGCTGGGCAAATCCCGTGTTCCCGACAGGTCTATGGCAAGGAGCGTGCCATCGCCGCGAAACGATCATAAGCCACTGTTTAAAATAATATTTCGACGTGCCGACCCGAAGCGACAACGCAGCGAATCCTTGTAGCAGTTCCGACAATTCCGCCCCGGGCCCCACCCTGCCCACCTGGGCGCGGCTGCCGATCAACCGCTGCAACCTGCCGGCGGTGATCCTCGGCAGCCTCACCTTCCAGCGCCATCCCACGGCCCTCGTGCTCGATGGCGTCGCCGAACTGCATGCCGAGCTGTTCGCCCTGCTCGACGGCATCTACGCTGCCGCCGAGCGCGCGCAGTTGTTCCGCGACTACGTCGCCGCGCATTTCTGCCTTGATCATCTCGAAGATGCCGGCATCGACGAGCATTCGAAGAAGCGTGCCAAGGCCAACTGGTTGCGCGCGCTGCGCGGCTGGAGCTTCGATGCCGACAGCCGCGAGGGCGCCGTGCTCAAGGGCTGGGTGGAATCGCGCTTCGGCCTGCTGCCGCGCTTCCATGGCGAGCCGCTGCGCGACTTCACCGGCCCCGCGTGGCTGCGCTACGAGGAAATGCGCGCCGGCGGCATCTCAGGCACCAACGCGCTCGAGGCGCAGCTCGACCTGCTCTACGCCTACTGCCAATATGAATTCGCCCGCGCCGCCACCGGCGACCGCCTGACGCTCTACCGCGGCATCAACCGCCTCGGCGAGCACGAAGTGCTCTCGGGGGAAGGCCGGCGCCAAGTCGTGCTGTTCAACAACCTCGCCTCATTCACCGCCAACCGCGAACGCGCCGGCGAGTTCGGCGACTACATTCTCGCCACCGAGATCCCTCTCGCCAAGATATTCTTCCACTGCGCGCTGCTGCCCGGCATCCTCAAGGGCGAGGACGAACACCTCGTCATCGGCGGCGCCTACGAAGTCACGCTGAGCACACTGTAAAAGTCGGCGCTGATAAAGCAACTGCGCTACAAGGCGGTCGAGCGAGAAACGCTCTCCTCGCCGTAGCGGATGGCGGGACGGCGGGAGACCACCAAGCGCCGCGCGCCGCCAGGCTGAAACGGCCACTTACGGGCGCCAACAATTTTGATTGCAGTGCAATCATTCCTTCGATAGACTGCAATCAATGATTCCATTCAGGGAGGTCAATGTGGCTACCAGTCTTGTAGTTCGGAATGTCGATGAGAATGTGGCCCTTGCGCTCAAGCAGCTGGCTGCATCGCACGGCAGAAGTACGGAGGCCGAGCACCGCGAGATTCTGCGAACAATCCTGCAACGCCCCAGGCGGCGGTCTGTTTCCCAGGTTCTATCGAGCATGCCGAACGTCGGTGAAGACGCCGACTTCGATTTTCGCAACAGCTAGAGCCCCGCGTGTTCCTGGTCGACACCAACGTCATCAGCGAGGCCCGCAAAGGGAGCAAGGCGAACCCCGGCGTGCGGAAATTCTTCCGGGCGGCGGACACCATGGACCTTTATGTTTCCGTGCAGACGATAGGTGAAATCCGGCGGGGGCTGGAGAACATCCGGCATCGCGGCGACCTGCCGCAAGCCAGGAAGCTTGAGAAGTGGCTTGATGCGATCGTGACTGACTACGCCAACAGGATATTGGGCTTCGATGCGGATTGCGCCCAAGTCTGGGGCCGACTGATGTCGCCGCGCCACGAGCATCCGGTGGATAAGCAGATTGCGGCGATCGCGCTGATTCACGACCTGACGGTGGTGACTCGCAACGTCGATGACTTTCGCGGAACGGGCGTGAAACTGCAGAACCCTTTCATCTAGCCGGTGGCGCTGATGTGACGACGCCTTGTTGTCGCAAACCCGACAAGTTTTCCGTATCCCCTGTATTGACGGTGCTTCGCGGCGGGCGCGGGTCTTGCGTGGTGTCTTCAACCCCCTTGGGAGACACCGATGCTTACCTCAGAATTCCGCGAACACTTGCTGGACGGGCTGCGTGACGGCAGCGTCGTCCCCTACCTCGGTCCCGGCGTGCTCGCCGATGTGCGCAACGTCGCCGACGGGCGCCCAATGCCCGCCACCAGCGACGAACTGATCCTCGCCATGAATGGTGGCAAGCCGATGTCGCCGAAGCTGATGTACGAGTTCCCGCGCGCGGCGATGAATGTCGAATTGAAACGCGGCCGCGCGGCGGTGACCAGGTTCCTCGACGCCACCTACGGCGCCACGCAATGGACCCGCGGCGCCGCGCACGACTGGATCAAGGCGTTGCGCCCGCGCTACGTCATCGACATCAACCGCGACACGCAGTTGCAGGATTCCTACGCCGGCATGCCGCACCTGCTGATCCTCGGCTGCGCCCGCATCAGCGGCACGGCCTGGCGCTTCAAGCTCTACCGCTCGGACGGCGCGTGCTACGAAGCCATCGAGCCCGAGCAGGCCGACGCCGGCCTGCCCGTGCTGTTCAAGCCCATGGGCTCGCCGCGCCCCAAGCCGAGCTACATCGCCTCGGATGCCGACTACGTGGATTACGTCACCGAGCTGATGGGCGGCTTCGCCGTGCCGCCCTTCGTCAAGCCGCTGCGGCGCGGCAAGCGCTACCTCTTCCTCGGCATGCGCTTCAATCGCGATACCGAGCGCATGGTGATGTCGGATCTGATCTACGAGTCCGACCGCCCCGCCGGCTGGGCGCTGATCGAGAACCCGACGGACAAGGAACGCCGCTTCCTGGCCCGGATGGGCATAGCCATCGTCGAGACCGACCTGCGCGAACTGACCGGCCACGCCGAACGATGCGAGGCCCTGCCGTGTTGAGCTGGGATACGGAGCTGCACGGCCTCGGCATCGCCGATATGGATGCCACGCACGAGGAGTTCGCGCATCTGGCGACCGAGGTCGCCCGGGCCGGCGACGACGACTTTCCGCTGCTGTTCGCCATGCTGCTGGACCACACGCGCCGCCACTTCGAGAACGAAAGCCGCCTGATGCGCGAATGCCACTTCCCGGCGACCGGCGAGCACGAAGCCGAGCACTGGCGCATCCTGGCCGACCTGACGCACATGCAGCGCGCCATCGACGAGGGCCGCCTCGGCCTGGCGCGCCTCTATGCGCGCCAGGGCCTGCCCGACTGGTTCCGCAACCACCTGGCCACGATGGACTCGGCGCTCGCGGCGCGGCTCAAGCGACAAGCAATGCCCTCGCCTGCCGCCGGCAGGCCGTACCGACCGTCGGCTCGAGTGCCCTGAGCCAGCGATCCGGCAGCGCCTCCGGTCCATAGAGCGCGCCGGCCAGCATGCCGGCGATCGCGCCAGTGGTGTCGGCGTCGCCGCCGCGATTGACGACGTCGATCAGGCAGTCCTCGAAGCTGTCGGTGTCGAGCAGCGACTGCAACACCGCTTGCAGGGTCTCGACGATCCAACCGCTCGGATTCTCGCGCCGGCGCGGGCGGAAGCGGAATGCCGGATGTGCCGCAAGCAGAGGCTGGATTCGTCCGCGGTAGATGTCCCGCAGCGAGGTGCCGCGCAGGGCATCCTGCACGGTCAGCGCGAGGAACTCGCAGGCCGCGTCGGATGCCGGATTGTTGTGCGTGACGTGGGCCTGCGCCCGCACCGCGGCGATCACCCCGGCCTCGCTGCGGCCGAAGGTGGCCAGCGCCACCGGCAGCAGCCGCATCGCCGCGCCGTTGCCGGCATCGTGCTCGGAGCGCGGCGCCTTCGGATCGCCGGTCTTGCGGAAGGCGAGCAGGTTGCGCCGCACGGTGTTGCCGATGTCCACGGGCTTGGCGCGCATCCACGCGTCGAAGGCGCGCGCGCAGGACGTTGCATTGACGGCGCCGCCGTCGGCGAGGATGGCCTCGCCCAGCGCCAGCGCCATGGTGGTGTCGTCGGTGACGTGGCCGGCGCGAAGCTTGAGCCAGCCACCACCGCGAATTTCCCGGTGCACGCCGCCCTCGGCCGCGAATGCCGCGCGGATCTCGCGCGGCGTCATGAACTCGACCGTGGCGCCCAGCGCATCGCCGAGGGCGAGGCCGAGATAGGCGCCTTCCGCGCGGGCGACTAGGCCCACCCCGAAATCGCCGCTACGCGGCGATCTCCCCTCAAGGGGCCAAGAAACGCTCGGGACGGCCCATCGCGTTTCTTGCGGATCACTTGCTGGGATATTCGACAAGAATGTCTTCGTCGCGCACCACCATCTGGCAGGCCAGGCGCCACTCGGTCGGCGGCAGGTCGTCGATGGCCATCTGCTCGATCTGCGCCTTGGTGATCTTGCCGAGTTCCTTCAGCACCTTCACCTCGCGGTCGTTGAGCGGGCCGCCCATGTGGCCGAGCTTCTTGTCCACCGGCTTGACCTTGACCAGGCAGGTGCCGCATTCGCCGTCGCCGCAGGAAAAGTCGATGGGAATGTGGTTGGCCTTGGCCAGTTCGAGGATGGTCTGCTTGTGGCTGCCGGCAACCGCGTAGACGGTCTTGTCCTTGTGCAGCTGGCTGGAGAATGTAACGTTTGCCATGATGGGCTCCTTGGTTGGTTGAAATGATTCAGGCGGGTTTGACCACCACTTCGCCGCCGAGCACCTGCGCCTGGCAGGCGAGCCGGTGGTGGCGGGGGGCCATGTTGTCTTTCAGAACCTGGTCCTCGAGCACCGACGGCGCCGCCAGGTGTTCGTGGCCGGAGACGATCTTCGTCAGGCAGGTGCAGCACTCGCCTTCGCGGCAGCCGTAGGTGATGCCGGCGCCGACCTTCTCCGAGACTTCGATCAGCCGGGTTCCGGCCGGCACGGTGACGGTGACGCCGACGTCCTGGAAGGTGACTCTGGCCTTGGGCATTGCGTATCTCCTGTCGGGGGTTCAGGCCAGCGCGGCCATGTCGATTTCGGTATTGGCCATGCGGCCGGTGAGATGCCGGGCGATGTCATGGCCGAGGGTGTGGCACTCCGCCAGTTCCTCGACGGTCGGGATCAGCCGCGCCCGCACGCCCGCCTCGGCCATGGCGCGCGTGCTGCCGTAGGCCGAAAGGTAGAAGATCAGCAGCGTCCGTTCGTCCGCCGCCTCGTTCTTGAGGCCCGAGGCCGACAGCTCGCGGCAGCGGCTCGATCAGGTCCAGCGCCTCCAGCACATGGGCGCGGAACGGCCGCATGATGTGGGCGTAGTAGTACTCGAAGGAAAAGCGGAAGTCGCCGACCGCATCGTTGAACAGCCGCGCGTCGCAGAAGTGGCAGCCGAACACGTCGCCGGAAAACAGCACCTGCTCCTCCTCCAGGTAGGTGCATTGGGTGTCGGGCCAGTGCAGGTACGGCGTCTTCAGGAAGCGCAGGCGGCGGTCGCCGAGGTCGCTGGTGCCGTTGGCGGTCTTGAGGATGATGTCGAAGGTGCGAAGCGTCGGGGCGGGCGCGATCGCGATGGCAC
Organism: Sulfurisoma sp.; assembly: GCA_030691075.1. Classification (GTDB taxonomy): domain Bacteria; phylum Pseudomonadota; class Gammaproteobacteria; order Burkholderiales; family Rhodocyclaceae; genus Sulfurisoma. Next base: position 43,884 of record JAUYFI010000084.1, on the reverse strand, counting down.
CTTCCTGGCTGGCGACTGCGGGCATCGGCGGGTTCAGTCCACCAGCGGATCGTGGCAGCGATGCGCCGGATCGGCGTGGCTGCAGGCCTCTAAGCTTGTCTCCTGCAGCCCGTGAGCAAGGACGCCGAGACCGAGCCAGGCATCCACCGCCGCGACATCGAAGCCAACCATGCGTTCCTCGCCGACTTCGAGCAGCGGGCGCCGGATCAGCAGCGGGTCGTGCTGCATCAGGCCGAGCGCGGTCGCTTCGTCGATGTCGCCGGGTACGATGTCGCCGCTCTTCACAGCCGGCGCATTGCGGTTGAACCAGTGAGCAACCGGCAGGCCATCGAAAAAGACGAGCAGCCGCGCACGCGTCCATTTCACCTGGCGCAGGTCTCGCGCGACGATGTCGTGTCCGGCCGCTTCTAGCAGCGCCTTCTGCCGCGCGTTTCCCGAGCAGCCGGACTTTTCGTAGAAGATCACTGTGGCCATGTCTCTCTCCGGTCAGCGCGCGGCGATTTCGCGCTGGGCCTGTGCCCAGCGCTCGGGCGGAATTCCGGTCAGCGAACCCGGCGCGTTGAGCGGTTCGTTCAACTCGTTGACGATGGCGCCCTCGATCGGGCAGATAGCCGCGCACTGCGCGTCGGCGAAATCGCCGAGGCACTCGGTGCATTTGTCGGCGTCGATCAGGAAGTTCGGCTTCGCCTCGACGATCGCCTTGTTCGGGCACAGCGGCGCGCAGGCCCAGCAGTTGACGCAGGTCTCGATGATTTCCAGGGCCATCACGCCACCTGCCTTTCCGGCGCCGCATGGGCGAGCTTGCCCGCCGCCAGCATCTCGTGCCAGACGGCGACGGCCGCGGTACCGATCTCTTCCATCGGGTGCTCGCCGTTGGGCGCGATGCCGGCCGCTTCGATCTGCCCCCACGGCTCGAAGCCGATCTTGGAGCACAGCACCACCTCGCAGCCTTCGAGTGCGCGTATGGTCTTCGCCAGCACCGATTCGCCGTCGCCGCAGGTGTCGCCGCCGTCGCAGTAGAGATCGGTCTTGCGGTGCCCCACCAGCTTGGCGCCCTCGCCCGTCACCTCGTACACCAGGAATTCGCGGGCGTGGCCGAAGTGCTCGGCGACCAGGCCGCCCTTCGCCGCGACCGCCATCAGGACAGGGCGACCAGCGGAAAAGTCGGCGCTGGCGGGACGGCGATGCAGAGTAATCACCTGCTGCTGGACCGGCGCGGGTGCACGGGCCCGCGCCCGCTTCGCATCCATCTCGGCCGTGACCTTGTCGCGCAGTTCCTTGCGTCGCGCCATCGCGGCCCGGGAGAATTCCTCGTCGATCACCATGGCCTCGACCTTCTCCATGGTGAATTCCGCGCCACGGTCTTCGCCCAGCAAGCCGACGGCATCGGCTCGGCACTGGCGGCAGTGGCGCATCATGTTCATGTCGCCCTCGCAGGCGTCCTGCAAGCCCTTGAGTTCGTCGGGACTCGGGCTGCGCTGTCCCATCACGCCGTAGAAGGTGCCGTGCTCGGCCTCGGCGATCAGCGGCATCACGTTGTGCAGGAAGGCGCCCTTGGCCTTGACGATGCGCGACACTTCCTTGAGGTGCTCGTCGTTGACCCCGGGGATCATCACCGAATTGACCTTGACCAGGATCCCCTTCGCCACCAGCATCTCCAGGCCCTTCTGCTGCTGGCCGATCAGGATCTCCGCCGCCTCGCGGCCGAACACCCGCTGGTTCTTCCAGAAGATCCACGGGTAGATTTTGGCGCCGACGTCCGGGTCGACGCAGTTGATGGTGATGGTGACGTGGTCGATGTTGTGCTGCGCCAGTTCTTCCACGCTGTCGGGCAGGGCGAGGCCGTTGGTGGAGACACAGAGCTTGATGTCCGGCGCCATCTCCGCCAGGCTGCGGAAGGTGGCGAAGGTGCGCTCGGGATTGGCCAGCGGATCGCCCGGCCCGGCGATGCCCAGAACCGACATCCGCGGTATCGCCGCCGCCACCGCCAGCGTCTTCTTCACCGCCTGCTCGGGCGTCAGCAGTTCCGAGACCACGCCCGGCCGCGACTCGTTGGCGCAGTCGTACTTGCGGTTGCAGTAGTGGCACTGGATGTTGCAGGCCGGCGCCACCGCCGCGTGCATGCGCGCGAAGTGGTGGTGCGCTTCCTCGGAGTAGCAGGGATGATCCTGCACGCGTCGGCGGATGTCGTCGGACATGCCGTTCATCTGCGTTGCGGTCGAACCGCAACTACCGGAGCTGCAGCCGCCGCTGGATGGCTGCGGCGCCTGGGATGCAATCACAGGGAGGTCCACGATGTTTCTCCGCCTGGGGGATTGCCTTTCCTATAGCAACGCCTGTGCCAGGCGCTAACTAATTGATTTAATGAGAGTGGCAAGCGGGCTTGTAGCAAACCCAACAATCTGAGACCGGTGGGATTACGACACTCCCGATCGTGCTGTTGACACTGGCAACACCCGGCCAGGAAGATCCATTCAGCAAGCTGGCTTCGCGCTTCCGGTTGTCGGCCAAAGGCGACGTTGGCAAGTTACGAGCTAAGGAGCAAGCACGACAGATTTGAGCGTCAGCTTACCGAAACATTGAACTGGCGCTATCGGCAAAATTCGGTCTTTGAGATCGTCGAGAATCCGTTCGAATTAGTAGCCGGTTACGGATGACATTGCTGTCGTACAGGACCGAGTTTTTTCGCGCAGATAGTTGGGGCGTTAAGCCTCCTCCCTCTTTTGAAGGCCGCTCCGGCCATCACCGGACGATTCAGGGGTGCTTTTAGCCAATCGTAAGGCTGATCTTGCCGGCACCGGGGCGGGTTGGTAGTCGTAGCGCCGCTGGCCGGAAGTTCGCTACATTGCAAGCGTAGAAACATTTGCAATGGGAATCTAACTACGCTTAAGATATAGCCATGAAACAGATCGGACTTAGTGCAAGCTCCCGAAGCCAGCTCAGCAGGCTACTCCGCGACAATCCGCCAATCGTGACCCCAGGCGAAGCTGTTGCGGCACTTGGCGTAACTCGAGCCGTCGCCACGCGCAGGTTGGCCGCTTGGTCGCGCGCAGGCTGGTTGGCCCGGGTTCGGCGTGGTGTCTATGTTCCGGTTCCCATCGAGTCGGAAACGCCAGACGTTGTGCTGGAAGATCCATGGGCGGTCGCCACGGCAATGTTCGAGCCGTGCTACATCGGTGGCTGGTCGGCTGCCGAGCATTGGGGACTCACCGAGCAGATCTTCCAGTCGCTGTGCGTGATGACCGCGAAGCGGCCGCATGATCGCAAGCTCGTGCTGCGCAAGGCCAGGTTCGAGCTTCACACCATACCGACAGCGCGCTTCGTCGGACTGAAGTCGGTCTGGCGCGGCGGCACGCGCGTGCAGGTGTCCGATCCCGCTCGTACGCTCATCGACATGCTGGCAAACCCGGCCTTGGGCGGGGGTATTCGCCATGTCGCCGAGATGCTGACGAACCTGTTCAGCGAACAGCCCAAGGAGGCCGATAAGCTCAGCAGTCATGCCGCCATGCTCGGCACCGGCGCCGTCTACAAGCGTCTCGGTTTCCTGCTGCAACGTGATCATCCCGATCAAGGCGCGCTCATCGAGGCATGCCGCGCGAACCTCTCTGCCGGTTACGCCAAGCTGGATCCGGCACTGCCCGCTGATCGCCTGATCACCGCCTGGCGCGTCTGGGTGCCTGCCAGTGAGTTGCGCGAGGCCAAGCAATGATTTCCAAGCAGGAGATCATGGCACTCGCCGCCGAGCTTCAACTCCAGACGCATGTCGTCGAGAAAGACTATGCGCTCGGCTGGTTCCTCGCCGGTATCGCCGCCCACCCGGCGATCGGCCACCGGTGGGTATTCAAGGGCGGTACCTGCCTGAAGAAGTGCTATTTCGAAACCTACCGGTTCTCCGAAGACCTCGACTTCACGCTGCAGGACGCCGAACACCTGGACGAAAAATTCCTCTCTGAAGTATTCGAGGAAATCGGCGATTGGGTCTACGACGCCTGCGGCCTGCAACTCCCGCCCGAGGCGCGCAAGTTCGAAGTCTTCACCAATCCGCGCGGCAAGCTTTCGGCGCAAGGTCGCCTGGGCTATCGCGGCCCATTGGGCCGCACGGGCGATCCGCCACGCATCAAGCTGGACCTGGCGACTGACGAAGTGCTCGTCCTCGCGCCCGTGCAGCGGCCGGTCCATCACCCATACAGCGACCTGCCCGAAGCTGGCATCCACGTCCTGAGCTATTCCTTCGAGGAAGTATTCGCCGAAAAGATGCGGGCACTGGCCGAGCGCCAGCGCCCGCGCGATCTCTACGATGTGGTCCACCTGTATCGCCGGCAAGACCTGCAACCTGATCGGGCACTCGTGCGCAGCACGCTGTCTCGCAAGTGCGAGTTCAAGGGCATTCCGGTTCCAACCTACGCCGCGCTTACCGACCGCCCCGAGCGCGCAGCCATCGAAGTGGAGTGGGAGCAGATGCTCGCTCACCAGCTCCCCACCTGCCCGCCGTTCAATGAATTCTGGCAGGAGCTGCCGGCAGTCTTCGCGTGGCTCAACGAGCAGGCCGCGCAACCGGTATTGGCGGCGATCCCTTCGGGCCGCGTGGTTGTCGATACCAGTTGGCGCCCGCCCGCCATGGTGCGCGCCTGGGGTGCGCAGGCCGGATCGCTGGAGACGATCCGTTTCGCGGCCGCGAACTACCTGTGTGTGCAGCTCCAGTACACCAAGGAGAACGGCGAGCGCACGACTCCGATCATCGAGCCCTATTCGGTGCGGCGCACGAGCGCTGGCGATCTGCTGCTCTTCGGCGTGAAGTCGGATACTGGTGAGTCGAGAAGCTATCGCCTGGATCGTATCCGGTCGGCCACCGTTACGCGCCAGGCATTCCGACCGCGCTATGCCATCGAACTGACCGCGTCCGGACCTTTGACATTTCCAACAAGGCACCAATGAACCTCGACGAACTTCTCCGCACACTCGAATCCCCCATTGTCATCCGCCCGACCCGGCGCATGACGCAAGGTGAGCTCGAAAGCTACCTCGACCACGCTGCCAACATCCTGCGCGGCAACGCCGATCATTCCGAATTTCGTGGCTACGTATTCGCGCTGCTGTTCTACAAGCGCATCAGCGACTGCTTCGACGAAGAGGTGCGCACGCAGGTGGCAACATTGATTGCAGCGGGTATGCCAAAGGAGCAAGCATTGTTGCTGGCGCGCGATCCGCAAAACCATCACTTCATCGTGCCGGAGGCGGCTGAATGGAAAGCCGTTGCGCGTACGGCGAAAGGGCAGTTGGGCCAGGCACTCAACGACGCGATGCTTGCCGTCGAGCGCGCCAATGCCCACCGGCAGAACAATTTCGACGGCATCCTTACCGGCAAGATCGACTTCAACAAACAGGATGAGTTGCCACGCGATAAGCTGGTCAATCTGATCAACCACTTCGGCAGCCAGGCGTTCGACCGCGCCCATGTTTCAGACGACCTGTTCGGCAACGCCTACGAATACCTGATTCGCAACTTCGCCAGCAAGGCGGGCAAGTCCAGCGGCGAGTTCTACACCCCGGCCGAGGTGGGTTTCCTGATGGCCGAGATTTTGCAACCGCAAGCCGGCATGTCGGTCTGCGACTGGGCGGCCGGTTCGGGTGGCCTGCTTTTGCAGTGTATCCGCCACGTCAAGAAACACGGCGGCGATGTACGTCAGCTCCAGTTGCACGGGCAGGAATCCAACGTCACCACTTACAACATCTCGCGCATCAACATGATCCTGCACGGCATCCCGGTGTGGGAGCACAAGCAGGGCGACAGCCTGCGCGATCCGCGCCACCTCACCGCCGAAAACCGACTCAAACAGGTCGATCGCGTCATCATGAATCCACCGTTCTCGCTGGAGGACTGGGGACACGATACGGTGGCGGCCGGTGACAAGTTCGGTCGCCTGTCCTACGGCATGCCGCCGGCCAGCAATGGCGACTGGGCATGGCTACAGCAGATCGCCAAATCCCTGAAGGATGCCGATCCCGACACGGGCGTCGGTGGCCAGGGCATGGTCGTGATGTCGCAGGGCGTGCTGTTTCGCGGCCAGCCCGAGCAAACCGAAGCAGAAGACGGCCAGAACCAGAAGGCCGATGCCGAGTACGTCATCCGGCGCGGCTTCATCGAGGCCGACTTGATTGAAGCCATCGTCGTCCTGCCCGGCAAGCTTTTCTATGGCAACAACGTGCCGGGCTGCCTGGTGCTGCTCAACCGGGCCAAACCGGCAGCGCGCAAGGACAAGATCCTGATGATCTGGGCCTCGCGTCATTTTCAGAAGGGCAATCCGCAGAACCTGCTGCGCCCATCCGACCTGATGCGCATTCTTGTGCCCTGGCGGGCGTTTGGCGATCTGGAAGCCGCCCGCCGCCTGATCGACGAGCAAGAAATCCATTTGATCAACGAGGTTGAGGAACTTCGCGACGCGCGGCTGGCCGACATCGAGGATGCCTACGGCCCGGTGCTCGAACCCTTGCCGCGTCTTGAATCGGAACTGGCGACGCTGGATGCGCTGGACCTGAAGGTGCAAGCCGTCAAGGACGCCATCTCGCCGGAGCATCCCTATTTCCATCCCCTGGCGCCGCTGCAGGCCGAGGTCGAGCGCATTGAGAACGAGATCGCCGCCGCCGGGCGTGCTGAAAAGTCGGCGCTGGCGGGACGGCGAGCAACAGCAAAAGATGAGTTCGATGTCGCGCGGAAAAAACTTATCGACGCCATCAAGGCTCGCTACAAGCAGGTCGCCAAGGCCGTCAAGGAGTTGGGCAAGCTCAAGGAGGAACGTGACGGCCGTGAGCAGGAAGTGAAGCTCGCTGCCGAGCGGGAAATTACCCATCTAACCGAGGCCGCCGCCGATCTGCAGCGCATCTGCGCCAGCGAGGATGATGCTCGCCGTTACTTCACCGTGGTCGACAGGGCGGAGATCGAGGAAAACGAGTTCAATCTCAACCTGCCGCGCTACGTGGATACGTTTGAGCCGGAGAAGGTTCTTCCGCTCACACAAGCAACAACGCAACTGGCAACTGCCACCGCAGCAGCGTTGACGACCCAGAATGCGCTGCAATCTCTGCTCGCCAACATTAGCCTGCCCGGAGCCAACGAGGGAAGTACCTGATGCTGACCCATCGTTTCAAAACCATCCTTGGTGACATCCCGCCGGATTGGCAAGCCAAGTCAATCCGGGCACTGATCACCGAACAGTTTGCCGGGGATTGGGGTGATGACGATGGCGAGACGGCCGTATCGGTGATGCGCTCGACCAACTTCACCAATGACGGCCAGCTCGATATGAGCGATGTCGCTACGCGCTACTTTCCGCAGGAAAAGGCAGACCAGTTCGGCTTGAAGAAGGGTGACCTACTGGTTGAGCGTTCCGGTGGTGGTCCTGAGCAGCCGGTGGGCCGCATCGGGTTTATCGACCAGGAGATGCCCGGCGCTACCGTCTCAAACTTCGTTCAGGTATTGAGGCACGACCCGGACAAAGTCGATGCGACGTTTCTCGGTTGGGCGCTATTCGAGTTGCAGCGCACCGGCATCATCGAACGCGTTCAACAGCAATCCACCCAGATGCGCAATCTCAACTGGCGGGACTACCAGAGGCTCTTGCTGCCGTGGCCGGAAATTGATGAACAGCGACGCATCGCTGCCGCCCTCAAGCTGGTAGACGCCGCCATCAATACGGCGCGCGCCGAACTGGATGCGATGCAGGAGCTGAAACGGTCGTTGATGCAAGCCATCTTTCTCACTGGGCTGCCGGGGCAGCATGGGGAATTTCAGGAAACGAAGATCGGCACAGTTCCAGTCGGCTGGCAGGTCAAAACCATCCGATCAGTGCTGGCCGAAAAACCCGACGCCGGCACTTCGCCGCTGTCTCGCCCCGACCCTCCGGGAACTCCCATCCTCAATGTGAGCTGTGTGAAGGCGGGCGTTTGCGACCCAGTGGACGTGACCTATGTCAATGTGTCAGATGGCGAAATAGAACGATACCGAGCGCGCGTGGGAGATTTTTTTGTGCTGAGAGGTAATGGAAATCGAGACTACGTTGCGACGGGAGGTTTGCTCCGCGATGTGCCGCCAGCCGATGCGATTTACTCTGACAAGTTGATTCGCCTCCGATTCAACAACGAAGATGTTTCCGATAGGTTTGTCCCGTATCTGTGGCAATCCCACGCCTTCCTGACTCGTTTGCAGTCAAAAGCTGAGTCTGGCAGTGGGCTGTGGATGATGAGCAAACGAGACATCGTCCGCGAACTATTTGCTTGCCCTCCCATGGCAGAGCAGCAGGAAATCGTCGCTCTGATTGATCGCACCGAGGATCAGCTAATCGTGCAAACAGGGAAGGTCAATGCCTTGGTCGAAGTAAAGCGCTCGCTCCTCCAAAACCTGCTCACCGGCAAAATTCGCATCCCGGAAGGAATGATCAATGCCTGAAATGATGGAAGCGCCAGCGTCCTACACAGTGCGCACGCTGTTCAACGAGGAAACCACGGTCGAGCGGGAAATCATCGAGCATCTCAAGGCGGCCAAGCTGGGCTGGACCTGGCGTTCGCGCGCGCAACTGAGTGCTTACCGGCCCGACGAACGCGAGGTGTTGTTGTTGCCCCTGTTGCGCGAGAAGCTGAAGGCACTGAATCCCACCGTACTGACCGACGAGGCCCGCGTCGATGCCATCATCACCAAGTTGCGCGGCTGCCGTGACAACCGGCAGTGGCTGGCATGGCTGAAGAGCGGCGTCAATTACAAATTCGATGCCGCCGAGAACGCGCAGGACGTGCGGCTGATCGACTACGAAAATCTGGATGCCAACGACTGGTGGGTGACCAACCAGTTTCCGGTGGAGGGCCGTTCGTCGCGCCGGCCGGATATCGTGCTGCTGGTCAACGGCATTCCCATCATCGTCATCGAGGCCAAGACCGCCAGCAGAGCCAAGCCAGATTGGCGCGAGGGGGCCAAGCAGCTTGGCATGTACGCCGAGGAGATCGACCAGCTTTTCTACACCAATGCCTACGGCGTCGGCGTCAATGAAACCCGGATGATGTATGGCGTGCCGGGTCGGCGCTTGCAGTTCTGGCTGCAATGGCGCGACCCGTGGCCGCACGAGATCGACGAGTACGACGAGATGAAGGTCTCGCTGTATGGGCTGTTCGACCGCAGCAATCTGCTGGACTTCATTCGCCACTTCATCATCTTCGTCACCAGGGATGGCAAGACCGAGAAGGTGGTGGTGCGCTACCAGCAATACCTGGCGGTGAAAGACATCCTCAACCGTGCCACGAACCTGACGCTGCCCGCCGAAAAGCGGCGCGGTCTCATCTGGCATACACAGGGCTCGGGCAAAACGCTGACCATGATCTACGCCGCCCGCAGCCTGTGGGAAGACCCCAAGCTGCAACAGCCGACCGTGATTCTGCTGGTGGATCGGGAGCAGTTGGGTGACCAGATGGATCGCGAATTGAATTCAACCGGCACCGACAACGTGCACGTGGCGGAGAGCCGCCGCGATCTGGAGGCAAAGCTCACCGGCGACTATCGCGGCGTGATTTTGACCACGGTGCACCTTTTTGAGGGCATGCCAAAGCAGGTCACGAAGCAACGCACCAACGTGATCGTGATGGCCGACGAGGCGCATCGCTCGCAAGAACGGGATCTGGGTACCTACATGCGCTCGGCTGTCGAAGGCGCGTCGATGTTCGGCTTTACCGGCACGCCCATCGAGAATGACGACCACAACACGCCCAAGGCATGGGGCTACGTGAAGGACGACGGCAAGATCGAGCGCTACATGGGCAAGCCCTATACGGTGACCGATGCACTGCGCGATGGTGTGGTGAAACCGATCCACTGGCAGCCACGGGTGACCGATTGGCAATTGCATGGCACCAAGCTGGATCTGGCGTTCAAACGCGAATTCAGTCATCTGCCGGAGGAGGAACAGAACTGGCTGACTACGGACAGTGCCCGGCTGGATGCCCTGTTGTTCCACCCCACGCGTATCGCCCAGATTGCCGATGACGTGGTTTCGCACTTTGGCGAGCATGTCCGCCCCAATGGCTTCAAGGGCATGCTGGTGTGCAAGGACAAGCAGGCGGTCAAGCTGTACGCCAAAGCGCTGCGCGAACGGCTGGGCAATGAAGCGGTGATGGCCGTGATCTCCGAAGCGCCGCAAAACGACCCCGAGGATGTTCAAGCCTTGTACCTGGGCGAAGCGAGGCGCAAGAAACTGCTCAATGAATTCCTGATCCCGGCGAGGTCGGAACTGGAGGAGCATCGGGACAAACCCTTCCGCAAGGTCGAGGTGCTGGTCGTCTGCGACATGCTGCTCACCGGCTTTGATGCGCCTATCCTTCAGGCGCTGTACCTCGACAAGAAGTTGCTGAATCACTCGCTGCTGCAAACCATCGCGCGGGTGAACCGGCCCTATAACGAGCTCAAGGGCCACGGCTTGATTCTGGATTACTACGGCATCTTCGATCACCTGAACGAGGCATTGAATTACAAGCCCGAAGAACTGGGTGACGTGGCGTTTCCATTCGACACCATCCGTGAACATTTCCGCAAGACTTTCCAGCAAGTGTGGGATTTGTTTCCGGAGGCCACCGTACCCCGAGACGGATCTCACGATGCCTTCATTGCGGCCATGAAAATCCTGCGCGATGTGGATGCGGCCGAAAAACAGTTCGATACCGGCTACCGCAATCTGCGCGTGCTCTACGAAGCGCTGCAGCCCGATGAGCAATTGCGGGACTTCGTTCGGCCCTATGCCTGGCTGACCAAGCTCTACATGCTGTACCGGAAAAAATTCTACCCGGATGCCAGCAAGAGCATCGAGGCGACCGAAGAAGATGCGGCACGCACCCGAGAACTGATCCGCGAACACATCGACGTTGATGCGCTGGAAACGGAGTTTCCGACCTACGTGCTGGACGAGCATTTCCTGACCAAATTGAAGGACAAGAATCCTGATGCGAAAGCACTCGACATCGAAGCCATGCTTTCCGCCGAGCTTCGTATTCGGATGGATCAGGATGAAAACTTCCGGTCGTTGTCAGAAAAATTGCAACGCCTGATCGACGAGAAACGCGCAGGCACCCTGGCCGGCATTGTGCTGATCGAGGAGCTGGAAAAACTGACCGAGGCCGTTCGTGCGGCGGTGGATGAGGCCAACCGCCCCATCGCTCAGCAGCTGGCGCTCAAGGTCAAAGCACGCAATGCGGCCATCGCTGAAACACAGGCCGCCGAGATCGCGGCGGCCACCCTGGCGGAAGCCGACAAGCATTGCTTCCCCGGGTGGTGGAGCAGCAGCACAGTCGATCCCGAGTTATCACGCGGGCTATTGTTCATGGTCGCTACTCAGTTCTCTTCCTCCGGATTGCTGGCAGATGATGCGATGGGATTCATCGGGACCTTGGTGCAGACGCTCAAGCGCAGGCATTACAAACCCCAGCCAGAGGGATCGGGCAGTGACGACTCCGGCGGTTGATGCATCCGGGCAGGCCCATCTGGACTTGCCGGATGGGCGGGGGCTAGAGTTCGAGATTCGCTCTTCCGCCAAAGCGCGTTCGCTTCGCCTGAAAATCAGCGCCCGTGACGGATTGGTAGTCATTGCTCCAAACGGGGTTGAACGCAATCGAGTCATGCAGGTGGTAGCCAGTAAGGCCAATTGGATCGCCGAACGCCTTTCCGAGTTCGATGCGGTGCGCCACCTGGTAAGCGACGCCGTACCGGTTAGGCCTCAGGCTTTTGATCTGCCTGCACTCGCCGAGTCCTGGCGTGTCGAGTACCGGCCAACCCGCAGCCAAACAGTCGGCGCTCGAACCGATCAACCGGGACGCATCTTGGTATCAGGCGCAATTGAAGACACCGCAGCTTGCCAGGCCGCATTACGGCGATGGTTGGCGCGTCATGCAAAAGTTGCTTTGTCGACCTGGCTGGCCAATGTTGCCCAGCAGACGGGACTTCGCTACACCGACTTGGCCGTCAAAAATCAACGAACCCGCTGGGGTAGTTGTACTGCACACGGTCGCGTGAGCCTGAACTGCAAACTACTATTCCTGCCGCGTGAGTTGGTTCGCTATGTCATTGCGCACGAACTTTGTCACACGCTGGAAAGTAATCATTCCAGCCGATTCTGGGCGCATCTGCGCCAGTTTGAACCCGCAGCAGATTCACTGCACGGTCGAATACGCGACGCTTGGCAGTTCGTCCCCGCGTGGGCCCAGAGAGGATCTGGAACCATGTTATGAAGAGCGAGAAGGTGACGAATGAAGGACAGTCAAGAGGTACACCGCACTCAGGGTCGATAGCAGAAGTCCCGTCGCCCCGGCTATTGGTTGCCTGACGCGATTTTCAATTCCGGCAGTACCTGTGCAAGCCAGGTATCGATCCGCTCCTCGCTCAGCCCTGCCTGGTTGATCTGGTCGAGGGCGAGGCCGACGAAATTGTCGCCGACGACCGCCTGCGACGCGGCGAAGGAATAGCCCTTGACCGGCCAGTCGCCGACGATGCGCGCGCCGCAGGCGAGCAAGCGGTCGTGGATCAATGCCATCGCGTCGCAGAATTCGGCCGGGTACTTTTCCTGGTCGCCGAGGCCGTAGATCGCGACGACCTTGCCGGCGAGATCGACGCCTTCGAGCCGAGGCAGGAACTCCTCCCAGCTCTCGGCGCCGAGCCCGGTGGATAGTCCGGGCAAGTCGCCCTCGCCCAGCGTCGGCGTGCCGAGGATCAGCGCCTCGTGGGCGGCAAAGTCGGCCACGGTGGCGCGGCCGATGTTGACGGGCGCAGCGGCAATCTCGCCGAGTTTCTTCGCGATCTGCTTGGCGGTCAGCCGGGTGCGGCCGGTGTCGGTGCCGAAGAAGATGCCGATTTTCGCCATCGCGCCTTTCAGAATTGCTTGACCTGGATGTTGAGTATCTGGATACGATAGGCGATCTGCCGCGGCGTCATGCCGAGCAGACGCGCGGCCTTGGCCTGGACCCAGCCGGCCTGCTCGAGTGCGCCGATCACGCGGTCGCGTTCGTTCGCTTCGATCATTTCGCCGCCGTCGTCCGCCGTGCCGCCCGGCGCCGGTTCGGAAAAAGTCGGCGCTGGCGACACGGCGGCAGTGGCGGCCATGGCGACTTCGGCGCCGCGCCGTGCCGGCTGACGGAAGCGGTCGAGGCGGATCAGGTCGGCGTCGATCGCGCCGCTCTCGGACATCACGGCCGCGCGCTCGAGGCAGTTCTCCAGTTCGCGCACGTTGCCCGGCCAGGTGTATTGCGTCAGGCGGCGCAGCGCGCCTTCCCGCAGCGTCAGGCTGCGCCCCTGCTGCTCGCCGATGCGCACGATCAGGTGACGCGCCAGTTCCGCGATGTCCTCGCTGCGCTCGCGCAGGCTGGGCAGCATGATGGGCATAACGTTGAGGCGGTAGTAGAGATCCTCGCGGAAGTCGCCGGCATCGACCGCCGCCTCGAGGTCGCGGTGGGTGGCGGCGATGACCCGCACATCGACCTTCAGGGTGCGGCTGCCACCGACGCGCTCGAATTCGCCTTCCTGCAGCACGCGCAGCAGCTTGGCCTGGAAGGCCGGCGAGATTTCGCCGATCTCGTCGAGGAACAACGTGCCGCCATCGGCCGATTCGAAGCGCCCTTTGCGCGCGCCCACCGCGCCGGTGAACGAGCCTTTCTCATGGCCGAACAATTCGGATTCGAGCAGGTTCTCGGGCAACGTCGCGCAGTTGAGGCGCACGTAGGGGCCGCGCGCGCGCGGCGAGTTGTAGTGGATGGCGTTGGCGATCAGCTCCTTGCCGGTGCCGGTCTCGCCGCGTATCAGCACCGTGGTGTTCCACTTCGCCACCATGCGCACCTGATCGAATACCTTGCGCATCGCCGCCGAGCGGCCGATGATGTTGTCGAAGCCATACTTGCCGCGCACGGTGCGGCGCAGGCTGTCGCGCTCATCGGCCAGGCTCTTCTTTTCCTGGTCGACCTCGAGCGCGAGGCGCACGCTGTGGCCGATCAGGTTGGCGATCATCTTGACGAGGCGGGCATGCTCCCGGAGCAGTCCGTCGCCGGGCACATCCGGCTGCACCGCGAGCACGCCGAGTTGGCGGCCGGCCGTCGTGATCGGCGCGGCGATGAAGGGCAGGGCGGAATCGTAGATGCCGAGCCGATTGAGGAAGCGCGGGTCGGCGCCGACGTTGTCCACCACGATGGTCTCGCCCTCCTCCAGCGCGAGGCCGAGCACGCCCTCGCCCGACTGATAGCGCACCGGCAGGAAGGCCGCGGCGTCGAGGCCATGCACGGCGGTGACGGCGAGATCGCCGCTATCCGGATCGACCACGCTGACCAGGCCGCGCGTGAGGCCGGCCGTGGCCAGCACGTCGAGCACGTCGCGCAGCGTCTGGCGATAGTCGAGCGAGCGCGACAGGATTTCGCTGACGCGATAGAGGGTGTCGACCTCGGTGCGGCAGCGCGGGCATTCGCTGGCGGAATACGGCGGCATGGGCGTTATCAGTGGCATGGCGCCTCAACCCTCCGCGCGCCGCGTCGGCAGCGTCACGCGCATGCGGCAGCCGCCGCCGTGCGCGGCGTCGATCTCGATCATGCCGCCGTGGTCGGCCACCACCTGCTGCGCCATGGCCAGCCCGGTGCCGGCATGGTGGCCGCCGCCGTTCTTCGTCGTGAAGAAGGGTTCGAACACCTTGAGATGCAGCTCGGGCGCAATGCCGGGCCCGCTGTCTTCGATCAGGATCTCGACGCTGCCGAGCAGGCCGCGCGTGGCCAGCGTCAGCTCGCGTACCCGCCAGCCCTTGGTGTTCATGGCTTCCAGCGCATTGTCGATGAGCGCCTTGATCATCGCGCGCAGCCGGATCGGGTAGCCCGGGATCGTCGGCAGCACCGACTGCGGCTTCCAGTTCACGGTGACGCCGGCGGCAAGCAGGCGACCGGTGGTCAGATCGAGCACGTCGCGCAGCACCTCGTTGACGTTGGTGGCGGTCGCCGTCTCGGTCGACGGCTCCGGGATCGCCCGGCGCAGCGTGTCGAGCACGTCCTGTCCCGCGCGCAGCGCCTCGCCCAGCGCCGCGGCGGTCGGATCGTGCTGGCCACGGCGGCCCTGCATGGCGACGACCGACGCCAGCACGTTGAGCGGCCCTTCCATCTGGAACAACGCCGCCGACAGGCTTTCGCGTATGCCGCTGACTCGATTCTCCTCGGCCATCATGGCCTGCAGCGCCGCCATTCGCGCCTTTTCCTGCTGGGCGCGTTGCAGGGTGATTTCCTTGGCGACCAGCAGCAGGTAGATGCTGTCCTTGTGGCCGAAAAAGGCATCGGCGCCTTCATCGACGCTGCGCACCCAGGTGCCGGTGCAGGAAAACCAGCGGGGCGATTTTCCGCCCGGCGGATCTACGCGGATCTCGCGGTCGGCGAAAGCCTGGGCACCGTCGCGCGCCGGGCCGAGGCCGTGGCCGAGATCGGCGCGCACGGCGTCGAGGATGATGCTGGCCGGCTCGGCCATGCCGAGGTCGCCCATCAGCTTCTTGTACTCGTGGTTGTCGAGCACGACGCAGTCCTGCCCGTCGAGCAGCGCGATGGCCACCGGCGCCGAATCGACGACGGACTCGATCAGCGCCTTCTGGTTATTGACCTGGCATTCGAGCCGATGCATCGCGGTGACGTCGCGATGGATGCCGAGGTAGTTGCCGACCCGGCCCTCGGCGTCGAGCACCGGGGTGATCAGGAGGTCAGCCAGATATTCGCCGCCATCCTTGCGGTGGTTGATCAGGCGACCGGTCCACGGCGCGCCGGCATCGATGGTCCGCCACAGTTGCTTGTAGACCGCGGCCGGCGTGGCCTTGGCGGAGAGCATCGACTGATTCTTGCCCACGGCCTCGGCGCCCGAATAGCCGGTGACGCGCTCGAAGGCCGGATTGACGTAGAGGATGTTGGCCCGGGTGTCGGTGATTGAAATCGCGATGTCGGCCTGCGCCACGGCCTCGCGAAAAACGCGCGGCAGGATCTCGACGCTCGCGCCGGACACGGCTGCGCTTGCAACGCCGCTATTGGCGTCGGCGACCGCTGGTTGCGATTTCTTGCGTTGGCTCATGGCTGGAATCCCGTGACGTCCTTTAATCGAACCTCTGCACGATCCATGCCATTAAAACTTGACGCTGGCGCTGCGGCGCGTCCGTCGCCCGGCAACCCTGCATTTGTCGGGTTTCCGACCAGGCTGTCGCGTCTGCGACAAACCGCAACCGGCGCCGACAGGCGCGTGCCCGGGGCAAAAAAATCCCGCCCCGGTGCGGACTTGCGGACATTCGCACCAAGCTGGTGTTCCTCCGGCTACGGGTGGCATGGAATCTGCCTAGGGAGTCGCGGAGGCTATTGCGACGCGATGAGCGAATACCTGATCCTGCTGGTGACCACCGCGCTGGTGAACAACGTGGTGCTGGTCAAGTTTCTCGGCCTGTGCCCGTTCATGGGCGTGTCGAAAAGCGTGGACAGCGCCCTGGGCATGGGCATGGCCACCACCTTCGTCATCACCCTGGCCTGCGGCGCCACCTGGATGCTGGAGAACTGGCTGCTGGTGCCGCTCGGCCTCGGTTATCTGCGCATCCTCACCTTCATCCTGGTGATCGCGGCCGTGGTGCAGTTCGTCGAGATGGTCGTAAAGAAGGCCAGCCCCGAGCTCTATCAGGCCCTGGGCATCTACCTGCCGCTGATCACCACCAACTGTGCGGTGCTCGGCCTGGCGCTGATCAACGTGCAGGAGAAGAGCGGTTTCGTGAAGAGCCTGCTCTACGGCTTCGGCTCCGCCGTCGGCTTCACGCTGGTGCTGCTGATCTTCGCCGGGCTGCGCGAGCGCC
Organism: Sulfurisoma sp.; assembly: GCA_030691075.1. Classification (GTDB taxonomy): domain Bacteria; phylum Pseudomonadota; class Gammaproteobacteria; order Burkholderiales; family Rhodocyclaceae; genus Sulfurisoma. The sequence continues at coordinate 27,031 of JAUYFI010000084.1, read as the reverse complement.
TGGCACTGGCCCGGGTGCCGGCCAGCTTCGCCGGCGCGCCGATCAGCTTCGTCCTCGCCGGTTTGCTTTCTCTCGCCTTCATGGGTTTCGCCGGGCTCAATTTCAAATGATCGCCGCCATCCTCTCCCTCACCCTGCTTGGCGCCGTCCTCGGCTTCGGCCTCGGTATCGCGGCGAAGAAGTTCGCCGTCGAGACCGACGCCCGCGTTGCCGAGATCGCGGCCCTGATGCCCGGATCGAACTGCGGCCAGTGCGGCTTTCCCGGCTGTGCCGGCGCGGCGGCGGCCATCGCCGAAGGCTCCGCGACGGTGACCGTCTGCCCACCCGGCGGCAAGGCTCTGGCGGGCGCGCTGGCGGCCAAGCTCGGCATCAGCATCGATCTCTCGGGCGTGGCGGACGCGGGGCCGAAGATCGCCGCCATCGCCGAGGAAATCTGCATCGGCTGCTGCCGCTGCGTCAAGGAGTGTCCCACCGATGCCATCGTCGGCGCCGCCAAGCAGATTCATGCGGTGATGCGCGAAGCTTGCACCGGTTGCGGCAACTGCATCGATCGCTGCCCGACCGAGGCGATGAAAATGGAGCCGGTGCCGGTGACGCTGCAGCACTGGGTCTGGCCCAAACCGGTGGTGACGGAAGCGGAGCCATCATGGGCCTGATCGAAAAATTCTTCGCGCTGCTCGAACCTCAACACTGGGGCGTGCATCCTGACGATCACAAGCGTCCGGCGGCCGACGCGCCGCTGCGTTCGCTGCCCTTGCCCGAGCGTCTGTACATTCCGCTGCAGCAGCATATCGGCGCGGCGGCGCGGCCCATCGTGCTGGTGGGGCAAAGCGTGCTCAAGGGCCAGTTGCTGGCCGAAGCCCAGGGCGCGACCTCGGCGGCGATCCATGCGTCGACCTCGGGCACGGTGGCCGCCATCGGCGACGTCACCGCCCCGCATCCCTCCGGCCTGCCTTTCGCCGCCATCACCCTCGCCGCCGACGGCGACGATCGCTGGGCCGATACCGGCACGGCGGTCGATCCCTTCGCCCTGCCGCCGCCGGAAGTCGCCCGCCGCGTCGCCGCCGCCGGCGTCGTCGGCCTCGGCGGCGCCACCTTCCCCTCGGCGCTCAAGCTGGGCCTCGGCCTCAAGGCCGAGATCCACACCCTGATCATCAATGGCGGCGAGTGCGAGCCCTACCTGTCCTGCGACGACCGTTTGATGCGCGACTTCGCCACCGAGACGGTGGATGGCATACGCATCATGCTTCACGCCACCGGCGCGAAGCAGGCGCTGGTCGGCATCGAGGACAACAAGCCCGAAGCCATCGCGGCGATGACTGCGGCAGCGCAGGGCTACAGCGAAATAGCAATCCGCCCGGTGCCGGCGCGTTATCCGATGGGTTCAGAGAAGCACCTGTTTTCCGAACTCACCGGCACCGAAGTACCGGCCGACGGCCGAACCACCGACCTCGGCGCGCTGGTGCATAACGTCGGCACCGCCTGGGCGGTGCACGAGGCGCTGCGCAACAACCGCCCGCTGGTCGAGCGCATCGTCACCGTCAATGGCGGCGCGGTGGCGCGGCCCGGCAACATCCGCGTGCCGGTGGGCGCACTGGTCGAGGATGTGCTCGCCTTCGTCGGGCTCCGGGAAGAACCGGCGCGACTGGTGATGGGCGGGCCGATGATGGGCAGCCTGCTGCCACACCGCCGCGTTCCCGTGGTCAAGGGTTCGAGCGGCATCCTGGCGCTGACCGCAGTCGAGGCCGCGGGCTTCGACCCCGGCCCGTGCATCCGCTGTTCCTCCTGCGTGCGCGCCTGCCCGGTCGGCCTGCTGCCGCTGGAAATGTCGGCGCGTATCGCCAACGGCGACCTCGATGGTGCCGTCGCATTTGGCCTCAAGGACTGCATCGCCTGCGGCTGCTGCTCCTTCGTCTGCCCGTCGCGTATTCCGCTGGTGCATTACTTCAACCACGCCAAGGGCGAACTGGCGGCGCAGGGGCGCGCCCAGTTGCGCAACGAGGCGGCCAAGCGGCTGGTCGCCGCGCGCGCCGAGCGACTCGAACGCGACGCGCGCGAAAAGGCCGAAGTCGCGGCGCGGCGCAAGGCGGAGCGGGCCGCGGCCAAGGCCGCCGAAGCTGCCCGCAGTGCCGCGGCGTCGAGCGAGGCCACGACATGATCAGCGAATCGGCATCGCTCGCGGCAGCGGCCCCGATCGCCTCGCCGCACGCCCACGCGGGCGGGCGCGTTTCGCTGGTCATGCTCAAGGTGATGGCGGCCCTCGCGCCGGCCACGCTTTTCGGCTTCTGGCTTTACGGCTGGCCGGCAATCCACCTGTGGCTGATCACCGTGCTCTTCGCCTTGCTCGGCGAGGCGTTCAGCCTGCGCGTGATGGGCCGCCGGGCGCTGCCGGTGCTGATGGACGGTTCGGCGCTGCTCACCGGCTGGCTGCTGGCGCTGTCGTTGCCGCCGTGGGCGCCGTGGTGGATCGGCGCGACCGGCGGCCTCTTCGCCACCATCGTCGCCAAGCAGCTTTTCGGCGGCCTCGGCCAGAATCTGTTCAACCCGGCGATGGTCGCGCGCGTCGCCCTGCTGATCTCCTTCCCGGTGGCGATGACGCAATGGACGGCGCCGCTGCCGCTCGGTTCGGCCGGCGCGCCGGATTTCATCCACGGCCTGCAGATCACGCTCGGCGGCCTCGGTGCGAAGTCGCAGCTCGACGCCGTCAGCAGCGCGACGCTGCTCGGCCACGCCAAGACCGAATTGTCGCGCGGGCTGGACCTCTTTCATTCGCTGGCAGGCGAGCATGCGCCGACGCTTTCGCCGGTCGGCGCACGGGCCGGCAGCCTCGGCGAAACCTCGGCGCTGCTGATCGCCGCCGGCGGCATCGCCATGATCTTCATGGGGCTGATCTCCTGGCACATCCCGCTCGCCATGCTGGCCGCCATCGCCGTGCCCGCCGCCATCGGTCACGCCGTCGATCCGGCCCGCCACCTCGATGCCGCCAGCCACGTCCTGTCGGGTGCGGCGATGCTGGGAGCATTTTTCATCGCCACCGACTACGTCACCTCGCCCAACACCCGCACCGGGCAACTCGTCTTCGGCGCCGGCTGCGGTTTCCTGACCTGGGTCATCCGGACCTGGGGCGGCTACCCCGAGGGCGTGGCTTTCGCCGTGCTGCTGATGAACGCGCTGACGCCGGCGATCGATCGCCTGCTCAAGCCGCGCATCTACGGCCGCGATCGCAAGGGCAGGCCACGGGAGCCGGCACCATGATGCTCGACATCGCACAGGTTCGCGACCGGCTTTCCTACCAGGGCGTCTCGCTCGGCATCTTCGCGCTGCTGGCCAGCGCCGCGCTGGGCCTCGCCAACGAGAGCACGCGCGATGCCATCGCCGCGGCAGAGGCGCGCGATCTCGCGGCCTCGCTGGCCCAGGTGCTGCCCGCCGGCAGTGCCGACAATGACCTGCTCAAGGACACCACCGAAATAGTCGGCGCTGGCGGCACGGCGACGACCGTCTATCGGGCGCGCAAGGGCGGCATCGCGACCGGCGCGGTGTTCCGGGTGAGTGAACGCGGCTATGCCGGCGACATCATTGTGCTGATGGGCGTCGATACCCGGGGACGCCTGCTCGGCGCCCGCGTCGTCAAGCACGCCGAAACGCCGGGGCTGGGCGACAAGATCGAAGCGGCGAAAACGAAGTGGATACTCGACTTCGCCGGCAAGTCGCTTGGCGATCCGCCGGCCGGGAAGTGGGGGGTGAAGAAGGATGGCGGCGCCTTCGATCAGTTCGCCGGCGCCACCATCACGCCGCGCGCCGTGGTCAAGGCGGTGAAGGGCGGGCTGGAATTCTTCGCCGCGCACCGCGACGAAATCCTCGGAGAAAAAGGATGAGCTACCGCGACATCTTTAAAGATGGCCTGTGGAACCAGAACGTGGTGTTCGCCCAGTTGCTGGCGATGTGCCCGACCATGGCTGTCACCACGACGGGCACCAACGGCCTCGGCATGGGGCTGGCCACCACGGTCGTGCTGGTCGCCTCGAATATGATCGTCGCCGCCATTCGCAACCTCGTCAGCCCGCAGGTGCGCATTCCTGTCTTCGTCGTGCTGATCGCCACGCTGGTGACCGTGGTCGACATGGCGCTCAATGCCTGGCTGCACGACCTGTACAAGGTGCTCGGCCTGTTCATCGCCCTGATCGTGGTGAACTGCGCCATCCTCGGCCGCGCCGAGGCCTTCGCCTCGAACTCGCCGGTGCTGGCCTCGGCCGTCGACGGCCTGGCGATGGGGCTGGGCTTCACCGGCGCGCTGACGGTGATCGGCCTGGTGCGCGAACTGCTCGGGTCCGGCACGCTGTTCGCGCAGGCCAGCCTGCTGCTCGGCCCGAATTTCGCCTTCCTCGAAACGACCGTGATCCCGAACTACGGCGGCGTGCTGCTGATGATCCTGCCGCCCGGAGGTTTCCTGGTGCTGGGTCTGCTGCTGGCACTTAAACGGCGCCTCGATGCGCGCGTCAGCCAGACCACGCCGCCGGCCGCTGCCCCCGTGCTCGAAGGAAGCTGACGTGAAACTCGACGTTGGGTGCGCGATCGGGCCGGTGGGGGGCTCTGCTTCGCTCATGTCACCCGGCGCCGGCCTGCGGCCGGCGCCTCCTTCTTTACTTCGCTGCGCAGAGCCCCCCACCGGCCCGTCGGGCGCGCGCCCCGAGCCCCAACCAACAAGAACTTTCACGCGTCGCAGGACGCGTGCAGCGCAGTGGAGTATCTGACATGCAGATCGGCGTCGCCTATTCCGAACCCTCCCAGCAGATCTGGCTGACCATCGAGGTGCCCGACGACGCGAAGGTGCTCGACGCCATCGTGCGCTCGGGCATCCTGCGCCAGTTTCCCCACATCGATCTCGACACCCAGAAGGTCGGCGTCTTCGGCAAGCTGGTCAAGCTCGATACCGCGCTGCGGGCCGGCGACCGCGTCGAGATCTACCGCCCCATCATCTGCGACCCGCAGACAGTGCCGCGCCGCGACGGCTTCGGCGGCGACGAGGATTGACCTGCGCCTGTAGCGAAAAGTCGGCGCTGGCGGTACGGCGCCCGCTCAGGCGCCGACGAACAGTCCCGCCACCCAGGCCTTCTGCAAGGCCATGCGGCGTCCATCGTCGAGTCGCGCCCGGATGCGCTCGCTGGCTTCGGCCAGGGAAACATACCGTTCGGGCTCGATGCTTTCGCACAACACGACATGGAAGCCCATCGGCGATTCAACGATGGCGGACATGCCGCCCACGGGGAGCGCGAAGGTCACCGCATCGATCTCCGGAAACAGCTTGCCGCGCGGCATCTGCCCCAGCAGGCCGCCGTTCATGGCGGTCGGGCATTCCGAATGTTTCAGCGCCTGTTCGGCGAAGCGCTCCGGAGCCTTCAGCAGCCGGGCGTGGATCGCGGTGATTCTGGCCTGCGCCGCAGCCCGCTCGTTGCCGGGCAGCGCGTCGTTGATGGTCAAGAGGATGTGGCGCAAGGTCCGGGTTTCCGGCTTGTGGAACTTGGCTGCATGCTGCAGGTAGAAGATCTCGACGTCGGTCGCGCTGACCGGCGTCGCGCGCCCGGCGACCTGTTCCAGTACAGCCTCGACCGTGAGATCGCGTTCGATGGCGGCACGCAATGTATCGTGCGACAGCCCGGCCCGGGCCAGGTCCGCGTGGTATTCGTCGTCGCCGGCATAGCGGCCGCGGATCTCGGCGAGGGAGTGCTTGATGGAGGACTCGGGCAGCACCACGCTCGACGCCTCGACCGTGGCGAGAATGCGCTGCTCGATTTCCGTCTGTCGCCGCGCAACCGCCGCCACGCGGCCGCGTTCCGCCGGCTCCAGCGTTTCCGGCGACTTGCCGTAGAGCTCGCCGGCGAGTTTGAGCGTCAGGTAGGGGCTGGGATCAGGCTGGGTCTGTCTCATGGATCGTTCCCGCGGCTTGCAGGGCCGATTCGGGCACGGCGAACAGCCGTCCCGGGCGGCATTCGAAATGCACGTGATAGGTGATCACACCGTCGTCGCGCAGCACCTTGAGCACCTCGCCCGCCGCGCCCGTCGGCACCAGCACTTCACCGTCTGACACGAGCGCCTTGCCGGCGGCGACGCGCTCGCGGGCCTCGAAGCGGCTCGGCACCCACGCCTCGTCGGCGCCGATCAGCTCTTCGTCACGGCAACCGACGATGCGGTCGACGTCGAGGAAGCGCACCGAGTAGATGATCTGATCGACGAGAAAGGTGCCGACGCCCACGACATGGCCGACGCTGCCGCGCCGCACCAGCAGGTCGCCGGTGGCGATGCCGGGAAACGTGCCGTCGTTGCGCACGTTGCGCGTCACGCGCACGGCGTCGCCGTATTCCCACGAAGGCAGCATCAGAGGCTCATCCGCGGCTGATGCGGCCGATCGAGGACACCGCCACCTTGGCGATACCGCCGGCCTTCTGATGGACGCGCAGCACTTTCTCGGTGCGCGCGTCGGAATGCACGAAGTCGGCGTAGGCGCGGGTGAGCAGGCTGCGATATTCCTCGTGATCGGGTTCGGCTCGATGACGCTGGCGGTGGCCTTCCAGGTAGTCGTGGTAGCGCTGCAGGATGTGCAGGCGATTGACATGGACGACGCTGGGTTCGAAGTCGATGCCGAAATAGCCGAGAAAATCCTCGGCCGATTCGAGTTCGTCCAGGTCGTCCTGCAGTTCCGTCGCGGCGATGTTCATGGCTGTCCTTTCAGGCAACGATTTCAAGGATTCCGGCACGCACGCCGGGAATGTCGAGCAGGGCGGCCGCGCCGAGGCGATCCTGCGGATCGAGTTCGGCGATCTTGGCCAGGCGGGCGCACCCTTCCTCCAGCCGGCCCATGCGCAGCAGAACCACTGCGGAAGCCTTGAGCGACAGCAGGTAGAAGCGCAGCAGGCCGATCGAATGCAACGCCGCATCGCCGATGCCGGAGGCCCGCAGGCCGCGCCAGTCGCTGACCAGGGCAAGCCGCTCGCCGGCGGCATCCATCGCCCGTTCGGCGACGAGCAGCGCATCGTCGAGCCGGTGCTGATAGTAGTAATAACGGTAGAGGGCGACCAGCACCCCGAGCTGACGCGGCGCCAGGAAATAGGCGCGCAGCAGCACATGCTCCGCTTCGGGCTCGCCATACAAGGCGGCCGCGTCGGCGAGCAGCTCTTCCGTGCCCGGCAGTGGCGGCTCGTCGAAGTAGAGTTGGGTATCCTCGAAGGCCAGCAGGTCCGGCGCGGCGTCAATCATGGCGATGCTCCTCGCAGCAAAGGTCGCCGGCGGCGCAGGTGTTGCACTGCCCGGCAGCGGCGGCCGGCGGCGGTTCGCCGCGCAGCTTCCGCAAGTCAGCTTCCAGCGCCTCGATGCGGTCGAGCAGGCAGCCGATGGCCTTGCCGACCGGATCGGGAATCAAGTGGTGATCGAGATCGAGTTCGGCGAGCGGGTCGAGTGTCCGTGCCGGCGCGGCCCGTTCGCCGACCAGCCGGCCGGGAATGCCGACCACCGTCCGCCCCGATGGCACATCCTTGACCACGACCGAGTTGGCGCCGACGCGGGCGGCCGTGCCGACGGTGATGGCGCCGAGGATCTTGGCGCCGGCGCCGACCACCACGCCGTCGCCGAGCGTCGGGTGGCGCTTGCCCCGGTTCCAGGTGGTGCCTCCGAGAGTAACGCCGTGGTAGAGGGTGCAATCGTCGCCGATCTCGGCGGTCTCGCCGATGACGACGCCGGCGCCGTGGTCGATGAAAAAGCGGCGACCGATGCGCGCGCCCGGATGGATGTCGACATTGGTCAGCGCCCGCGCGACGTAGGCCAGAAGTCGCGCCGGATAGCGCCATTCCGCGCGCCACAACGCGTGGGCGCAGCGGTGCAGCATCACCGCGTGCAGGCCCGGGTAGGTGGTCAGCACCTCCCACAGCGAGCGCGCGGCCGGATCGCGGCGGAAGATGCAGCGCATGTCCTCGCGCACCATGGCAAAAATGCCGGGCTGCGACGTGTCGCTGGCGCCGGCGGAGTGCGCGACCAGGGCTGCGGCTTCAGCCATGATCGGCCTCCCGCACGGCACGCCAGCAGGTCCGCAACTCGTCGTCCGTCGGCGGTCGCTTCTCGCGGACGACGAAGGCGCGGATATCGCCGAGCATGCGCCGCGCCGTGGCATCGTCCATGTCGATGCCCAGCATCGCCATGATCGCCCGCACGGCGCGGTGGCCCGAATGCTTGCCGAGCACGAGGCGATGGCTGCGCCCCACCAGCGCCGGATCGAAGCCCTGGTAGTTGGCGGGGTTCTTCAGCAGACCATCGACATGGATGCCGGCTTCGTGGGTGAAGGCGCCGGCGCCGACCACGCTCTTCTGCCACGGCACGGGTCGCCCCGAGGCGGCGGCGACGCGATGCGACAGCGAGAGGAAGTTGCGCAGATCGATGCCCGTGTCGATGCCGTGGCAGCGCCGCAGCGCCAGCACCACCTCTTCGAGCGGCGCATTTCCGGCGCGCTCGCCGAGGCCGTTGACCGTGGTGTTGAGGTGGGTCGCGCCGGCCCGCGCCGCCGCCAGCGTGTTGGCCGTGGCCAGACCGAGGTCGTCGTGGGCATGCATTTCGATTTCGAGGTCGCAGCATGCGCGCAGGGCGCCGATGCGCTCGAAGACGCCGAAGGGTTCGAGTACGCCCAGGGTGTCCGCGAAGCGGAAGCGCCGGGCACCGGCCCGCTGTGCCGTTTCGACGATGCGCCGCAGGAAGTCGGGATCGCCGCGCGAGGCGTCCTCGCCGCCGATGCAGACCTCGAAGCCGGCATCGCGCGCCTGTGCGACATGGACGGGAATCTCCCGCAGCAGCCAGGCGCGGTCGCGCCGCAATTTATGGTGCAGGTGCTGGTCCGAGGCCGGCACCGAAATGTCGATCATCTGGGCGCCGAGGCCGGCGCAGGCCGCGATGTCGGACTGGCTCAGCCGGCTCCACACCATCAACCGCGCCGATAGCCCCAGCGCGGCCACCGCGCGGATGCTGTCGCGTTCGACCTCGCCCATCGCCGGAATACCGACCTCCATTTCCGGCACGCCCAGTGCATCGAGTTCGCGTGCGATCGCAAGTTTTTCGTCGAGGCTAAACGCCACCCCGGCCGACTGCTCGCCGTCGCGCAGCGTTGTGTCATTGATTGTGACCGGGCCAGGATCTGTGGACATGTTTTCCATGCCGAGTCACTAGCAAATCCGGTGCCTGATGTGTTATTTAATTAAATCAGTTGGTTGCGTATCCCCATTGGCAGGCATTGTCGCAAACCCGACATCGAGGGAATCGAGGGAAGGCGCCGCGGCCGATACCCATCGAGGTCAGGGTCGGGCGGTCAGGCGCTATCGCCGGCGAGCGTCCCGCGCAGCGACAGCGCCGCGCCGGCCCAGCCCAGCGCGGCGGAGAGCGCCAGCAGCATCACGGCGTCGCCCGCCGCGAGCGGCGCGAGCGCGAAGTCGAGGCGGTAGAGGCTGGCCAGTTCACCGATCGGGCCGCGCAGCCAGGCCGTGGCCCCGAGCACGATTAGCCAGGCGGTCGCTCCGCCCAGCAGGCCCTGCAGCGTGCCGAACCAGTAAAACGGCCGGCGGATGAAGGCATCGGTCGCGCCGAGCAGGCGGCTGACCTCGATCTCGGCGCGGCTGGTCAGCACCTGCAGGCGGATGCTGTTGAAGGTGATCGCCACCAGCCCGACGCCGAGCAGCAGCGCCAGCAGCACCACGGCGGTGCGGCCGAGCCGCAGCAGGGCGTCGAGGCGCTGCACCCAGGCCGAGTCGAGCTGCACGTGTTCGACCCGCGGCAACTTGCGCAGCTCGGCCGCGAGCCGCTCCATCGCCTCGGGCCGCTCGTCGCGCGGGGTGATGACGAATGCATCTGGGAAGGGGTTCTTCGGCAGGGCGTCGAGCACTTCGCCCACGCCTTGCCCGGCCTTCATGCGCGTCAAAGTCTCCTCGCGTGTCACCAGCTTCGCATTGGCGACGCCGTCCATGCGGCGCAGCCGCGCTTCCACGTCCAGCGCCGACTTGCGCTCGGCATCGACTGCCATGAACAGCGAGATCTGCGGCGTCGCCGCCAGGCCGCGCAGCGCCGACTGGGCGTTGGCGAACAGCATCTGCCCGCCGGCCGGCAGCGCCAGCGCGACCCCTATGGCAAGCAGCGAGAGCAAGGTATTGAGCGGCGCGCCGGTCAGGCGCCTGAGCGCGAGCGCGACGGCATCGCGATGCTGTCGGAGCCAAGCGATCATGCCGCCGCCTCCGCACCCGTTGCAACAATCCTTCCGTGATCGAGCCGGATCTTGCGTGCGTCGGGAAACAGCCGGTCATCGTAGGTGGCGACGATGACCGTTACTCCCACTTGGTGAAACTCGCGGAAGATGGCCGCGACATCGCGCGCGGTGTCGGCATCGAGATGGGCCGTGGGTTCGTCGGCGAGCAGCAGACCCGGCCGGCCGACCACGGCGCGGGCGATGGCGAGGCGCTGTTGCTCACCGCCGGAAAGCGCGATGGGCATGGCCTTCTCGCGGGGGAGCAGGCCGACCTTGTCGAGCGCCGCGCGCACGCGCCGCGCCGCCTCCTTCGGTGGAAAGCCCGCGATAGCCAGCGGCAGCATCACGTTGTCGAAGATGCTGCGGTCGAACAGCAGCTTCTGGTCCTGGAATACCAGCCCGATATTGCGGCGCAGCCAGGGAATCGCGCCGCGCGCCAGCGAGCCGATGTTCTGCCCATTGACCAGCACGGCGCCGCCGGTGGGCCGCTCGATGGCGGCGATGAGCTTGAGCAACGTGCTCTTGCCGGCCCCCGAATGGCCGCCGATGGCCAGCAGCTCGCCGGTGGCGGCCTCGAAGCTGATATCGGCCAGCGCGTCGATGCCAGGCGGATAGCGCTTGGAAACGCGGTCGAAGCGGATCACGGCCTGGCCGGGGTCTCGAACAACGCGTCGACGAATTCGCCGACGTGGAAGGGCTGCAGGTCGTCGATGCCTTCGCCGACGCCGATGTAACGCACGGGCTTGGGGCACTGCCGCGCGATGGCGGCGAGCACGCCGCCCTTGGCGGTGCCGTCGAGCTTGGTGACGATCAGCCCCGTCACGCCGATGGCCTTGTCGAAGGCGCGTACCTGCTGGATGGCGTTCTGGCCGATGTTGGCGTCGAGCACCAGCAGCACCTCGTGCGGGCCGCTGGGGTCGGCCTTCTGCACCACGCGCCGCACCTTGGCGATTTCTTCCATCAGGTGCGGTTGGGTCGGCAGACGGCCGGCGGTGTCGGCCAGCACGATGTCGATGTTGCGGGCGCGGGCGGCGTTGATGGCGTCGAACACGACGGCTGCCGGGTCGCCGGATTCCTGGGCGATCACCGTCACGTTGTTGCGCTCGCCCCAAGCCATCAGCTGCTCGCGCGCCGCGGCGCGGAAGGTATCGCCGGCGGCGAGCAGCACGCTCTTGCCTTCCTCCTGGAAGTGGCGGGCGAGCTTGCCGATCGAGGTGGTCTTGCCCGAGCCGTTGATGCCGGCGACCATGATGATGAAGGGTCGGTGGCAGGCGAAGTCGATGGGCTTTTCCAGCGGGGCGAGCAGCTGCTCGAGCAGTTCGGTCAGCGCCTGCCGTAGCTGGGCGGGCGATTCGATCTTCTCGCGCTTGACCCGGGCCTTGAGTTCATCAAGCAGCCATTGCGTTGCCTCGACGCCGCAGTCGGCCATCAACAGCGTGGTTTCGAGCTCCTCGAGCAGGTCGTCGTCGATGCGGGCGCGGGAGAACAGTTCGCCCAGCGGCGCGTTGAGGGTGGAGCGGGTCTTGGCCAGACCGGCCTTGAGGCGTTCGGCCCAGGACGGTTTCTTTTCCTCCGGCGCGACCGCCGGCTCTTCCTTATTCTTCAGGAAACCAAACATGGGGAGTGTGTGTCAGACGTGGGCCGCGTTATGATGCGCGACGCGAAAAATTGCCAAAAACCATTTTAACAGAAGCCCTTATATCGCCATGACTCAGCCCATCTCCGCGCTTGCCCTAATTGCGGCAATCGTCGCCGTGTCGCCAGCGCCGACTTTTGCCAATCCCTTCGAAACCAGGCTGGCCAACGGCCTGCGCGTGATCGTCAAGGAAGACCGCCGTGCGCCATCCGCCGTGCACATGGTCTGGTACCGCGCCGGCGCGATGGACGAAAAGGATGGCACCTCGGGCGTCGCCCACGTACTCGAACACATGATGTTCAAGGGCACGAAGAAGCACGTGTCCGGCGAGTTCAACAAGATCGTCGCCGAGGCCGGCGGCCGCGACAACGCCTTCACCAGCCTCGACTACACCGCCTATTTCCAGATCGTGCCGAACCGCGCGCTGCCGCGCATGATGGAGCTCGAGGCCGACCGCATGAGTAACCTGCGGCTGACCGCCAAGGAATTCGAGCAGGAGATCAAGGTGGTGATGGAAGAGCGGCGGATGCGCACCGAGGACAACCCGCAGTCGCTGGTGCACGAAGCGCTCTACGCCGCCGCCTTCAAGGCGCACCCGTATCGTCGTCCCATCATCGGCTGGATGGACGATCTCGAGCACATGTCATACACGGATGCGCGCGACTGGTACCGCGCCTGGTACACGCCGGGCAACGCTTATGTCGTGGTGGTCGGCGACGTCGATCACCAGGCGGTGTTCGATCTCGCCGCCAAGACCTACGGCAGGATCAAGTCGCATGCCCTGCCTGAACGCAAGCCGCGGAACGAGCCGGCGCAGGCCGGCATCAAGCGCGTCACCGTCAAGGCGCCGGCCAGGCTGCCCTACCTGACCATGGCGTGGAAGGTGCCCAGGCTCAATGACGTCGACACCGACCGCGAGCCCTACGCCCTCGAAGTGCTGGCCACGGTACTCGACGGCCACGACGCGGCGCGTTTCTCGAAGAACCTGGTCCGCGGCCAGAAAATTGCCCAGTCGGCCGGGGCCGGCTACGACGGCACCTTGCGCGGCGAGGCCCTGTTCCTGTTCGACGGCCAGCCGGCCGAAGGCAAAACGGTTGCCGAGCTGGAGGCCGCGCTGCGCGCCGAACTCAAGCGCGTGCAGGACGAAGGCGTCTCGCCCGAGGAACTGGCGCGGGTCAAGACCCAGACCATCGCCAGCCAGGTCTACAAGCGCGACTCGATGATGGCCCAGGCCATGGAAATCGGCGGACTCGAAGCCGCCGGCCACAAATGGCGGGACATCGACAAGCTGCTGGAGAAAATTCGCGGCGTGACCGCCGAGGAGGTGCAGGCCGTGGCGCGGAAATATTTCAACGACGACACGCTGACTGTCGCCGTTCTCGAGCCGCTGCCGCTGGATCAGGCCAAGCCGAAAAAGTCGGCGGTGGCGACACGGCACTGAGGATCAACTGATGAGAAAAATCCTGATCACCGTATTTGCCTTGTTCGCCACGGCCGCCCACGCCGGACCGAAGATCGAACATTGGGTTGCCCCCTCCGGCGCCCGCGTCTATTTTGTCGAAACTCGCGTGCTGCCCATCCTCGACCTGTCGGTGGACTTCGCCGCCGGCACCGTCTTCGGTCCCGCCGACAAGACCGGCGTCGCCGGCCTGACGCGCGCGCTGCTCGATGCCGGCGCCGGCAATCTCGACGAGGAGCGGATATCGGCAAAACTCGTGGATATCGGCGCGCGCATGAGCGGCTCCGCCGATGCGGACCGCGCCGGCATGTCGCTGCGCACGCTGTCCTCGAAACCCGAGCGCGACGCGGCGCTGGAACTGCTGCGCGCCGTGCTGTCAGCGCCGACTTTTCCCGAGAGCGTGCTGACGCGCGAGAAGGCGCGCACCATCGCCAGCATCCGCGAGGCCGACACCCGCCCCGACAGCATCGCCGCCAAGCGTTTTGCCGCCGCGATCTATCCGAATCACGCTTACGGCGCGAGCGCGACGGTTGAAAGTGTCGAGCGCATCGGCCGTGACGATCTTGTCGCCTTCCACCGCGACAACTACGCGGCGCGGCGCGCGGTGGTGTCCATCATCGGCGATGTCTCCCGCGCCGAGGCCGAAGCCATCGCCCAGCGCCTGACGGAAGCGCTGCCGGCGGGCAAGCCCGATGTGGTGATTCCGCCCATCGCCAAACCCGTTCGCGCCGCCGTGAAGATCGCCCACCCGGCGAGCCAGTCGCACATCCACATCGGCGCGCCGGCCATCGCTCGCACCGATCCCGACTACTACGCGCTGCTGCTCGGCAACTACGTGCTCGGCGGCGGTGGCTTCGTCTCGCGGCTGATGCAGGAAGTGCGCGAAAAGCGCGGCTACGCCTACAGTGTCTATTCCTACTTCGCACCGAGGAAGCTCGAGGGGCCGTTCGAGATCGGGCTGCAAACCAAGCGCGAGCAGGCGGGTGAAGCGATCAAGGTGGTCGAGGACGTCCTGGCGAAATTCCTCGTCGAGGGTCCGACAGCGAAGGAACTCGCCGCCGCCAAGAAGAACCTGGTCGACGGCTTGGCGCTACGCATCGACAGCAACGCCAAGATCCTCGGCTACCTCTCGGCCATCGGTTTCTACGGCCTGCCGCTGACTTACCTCGACGACTTTCCGGCGAAGATCAACGCGGTGACGACGGCCAACGTCAAGGCGGCCTTCGCGCGCCACGTCAAGCAGGAGAACCTGGTCACGGTGATCGTCGCCGCCGATTGATGGCGAAAATCCGCATCACCGGCGGCGAATGGCGCGGCCGCCTGATTCAGGTGGCCGATGCAGAAGGCCTGCGGCCGACGCCCGACCGCGTGCGCGAAACGCTGTTCAACTGGCTGGGACAGGATCTTGCGGGACTTACTTGCCTCGATCTCTTCGCCGGCAGCGGTATTCTCGGTTTCGAGGCCGCCTCGCGCGGCGCGGCGCACGTCACTCTCGTCGAGAAGAGTCGCCGGGTCTTCGAGCAGCTGCGGCGCAACCTCGAACCCTTCGCTTGCGAACGGCTGGAGCCAGTCTGCGGCGATGCGCTAAAATTCATCCCTTCGCCGGCGCGGCGCTACGATATCGTGTTCCTCGATCCGCCCTATCACCAGGGCTGGCTCGACAAGGTGGCACCGCTGCTGGAAGGCTGGACCACGCCGTCCGCGCGCCTCTATGCCGAGGCCGAGCAGCGGCTGGAACGGCTGGGCGCCTGGCAGGTCACCAAGCGGGGACAGGCCGGACAAGTGTTTTTTCACCTGCTGGATAAAATATGAGCAACGGCATCGCCGTCTATCCGGGAACCTTCGATCCCTTCACGCGCGGGCATGAAGACCTGGTGCGCCGTGCCGCGCGGCTGTTCGCCCATGTCATCGTCGGCATCGCCGAGAGTCGGGGCAAGCGTCCGGTGTTCGATCTGGCGGAACGGGTAGATATCGCGCGCGAGCTGCTGGCCGACCTGCCCAACGTCGAGGTCATCGGTTTCGACGGCCTGCTCATGCAGTTCCTGCGGGAGCGCAATGCCCGGGTCATCGTGCGCGGCCTGCGCGCGGTGTCGGACTTCGAGTACGAGTTCCAGATGGCGGGCATGAACCGCATCATGCATCCCGACGTCGAGACGCTGTTCCTCACGCCGGGCGAGCAGTACATGTTCATTTCGGCCACCATGGTGCGCGAGATCGCCCTGCTCGGCGGCAACGTCTCCACCTTCGTCCATCCGCTGGTGGCGGCGCGGCTGGCGGAAAAGTTTCAACAACACTCTTCATGAAAGGGAAGCCGACATGGCCCTGATAATCACCGACGAATGCATCAACTGCGACGTGTGCGAGCCCGAGTGCCCGAACAACGCCATTTCGCAGGGTGACGAGATCTACATCATCGATCCGGACAAGTGCACCGAATGCGTCGGCCACTTCGACACGCCACAGTGCCGCGAGGTCTGCCCTGTCGACTGCATCCCCGAAGACCCGAACCGCGTCGAGAGCCAGGATCAGTTGATGGTGAAGTTCGTGAAACTTACCGCCAAATAAGATTCCTCCCCCCGGTCCCCTCCCATGGGAGGGGGAGCCCGCGTGCTCGCCGCGCTCGGGTGTTACGGGGGGGCGCCGTGGTTTCCTCGGTGGGGTCGCACGCTCCGCGTGCTCGGGTTAGTGCATTGGCTTGGGGCGGCCCCGCGCCAATGCCGGAACCTCCGGGACTTACCGCTGGCAGCGCGGGCAGAAATACGTCGCCCGCCGTCCCTGCCGGATCATCCCGATCGTTGTACCGCACCGGCAGCACGCTTCCCCCGCGCGGCCATGGACTCGATGCTCGACCCCGTCAGGAACGGCGCCCCCCCCCCGGCGGATGACTTCGACTTCGGGCAATTCGGGCATCGGACTATTGAGGTCCGGCGTCAGCCGCTGTTCCTGAGTCCCGCCGCCACGCCGTTGATGGTGAGGTGGATGCCACGCTTCACCCTTTCGTCCGTTTCGCCGGCGCGGTGGCGCTTGAGCAGCTCGATCTGGATGTGATTGAGCGGGTCGAGGTAGGGGAAGCGGTTGCGGATCGAGCGCTTGAGCAGCGGATTGGCGTCGAGTAGCTCCTGCTGGCCGGTGATGGCGAGCAGGGCGTCGATGCTGGCCTGCCATTCGGCCTTGAGGCGAGGGAAGATGGCGTCGCGCAGCTTTGGGTCGGCGACCAGGTCGGCGTAGCGCGCGGCGATGCCGATGTCGCTCTTGGCCAGCACCATGTCCATGTTGGAAAGCAGGGTGCGGAAGAACGGCCAGTCGCGGTGCATCAGGCGCAGCAGTTCGATGGCGGCCTCGCCGCGCTCGGCGAGGAAGGCCTGTACCGCGGCGCCGAAGCCGTACCAGCCGGGCAGCATCAGCCGGCATTGCGACCACGAGAACACCCAGGGGATCGCGCGCAGGTCCTCGATGGTCTGGGTCTTTTTGCGCGAGGACGGGCGGCTGCCGATGTTGAGCTCGGCGATCTCGCTGATCACCGTCGATTCCCAGAAATACTCGACGAAGCCGGGCGTCTCGTACACCAGGTTGCGATAGGCCTTGAAGGCGTGGGCGGAAAGCTGCTCCATCGCCTCCAGGCACTCGGGCCGCGTCATGCCGCTGGCGTGCGGCAGCAGCGTCGCTTCCAGCGTCGCCGCGGCGAGGATTTCGAGGTTGCGGCGACCGACCTCGGGGTTGGAGTACTTGGAGGCGATGACCTCGCCCTGCTCGGTGATGCGGATGGCGCCCTGCACCGCGCTTGGGGGCTGCGCCAGGATGGCGTCGTAGCTGGGGCCGCCCCCGCGTCCAACAGTACCGCCGCGGCCGTGGAACAGGCGCAGGCGCATGCCGTGGCGCTTGGCGACCTC
The DNA here is from genome assembly GCA_030691075.1 of Sulfurisoma sp. Classification (GTDB taxonomy): domain Bacteria; phylum Pseudomonadota; class Gammaproteobacteria; order Burkholderiales; family Rhodocyclaceae; genus Sulfurisoma. Next base: position 9,780 of record JAUYFI010000084.1, on the reverse strand, counting down.
GACCAGGCCGTTCTGCGCCTTGTACAGTTCCCAGCCCGAGGTGAGGAAACCGCCGTCCTTGTTGCTGTCGGAGTAGCCGAGCATGACCTCCTGCACCCTGCCGCGCGATTCGAGCAGGCGGCGGTAGGCGGGCAGGGCGAACAGCGTGTCCATGGTGGCGCTGGAACGGCGCAGGTCGTCGATGGTCTCGAACAGCGGCACGATGTTCACGTCGAGTTTGCCCTCGCGCGGGAGCAAGAGGCCGGCTTCCTTCAGCAGCAGCGCGACCTCGAGCACGTCGGAGACGCCGTCGGCCTTGGAGATGATGACGTTCTCGATGGCGGCGGCGCCGTAGCGTTCGTGCGCCTCCCGCGCGGCGCGGAAGATGCCGAGCTCGCCCGTGGTTTCGTCGCCGTAGTCAATGAATGGCGAGGACAGCAGCCGCGGCGTCGCCAGTTCGCCCAGCAGCAGGGCGATGCGACCTTCCTCGGCGCGGCCGGCGTAATCGACGCCGGGGCGGGCGGCCTCGAACAGCTCGTGCACGGTGCGCACATGCACGTCGGAGTTCTGCCGCAGGTCGAGCGCGGCGAGGTGGAAGCCGAAAACCTTGACGGCGCGGCGCAGGCGGCGCAGGCGGCCGCGGGCAATCAGGTGCGAGCCATTGTCATCGAGCGAGTTACGCACGATGTCGAGCTCGGCGAGGAAGTCGGCGGCGCGCTCAAAGGGCGGCATTTCGCCCAGCGCGTGGCGTAGCGCTTCGTGGTTGTCGAGCGCACGGGCCGTGGCGGCAAGGCGGGCGTAGATGCCGGTCAGCGCGCGGCGGTAGGGCTCGTCCTCGCGGTGCGGCGAGCGGTCGGGCGAGCGTTGCACCAGGCGGATCAGCTCGGGGCTGGTGCCGACGAGACCCGAAGCGAGCGAAAGTTCGGCGCCGAGGCGATGTACCTCTTCCAGGTAGTAGTCGAGCACGCGGGTGCTCTGCATGCGCAGGGCCGAGCCCAGCACGTCGGCGGTGACGAAGGGGTTGCCGTCGCGGTCGCCGCCGATCCAGCTGCCCATGCGCAGGAAGCAGGGCAGTTCCTGCCTGGCCCAGAAGGGGTCGGCGGCGGCGAGCTTGTCCTCGAGCCCGCCGTAGAGCCGCGGCAGCGCCTTGAGAAAGGTGGTGTCGTAGAAGGACAGGCCGTTGGCGACCTCGTCGGCGACCGACAGGCGCTTGAGGCGCAGCATGCGCGTCTGCCACAGCGTGAGCACGGCGCGGCGCAGACCCTCGTCGTTGGCGGCCAGCTCGTCCGGGGTGAGCGCCATGCGGCTGCGCTCGTCGAGCAGCGCGGCGACCTTCATCTGGGCGTTGAAGATGCTCTTGCGCTGGACTTCGGTCGGGTGCGCGGTGAGCACCGGCGACACCAGCGCCGTGTCGAAGAAGTCGCGCAGCGCCGGCTCGTCGTGGCCGCCCTCGCGCACGCGCTGCAAGGCCAGCGCCAGGCTGCCCTTGCGCGGCGTCGAGCCGGCGATCAAGTGGGCGCGCGAGCGGCGGATGTGGTGCAGGTCCTCGGCGATGTTGGCGAGGTGCGAGAAGTAGCTGAAGGCGCGCACGACCTGGTTGGCGCGCTCGCGGTCGAGCCCGTCGAGGATGGCGGCGAGTTCGAGGCGGTCCTTCTCGTTTTCCTCGCGGTGCAGGCGGATGGCCAGCTGGCGGATGCGCTCGACGGTGTCGAAGGCGGCGTCGCCTTCCTGCCCGCGCAGGGTTTCGCCGAGGATGCGGCCGAGCAGGCGGATGTCCTCGCGCAGCGGGCGGTCTTTTTCTGCGTCGGCGGATTCGTCCTGGGATGGATGGGTCATGGCGTTTTCTCGCGCAGCCGGCCGAGGCCGGCGTCGATGGCGCGTTCGATGTAGGTTCCGTAAAAATCGGGCAGGCGCACGCCGACGATGGCCTCGGTCAGCGGCTCGCCGTCGGGGCCCAGCACCTCGATCGTCGGCGTCAGGCGGATATTGCGGCCGCGGGCGAACTCCTGGTGGCTGGTGGCGTTGCCGGAAAAGTCGGCGATGGCGGTACGGCGATCGATGTCGATCTGGCGGATCAGCATGCGCCCGGCGGTCGCGGGATCGGCGACCAGCGGGTCGAGGAATTGCCTGCGCGCCCGCTCGCACCAGTCGCAGCCGGCGCGGCTGTAGAGCACCAGCATGGGCAGCTTCATTTCCCGCATCTGGCGGGCGTCGGCGGCCAGATCCCGCGCCGGTGGCAGGGCGGAAGCCAGCGGCGGCCATGCTAGAATCGCCGCCACCATCAGGCGCAGCCAGCACCGCGGCCAGCGCGGCAACCACCAAGCAGCGCGGCGCGGGCGATGCGCCAGAGTCGCCATCAAAACTGTCTCCTCGTTTTTCTTCCAGGACCGCCGTTCGTGACCAGCCCCGATCGCATTGTTATCGCCACGCGCGAGTCGCGCCTTGCCCTGTGGCAGGCGGAGCACGTGCGCGGTTTGTTGCAGAAATTATACCCGGCATGCCGCGTCGAGCTTCTCGGCATGACCACGCGCGGCGACCAGATCCTCGACCGGCCGCTGGCCAAGGTCGGCGGCAAGGGCCTGTTCGTCAAGGAACTGGAAACCGCGCTGCTCGATAGACGCGCCGACCTCGCCGTGCATTCCATGAAGGACGTGCCGATGCAGATCGCACCCGAGTTCGCGCTGGTCGCCACCGGCCCGCGCGAGGTGCCGCTCGACGCCTTCGTCTCCAGCCGCTACGCCAGCCTCGACGAGATGCCGCCGGGTGCCATCGTCGGCACCTCCAGCCTGCGCCGCGAGTCGCAGTTGCACGCCAACCATCCCTACCTCGCCGTCACTTCGCTGCGCGGCAACCTCGACACGCGGCTGCGCAAGCTCGACGAGGGCCAGTACGACGCCATCATCCTCGCCGCGGCCGGCCTGACCCGTCTCGGCCTGGGCGACCGCATCCGCGCCGTGCTGCCGGCCGAGGCCTCGCTGCCCGCCGCCGGCCAGGGCGCGCTGGGCATCGAGGTTCTGTCGTCGCGACCCGAGATGGCGCGGTGGCTGGCCCCGCTCGACGATGCCGCGACGGCCGCTTGTGTGCGCGCCGAGCGCGCCGTCTCGCGCGCGCTCGCCGGCAGTTGCGAGGTGCCGCTCGGCGCCTACGCCGAAATGCGCGACGGCAGCATTTACCTGCGCGGCTTCGTCGCGCTGCCCGATGGCTCGCGCATCGCCCGCGCCGAACTGACCGGTGCTCCGGCCGAGGCCGAGGCACTGGGTCTGCAACTGGCCGAGGCCCTGCGCGCGCGGGGTGCCGACGAGATTCTCGCCGCGCTGGGCTAGCGTGGATATGCCGCTCAAAAAGTCGGCTCTGGCGGGACGGCACATCGTCGTCACGCGGCCGGCCGGGCAGTGCGAGCACCTTGCCTCCGCGCTGGTCGAGCTGGGCGCCCACCCCGTGTTGTTTCCCGTGCTGGCGATCTCCGCCCTCGACGACATTTCGCCGCTGCAGGACGCCGCCATCCGCCTCGACGGCTTCGACCTCGCCGTGTTCGTCAGCCCCAACGCCGTGGCCAAGGCGCTCGAAGTCATTCTTTCCCGCCGCGCGTGGCCCGCGCATGTACGCGTCGCCACGGTGGGCAAGAGCAGCGAGCGCGAACTGGCGCGATTTGGTATCGGCGACGTGATCGCGCCGCGGGATCGCTTCGACTCGGAGGCCCTGCTGGCCCTGCCCGAGCTGCAGGACATGGCGGGCAAGAAGGTGATGATCTTTCGCGGCGACGGCGGCCGCGACCTTGTTTTCGAAACCCTGCTGGCGCGCGGGGCGACGGTCGAATACGTCACCGCCTACCGGCGCTCGAAGCCGGCGCTCGACCCGGCGCCGCTGCTCAAGCTCTGGAGCGACGGCCGCCTCGACGCCGTGACCCTGACCAGCAGCGAGGGGCTGCGCAACCTGTGGGAAATGCTGGGCAAGCTCGGCCAGAGCTATCTGAAGCAGACACCGGTCTTCGTGCCGCACGCGCGCATCGCCGAGCAGGCACGCGCGCTGGGCCTGGCGCGCATCGAAATCACCGACCCTGCCGACGACGGCCTGGTCGAGGGCCTTCTGACTTATTTTCCCCGCCATGAATCCTGATTCCGCCCCGCCCGAAAATTCGTCGCCGCCCGCTGCGTCTGCCGCGTCCCCGGTGTCGCGCGCCGGCCGCGCGCTGGCCGCGCTCGGCGGTCGCAAGCTGACCCTCGGCATCGTCGCCGTCGCCGTGCTGTTCGGCGCGCAATGGCTGGACACGCGCTCACGCCTGTCCACCGTGCAGGAGGAACTGGCCAGGCGCCTGGCCGAGAGCGACGGGCAGAGCAAGGAGGTGCGCGCCATCGCCCGCCAGAATCACGAGACGCTGCAGGCGCTCGCCGCCAAGGTCGGGGCGCTCGAGGCGCAACTGGCGGAGTCGCAGGGCCAGCAGTTGGCGCTGGAGTCGATCTATCAGGAACTGTCGAAGAGTCGCGACGATCGCGTCGTCGCCGAGGTCGAGCAGGCTGTGTCCATCGCCGCGCAGCAACTCGCCCTTGCCGGCAACGTCGAGGCGGCGCTGATTGCTCTCTCCGGCGCCGATGCTCGCCTGGCCCGCGCCGCCAGCCCGCAGTTCCTCGCCGTGCGCAAGCTGATCGCGCGCGACATCGACCGCTTGCGCGCGCTGCCGACGGCCGACGTGCCGGGCATGGCGATGAAGCTGGAAAGCATCATTGCCAGCGTCGATGCCATGCCGCTGGCCTTCGAGCAGCGGCCGCGCGCCGAGGCGCCGAAGAAGTCCGCCGCTCGTGTCTCGCCGGCAGAGCTCGCCTGGTGGCAGCGCTTCGCCGCCGACGCCTGGGCCGAATTCCGCCAGATGGTGCGCATCGAGCGCATCGACATAACCGACCCCGGCCTGCTGTCGCCGCCGCAGAGCCTGTTCCTGCGCGAGAACCTCAAGCTGCGCCTGGTCAATGCCCGCCTCGCCCTGCTGGCGCGCGACGGCAAGAGTTTCCGCGAGGACATGCGCCAGGCGCGGGAGTGGCTGGAACGCTACTTCGACGGCCGCGCCAAGCCGGTGCAGGCGGCGCTGGCCACGGTCAAAATGCTGGGCGCAACCGATGTCGCCGTCGAACCGCCGACGCTCAACGAGACGCTGGCGGCGTTGCGCAACTTCAAATCCCCTAAAAGATAATGCGCGCCCTGCTCTGGCTGCTGCTGCTCGCCGCGCTGGCCGTCGGCCTGTCGCTGGCGGCGCGTTACAACGACGGTTATGCGCTGTTCGTGCTGCCGCCGTGGCGCGTCGAGATTTCACTCAACCTGCTGCTGCTGCTGGGCGGCGCCGGCTTTGTCGCGCTCTACTGGATTTTCCGTTCGGTCGGCGCGCTGCTGCGGCTGCCGCGGCAGGTGGGCGAGTTCCGCGCGCGGCGCGCGCGCGGCAGCGCCGAGAGAGCGCTGCACGATGCCCTGCGCTGCTTCGCCGAGGGGCGCTTTTCCCATGCGCTGAAGAACGCCGAAAAGGTTTTCGATGCCGGCCATGCCAAAGGCCTAGCGGCGGTAGTGGCCTGGCGCGCGGCCCATGCGCTGCGCGACCCGGCGCGCGAGAGCGAGTGGCGGCGGCGGGCGGAGGATCATGCCGACGGCGGCCGCGCCGCGGTGCTGATGACCGAGGCCGAGCTGGCCGTCGATTCGCGCGACTTCGCCGCGGCGCTGGCGGCGCTGGATCGCCTTGCCGCCTCCGGCGGGCGCCATATCGGCGCGCTGCGCCTGGCCTTGCGCGCCCACCAGGGCCAGGGCAACTGGCGCGAGGTCGCCCGTCTCGCGCGCCAGCTGGAAAAGTATCGCGCGCTCTCCGCCGAACAGGCCGCGCCGCTGCGCCGCCGGGCCCACGCCGAGGTGCTCAAGGGCATGGATGACGCCAAGGCGATTCATGCCTACTGGCGCGAGGTTTCCGCCGCCGACCGCCTGGAGCCGCGCATTGCACTCGAGGCCTCGCGCGCGCTGGTCGCCGCCGGCGACCGCGCCGGCGCCGCGCAACTGATCGAGGAGGCGCTCGACGAGCATTGGGATTCCTCGCTGATCGCCGCCTATGCGCAGTGCCCGGGCGGCGACGTGCTCGGCCGCATCGCCCACTGCGAAAAGTGGCTGCACGAGCGCCCGCGCGACGCGCAGTTATTACTGGCGCTGGGACGGCTCTGCCGCGAACGGCAATTGTGGGGCAAGGCGCAGAGCTATCTCGAAGCCTCGCTCGCCGTGGAGCCGACGCGCGCCGCCCACGTCGATCTGGCGCAGCTACTGGACAGCCTGGAAAAGTCGGCGCTGGCGGAACGGCACTACCGCGCGGCGGCGGTGCTGTAGGCCTCCCCGGTCGCCTTGTCGGTTTCTAAATCACTTCAACGCCCATCTTCAGGCGTTTTGCGTTGGCGGACAGTACCGCATCCAGTGTCGCCAGCGATTTTGCCCCTGCATCCTTCGCCACCGCCAGATGCAGGGCATCCCCGGCCCGCAAGCCATGCCCATGCCGCGCGGCGAGTTTGGCGGCATCCCGATAGGCACTACGCCCAATCGGCACGATGCGCAACCCGGAGGCCAGCAACTCGAATTCCTTGCGTACCGCCCTGGCGTCGCTCTCCGACACTTCCCCGCGGCGTACTTTGATGGAAATGGCGCTGGCAAATTCCGTCAGCAGCCAGTCGCTACTCATGGGCATGATGGTCAGCCCGGCAAACCATGCCGCAACATCCGCGCTCTTCGGTTCGGGCACCAGCAGGGAAACAACGACGCTGGTATCGAGATAGATCATCAGTAGCGTTCCTCTTGTCGCATCATCTCGACGGTTGTCGTCGTCATCGGCATGCTTGCCCGTAGCCTGCTCACCCGCTTGAGGAATGCCGCCTTGTCGAACGTCCGTGCCGGCGTCAGCTTGATCTCGCCAATCGGCGTTACTTCCGCCTCGACAGTGTCGCCCTCCCGCAAACCAGCGGCGCGAGCACATTCCACCGGTAGGCGGATGGCCAGACTGTTACCCCACTTGGCCAGTTGCAGTTTCATAATTCCCTCGCATGTATATACGCGTAGATACATGCTAGCATGACCCGAGACGATTGCAAGGGCTTCATGCGGCGGTATTGCGAATCGACACTACCTTTCCGGTTTCTTCCTTATTCGGCCTTGCCAACAAGGGCGGATTGGCGCCTGACTGAAAAAAGACTATATTCGGTCCTTGTTAATCAGGAGTGCCAGCGATGAAACTCACGCACATCAAGCCCATCAGCTACTTCAAGGCCAACGCGGCGGAGATCGTTCGCCAGCTGGCCGAACAGCGCGAGCCGATGGTGATTACCCAGAACGGCGAGGCCACGGCGGTGATCCAGGACATCGCCTCGTATGAGGAAACGCAGGAGACGATGGCGCTGTTGCGGATTCTGGCCCTGGGCAACCGGCAGATCGAAGATGGGCGTGTCACGCCGGCGGCGGCGGCGATCAGGCGGCTGCGCGAGAAGAAGGCCGCCTGATGCATCGGCACGAGGTGTTCCTGACGGCCGCTGCCGAGCAGGACCTCGCCGATCTTTTCGATTACATCGCCACGCGCGATACGCCCGCTGCGGCGAACCGCGTGCTCGACCGCATCGAGAAGGTGGTCGCCAGCCTGGCCTCCCTGCCCGAACGCGGATCGCACCCCAGGGAACTGCTGGCGCTCGGCATTCGCGACTACCGGCAGGTTTTCTTCAAGCCCTACCGGCTGATCTATCGCGCCGTCGATGCTCGCGTTTTCATCTACCTGATCGTCGACGGCCGGCGCGACATGCGGACGCTGCTGGCCCGACGCCTGCTGGGCGCCTGATTCGTCGCCGCTAAATCCAGTCGCGCGGCGGCAGGAAGTCGGTGTAGAGCTTTTCCTCGGCCGAGCCCGCTTCGGGATGCCAGTCGTAGCGCCATTTCACGAGCGGCGGCAGCGACATCAGGATCGATTCGGTGCGGCCGCCCGATTGCAGGCCGAACAGGGTGCCGCGGTCCCACACCAGATTGAACTCGACGTAGCGGCCGCGGCGGTAGGCCTGGAAGTCGCGCTCGCGCTCGGTGTAGGGCATGTCGCGGCGACGCTCGCAGATCGGCAGGTAGGCGGCGGTGAAATGGTCGCCGACGCTCCGCGTCAGGGCGAAGCATCTGTCGAAGCCGCCTTCGTTCAGGTCGTCGAAGAAGATGCCGCCGATGCCGCGCGCTTCCTGGCGGTGCTTGAGATAGAAATACTCGTCGCACCATTTCTTGTAGCGGGCATGGACGTTTTCGCCGAAGGGGGTCAATGCGTCCTTGCAGCTGCGGTGAAAATGCACGGCGTCTTCTTCGAACCCGTAGTAGGGCGTCAGGTCCATGCCGCCGCCGAACCACCAGACGGGCGCTTCGCCATCCTTCATGGCGACGAAACAGCGCACGTTCATGTGCGTGGTCGGGCACCCGGGGTTGCGCGGGTGCATGACCAGCGAGACGCCCATGGCCTCGAAGCGGCGGCCGGCGAGTTCGGGCCGGTGGGCGGTGGCCGAGGCGGGCATGGAGTCGCCGGTGACGTGCGAGAAATTGACGCCGCCGCGCTCGAAGAAATCGCCTTCCTCGATCAGGATCGAGGTGCCGCCGCCGGACCGCTCCAAGGCGGCACGCGCCCCCTCGGGGGGCAGCGAGCGCGCAGCGGGAGCGTGGGGGGGCGTTGAATTGCCGCGCCCCCAGGCATCGCGCCGGAACGGCTGGCCGTCGAAGGTTTCGAGTGCCGCGACGATGCGTTCCTGCAGGCCGGTGAAATACGCCCGGATCGGCGCGGTATCCACGTGCCGACTACCGCTTGATGGCGCGATGCCCGATATCGCGGCGGTACTGCATGCCATCGAAGCGGATCTGGTCGACGACCTCGTAGGCGCTTTTCTGCGCGGCGCGGACGTTGTCGCCGAGCGCGGTGACGCAGAGCACACGGCCGCCGGCGGTGACGACGTGGCCGTCCTTCGCCGCGGTGCCGGCATGGAAGACGTGGGTGTCTGGTCCGGGTTTGGCGAGGCCGTGGATGACGTCGCCCTTGCGCGGATTGTCGGGGTAGTCGTGCGCGGCGAGCACCACGCCGAGGGCGACGCGGCGATCCCATTCAGCCTCGACCTTGTCGAGGTGGCCGTCGATGGCGGCATCGACGAGGTCGACCATGTCGCTCTTCAGGCGGAACATGATCGGCTGGGTCTCGGGGTCGCCCATGCGGCAGTTGAACTCGAGCACCTTGATCGAGCCGTCGGGCTTGATCATCAGGCCGGCATAGAGGAAGCCGGTGTAGAGGATGCCGTCCCTGTCCATGCCCTGCAGCGTCGGCATGATCACCTCGCGCATGGCGCGGGCGTGGACCCCCGGCGTCACCACCGGCGCCGGCGAGTAGGCGCCCATGCCCCCGGTGTTCGGTCCCCGATCGTCGTCCTTGAGGCGTTTGTGGTCCTGGCTGGTGGCCAGCGCCAGCGCGTGGTGGCCGTCGGCCATGACGATGAAGCTGGCTTCCTCGCCGATCAGGCATTCCTCGATCACTACCCGCGCGCCCGCGCTGCCCAGCTTGTTGCCGGGAAGCCACATGTCCACGGCGGCGTGGGCTTCATCGAGAGTTTGCGCCACCACCACGCCCTTGCCGGCGGCGAGGCCATCGGCTTTGATGACGATAGGTGCGCCTTCACGATTCACATGGGCGTGAGCTTGGGCGGCATCGGAAAAGGTGCTGAATTTCGCCGTCGGGATGCCGTGGCGAAACATGAAGCGTTTGGCGAAATCTTTGGAGCTTTCGAGTTGCGCGGCCGC
>JAUYFI010000081.1 GCA_030691075.1 Sulfurisoma sp. | reverse complement strand
GACATGGATGAATTCAAGGAGTGGGCTACCACCCGCGCCGCAGCTGGCGAGGGCAACAACGTTGTTGCCCTCGCCAGCTGAAAACCATTCGTCATTGATCGGATCGAAGACTATTTACAGCAGATTTCGGACTTGACTCCGGCGTGATGTCGAGCGCGGGACTTCCCTGGCGGCCGTTTATTTGGACAGAGCCGGTTCATGTACTACTAAAGTAGAATGCGGCCTCGATCGGGACGCCCAGGGCGATCCCCATGACCCATGGAAAAACTGGAGGCCGCATGCTGTTCGGGAGCAAGCAGGAGATCAACGCATTGAAGCAGCGTGCCGCCGAACTGGAGCGGCGCCTGGCGCAAACCGGGGATGCCCTGGTTCAAATGGAGTCGCGTGCCATCGCGGCGGAAGAGGGGATGCGGACATGCCGCGATGAAGTCGATGGACTGCGTGCCCTGTTTGCCAATTTCCAGGCCTTCGGCCAGTCGCTGGCGGGTGTGCAGACCAGCCTGAACACACTGGCCGAAGACACCAAGGCAGAGAAGGATCGTGCCGTGGAAGCCCAGGGGGTGTCCAGCGAGAGCCGGGTGGCGGTGGAAGGTATCGCCACCAATCTGGCCGACCTCGCGCTCGGTTCGCAGCGCACCGCGACGCAGGTGGGCGAGTTGGATGCCCGGGCGCAGGAAATCAGCGGCATCGTGCAGTTGATCAAGGAGATTGCCGACCAGACCAACCTGCTTGCGCTCAATGCCGCGATCGAGGCGGCGCGCGCGGGTGAGCAGGGGCGCGGTTTCGCCGTGGTGGCCGACGAGGTACGCAAGCTGGCCGAGCGCACCGCCAATGCCACCAGGGAAATCGCCGTCTTGGTGGAGCAGATTCGCAGCAACAGTGCCGCCAGCCGCGGCCAGATGGACTCGCTGGCGCAGCAGTCGGAAACCTTCAGCCGGGATGGCCAGGGCGCGGCTCAATCCATGCGGAAGCTGCTCGATCTTTCCGCCGGCATGGAGAAGGCGGTCGCCGGTTCGTCCCTGCGCAGCTTTTGCGAACTGGCCAAGGTCGATCACCTGATCTTCAAGTTTCGCGTCTACAAAGTATTGCTCGGGTTGTCGGAGGAAGCCGCCGGCAATTTCACCTCGCACACCGAGTGCCGTCTTGGCAAGTGGTATTACGAGGGGGATGGACATGCCTGTTTTTCGCGCCTGGCGGGTTATCGCGAGGTGGAAAGCCCGCACAAGCTGGTCCACGACCAGGCGCTTGCCGCCGTGCGCGCATTCGCCGAGGGCGATCGGCGGCGGATGCTGCAAGCGGTGGCCGCAATGGAGTCGGCCAGCATGGGCGTGCTGGAGAACCTGGAACAGATGGCGCGCAGCGGCGAAGAGAATTCCGACATTCTCTGCGGCCATTAAGAGCCCATCTCCGTGGGCCGCGCACCCCGCAGCCCCTACATTTCCTGGTAGATCGGCCCTTCGCCGCCCTGCGGCGTTACCCAGGTGATGTTCTGCATCGGGTCCTTGATGTCGCAGGTCTTGCAGTGCACGCAGTTCTGGGCGTTGATCTGGAGCCGCGGGTTGCTGCTGTCGGCATCGCGTACGATCTCGTAGACGCCGGCCGGACAGTAGCGCTGCTCGGGGGCATCGTAGAGGGCCAGATTGATGTTGATTACCGTATCGCCAGCGCCGACTTTTAGATGGCAGGGCTGGTCTTCCTCGTGGTGGGTGTTGGAGAGGAATACCGACGAGAGCCGATCGAAGGTCAGCACGCTGTCGGGCTTGGGATAGTCGATGGGCGTGCATGCGGCGGCGGGCTTTAGCTGCGCGTGGTCGGCATGGAGGGGGAGCGTCCACGGCGCGCGGCCGCGCAACAGCAGCTGGTCCATGCCGAACATGATGGAGCCGACATAGAGTCCCTTGGCCATCCACGGCTTGAAGTTGCGCGCGGTGTGAAGCTCATCAAAGAGCCAGGAGTTGCGGAACTTGTCGGGGTAGGCGGTCAGTTCATCGCGGCCGCGGCCGGCGACGAGGGCCTCGTGTGCCGCCTCGGCGGCGAGCGCCCCGCTCTTGATCGCGGCGTGCGAGCCCTTGATGCGCGAGGCGACGAGGAAGCCGGCGTCGTCGCCGATCAGCGCGCCGCCGGGGAAGATCAGTTTGGGCAACGCCTGCAGGCCGCCGGAGGCGAGGGCGCGAGCACCGTAGGCCAGGCGCTTGCCGCCGGTCAGCATGCGTTTCAGTTCGGGGTGGGTTTTGAGGCGCTGGAATTCCTCGAAGGGCGAGAGGTAGGGGTTGCTGTAGCCCAGCCCGACGACGAGGCCGACGGCGACGAGGTTTTCGCCACTCATTGATCCATAGTGATAGCAGAACGAGCCGCCGTAGGTGTCGGCGGTCAGCGGCCAGCCGGCGGTGTGCATCACCATGCCCCTGCGATGCTGTTCGGCCGGTATTTCCCACAGTTCCTTGATGCCGATGCCGTAGGTTTGCGGCTGGGAATCGCGGCGCAGATCGAACCTGGCTTCGATCTGTTTGCCGAGGTGACCGCGGCAGCCCTCGGCGAACAGGGTGTATTTCGCGTGCAGTTCCATGCCGGGCTGGAAATTGGGGCCGGGCTGGCCATCCCTGCCCACGCCCATGTCGCCGGTGGCCACACCCTTGACGCTGCCGCTCGCGTCGTAGAGTACTTCGGCACCGGCGAAGCCGGGGTAGATATCGACGCCGAGCGCTTCGGCCTGCGCGCCGAGCCAGCGGCAGACCAGGCCGAGGCTGACGATGGTGTTGCCGTGGTTCCGGAAGCAGGCGGGCAGCAGGGCCGAGGGCAGACCAAAGCTGCCGCCTTCGGTCAGAAAGAGGAAACGGTCCTCGCCGACCGGCGTGTCGAGCGGGGCGTTGCGTTCCTGCCAGTCGGGGATCAGCTCGTTGAGCGCACGCGGGTCCATCACCGCGCCGGACAGGATGTGGGCGCCGATTTCCGAGCCCTTTTCGATCAGGCAGACCGAGCGCTCCGGGTCGAGCTGCTTGAAGCGGATGGCCGCCGCCAGCCCGGCCGGGCCGCCGCCGACGATCACCACGTCGAATTCCATTGCCTCGCGTTGCACCATTGCCTTCCTCCGCGCCGTATCATTAGTCCTTCGCGAGCATAGCTTAACCGCGCCGCAACCGGAAAGGAGCATCCCCTTGAGCCATATCCGCATCGACCGCGTCGCCGTGCTCGGCGCCGGGGTCATGGGCGCGCAGATCGCCGCCCACTTCGCCAATGCCGACGTGCCGGTGGTGCTGTTCGACCTGCCGGCGAAGGAGGGCGATCCCTCCGCCATCGCCCGCAAGGCCATCGACGCCCTGAAGAAGCTGGAGCCGGCGCCGCTGGCGGCCGCCGACCGCCTCGCCGGCATCGAACCCGCCAACTACGACCAGCATCTGGGCTTGCTGGCCGGCTGCGACCTGGTCATCGAGGCCATCGCCGAGAAGATGGAATGGAAGGACGAGCTCTACAAGAAGATCGCCCCGCACCTGGCGCCGCACGCGCTCATCGCCTCCAATACCTCGGGCCTGTCGATGAACCGGCTGGCCGAGGGGCTGCCGGCGGCGCTGCGCGGCAATTTCTGCGGCATCCACTTCTTCAACCCGCCGCGCTACATGCACCTGGTCGAGTTGATCGCGACGCGCGACACGCGCCCCGAACTGCTCGACGGCCTCGAAACCTGGCTGGCAACGCGGCTGGGCAAGGGCATCGTGCGCGCGCTCGACACGCCGAACTTCGTCGCCAACCGCGTCGGCGTGTTCTCCATCCTCGCCGTGATGCATCACACGGCGCGCCTCGGGCTCGGCTTCGACGAGGTCGATGCGCTGACCGGCCCGGCCATCGGCCGGCCCAAGAGCGCGACCTTTCGCACCGCCGACGTGGTCGGCCTCGACACCCTCGCGCATGTCATCAACACCCTGCGCGACACGCTGCCCGACGATCCCTGGCATGCCCATTTCGCCGTGCCCGCATGGCTGGCGGCGCTGATCGCGCAGGGCGCGCTGGGGCAGAAGACGCGCTGCGGCATCTTCCGCAAGGACGGCAAGGCGATCAAGGTGCTCGACGTCGCGGCGAAGGATTACCGCGACGCCGCCGGCGAAATCGCGCCCGAAGTCGGCGTCATCCTCAAGAACCGCAACCTGGTCGAGAAGTTTGCCCAGTTGCGCGCAAGCCAGCACCCGCAGGCGCAGTTGCTGTGGGCGATTTTCCGCGACGTCTTCCACTACGTTGCCGTGCAGCTCGAGCACATTGCCGGTAACGCGCGCGACGTCGATTTCGCCATGCGCTGGGGCTTCGGCTGGTCGCAGGGGCCGTTCGAGACCTGGCAGGCGGCGGGCTGGCGCGAAGTGGCCGAAGCCATCCGCGCCGACATCGCGGCGGGCAATGCGATGTCGTCCGCGCCGCTGCCAGACTGGGTGTTCTCGCGCACCGGCGTGCATGAGCCGGCGGGGTCGTGGTCGGCCGCGACCGCGACGTTGCAGCCGCGCTCGACGCTGCCGTGCTACCGGCGGCAACTCTTTCCCGAGCGCCTGCTCGGCGATGGCCTGTCCGGTCACGAGAAGGCCGGCGAGACGCTGTGGGAGAACGATGGCGTCCGCCTGTGGCGGCTGCCCGATGTCGATGCGCGCATCGACATTGTCAGCGTCCGCAGCAAGATGCACACCCTGGGCCGCGACGTCATCCTCGGTCTGCAGGAGGCGGTGGCGCGCGCCGAGAAGGATTGCGACGGCCTGGTGCTCTGGCACGACGCGCCGTTCGCCGTCGGCGCCAATCTCAAGGAAGTGGTCGAGGCCGTGAAGGCGGGCGAGTGGGACGCGCTGGAAAAACACGTCGCCACTTTCCAGGCCACCGCGATGCGCCTCAAATACGCGCGGGTGCCGGTGGTCGCGGCGGTGCAGGGCATGGCGCTCGGCGGCGGCTGCGAGTTCCTGATGCACGCGGCGAAGCGCGTGCTGGCGCTGGAGTCCTACATCGGCCTGGTCGAGGCCGGCGTCGGCCTGATCCCCGCCGGCGGCGGCTGCAAGGAGTTCGCGCTGCGCGCGGCGGCGCAGGCGGCACGCACGCCGACCAACGACCCGATGAACTTCATCCAGCCGGTGTTCCAGACTATCGCCATGGCCACCGTCGCCAAGTCGGCGCTCAACGCGAAGGAACTCGGCTTCGCGCTCGACACCGACACGGTGCTGTTCAACGCCAACGAGCTGCTCTACGTCGCGATCCGCGAGGCGCGCGGGCTGGCCGAGGCCGGCTGGCATCCGCGGCTGCCGGCGCGCGGCGTCCGTGTCGCCGGGCGGCCCGGCATCGCCACGCTGGAGATGATGCTGATCAACATGAGGGAGGGCGGCCAGATCTCGGCCCACGACTACGTCGTGGCTCGCGGCGCGGCGGTGGCGCTGTGCGGTGGCGACGTCGAGGCCGGCAGCCTGGTCGACGAGAACTGGCTTCTGACCGTCGAGCGGCGCGAGTTCATGGCGCTGCTGAAGACCGAGAAGACCCAGCAGCGCATCATGCACACGCTGGAAACCGGCAAGCCCCTCCGCAACTAAGGGAAAGATCATGGCCAAGCAAATCCAGGACGCCTACATCGTCGCCGCGACGCGGCTGCCGGTGGGCAAGAAGAACGGCATGTTCAAGAACGTGCGCCCCGACGACATGCTCGCGCATGTGCTCCAGGCGGTGCTGGCGCAGGTGCCGCGGATCGATCCGGCGCGGGTCGGCGACGTCATCGTCGGCTGCGCCATGCCCGAGGGCGAGCAGGGCATGAACGTGGCGCGTATCGGCGTGTTGCTGGCCGGGTTGCCCAAGACCGTGCCCGGCATCACCATCAATCGTTTCTGTTCCTCGGGCGTGCAGTCGGTGGCGATGGCGGCCGACCGCATTCGTCTCGGCGAGGCCGACGTGATGCTCGCGGCCGGCACCGAGACGATGTCGATGATGGGCACCATGATGGGCAACAAGATCGCCATGAACCCGGCGATCTTCGAGAAGGAGGAGAACTACGCCATCGCCTACGGCATGGGCCTGACCGCCGAGCGGGTGGCGGCGCAGTGGCAGGTCTCGCGCGAAGACCAGGATGCCTTCGCCTTCGGCTCGCACCAGAAGGCGCTGGCGGCCATCGTCGCCGGCCACTTCAAGGCCGAGATCACGCCGCACCCGATCGCCGATCATCTGCCGGACCTTGCGACCGGCGAGGTACGCGTCAAGCAGCGCCTGGCCGACACCGACGAGGGGCCGCGCGCCGATTCCAGCATCGCGGGCCTGGCGAAGTTGCGGCCGGTGTTTGCGGCGAAGGGCTCGGTCACGGCCGGCAACAGCTCGCAGATGTCCGACGGCGCCGGAGCGACCCTGCTGGTGTCGGAAAATATCCTCAAGGAATTCAACCTGCAACCGCTGGCGCGCTTCGCCGGCTTCGCGGTGGCCGGCGTGCCACCCGAGATCATGGGCATCGGGCCGATCGAGGCGATCCCGCGCGTGCTCAAGCAGGCCGGCGTGAATCTCGCCGACGTCGGCTGGATCGAGCTCAACGAGGCCTTCGCCGCGCAGGCCCTGGCGGTGATTCGCAGCGTCGGCCTCGACCCGGCGAAGGTCAACCCGCTGGGCGGCGCCATCGCGCTCGGCCATCCGCTCGGCGCCACCGGCGCCATCCGCACCGCGACGCTGCTGCACGGCCTCAAGCGCACGCAGCAGCGTTACGGCATGGTGACGATGTGCATCGGCACCGGCATGGGCGCGGCGGCGCTGTTCGAAAACCTCTCGCAATAAGGGCAGCATGGAACACCCCCGCGTTCTGGTTCACACCACCCGCGTCCCCATCCGCTGGGGCGACATGGACGCGATGGGGCATGTGAACAACACCGTCTATTTCCGCTACATGGAGCAGGCGCGCATCGAGTGGCTGGAGTCGCTGGGCTACGGCGTCGCCGTCACGCTCGACGAGGCGCCGGTGATCGTTCATGCGAGCTGTACCTTCATCGTGCCTTTCACCTATCCGGGCACGGTCGAGGTCAGAACCTTCGCCGGCAAGCCGGGCCGCAGCAGCCTGCCGACCTGGCACGACCTCTACAAGGTCGGCGAGGAGACTCTCTACGCCGAGGGCACCTCGAAAATCGTGTGGACCCGGCCATCGACGGGCAAGTCGGTACCGCTGCCGGACAACATCCGCAAGTTGGTGGAGCACCTGTAATGCCGGCGCAGATCGTGTGGCAGCCCTCGGCGGAGCGCATCGCCGCCGCCAACATGACGGCGTTTTCGCGCCAGGCGGCGTCCCGCTGGAGCCGACTTTTCCCCGACTACGCGGCGCTGCATCGCTGGTCGATCGAGCAGCCGGAGGAGTTCTGGGCTTCGCTGTGGGAGTTCGGTGGCGTCATCGGCGAGATGGGCGCCACGGTGGTCGTCGATGGCGACAAGATGCCCGGCGCACGCTGGTTCCCCGAGGCGCGGCTCAACTATGCGCGCAACCTGTTGCGCCGCCGCGATGAAGACGATGCCCTGGTGTTCTGGGGCGAGGACAGGGCCCGGCGGCGCATGTCGCATGGCGAACTCTATCGCCGCGTGGCGCGGCTGGCGGCGGCCATGCGCGCCGAGGGCCTCGTCGCCGGCGACCGCGTCGCCGCCTACATGCCCAACATGCCCGAGACCGTCGTTACCCTGCTGGCGGCGGCCTCCATCGGCGCCACCTTCACCTCGGCCTCGCCGGATTTCGGCGTGCAGGGCGTGGTCGACCGCTTCGGCCAGATCGAGCCCAAGCTGCTGTTCGTCGCCGACGGCTACTACTACAACGGCAAGACGCTGGACTGCCTCGATCGCGTGGCGGAAATCGCCGAACGGCTGCTCTCGGTGAAGAAGGTGGTGGTGGCGCGTTACGTCCGCGAACAGGATCACGACATCAGCCGCATTCGCAACGGCATGATGCTGAGCGACTTCGTCGAGCCCTTCCGCGAGCGCACCGAGATCGACTTCGCCGAGCTGCCCTTCGATCATCCGCTGTTCATCATGTATTCGTCCGGCACCACCGGCGTGCCCAAGTGCATCGTGCATGGCGCCGGCGGAGCGTTGTTGCAGCACATCAAGGAACACCGCCTGCACGGCGACGTCAAGCCGGGCGACCGCCTGTTCTACTTCACCACCTGCGGCTGGATGATGTGGAACTGGCTGGTGTCGGGGCTGGCCTCGGGCGCGACGCTGCTGCTCTACGACGGCTCGCCCTTCCTCAACACCGGCAACATCCTGTTCGACTACGCCGATGCCGAGGGCATGACGCATTTCGGCACCTCGGCCAAGTTCATCGACGCGCTGGCCAAGGCGCTGGTGCGGCCGCGCAAGACTCACCGCCTCGACAAGCTGCGCGTGATGTTCTCGACCGGCAGCCCGCTGGCGCCCGAGGGCTTCGACTATGTCCATGCGTGCGTCAAGTCCGACCTGCAACTGGCTTCCATCTGCGGTGGCACCGACATCATTTCCTGCTTCATCGGCGGCAACCCGACCGCGCCGGTCTGGCGCGGCGAGATCCAGTGCGCCGGGCTGGGCATGGCCACCGACATCTTCTCGGACGACGGCAAGCCGCTGCGCGGCAGGAAGGGCGAACTCGTCTGCACCCGTCCCTTCCCGGTCATGCCCATCGGCTTCTGGAATGACCCCGATGGCGCGAAATATCGCGCCGCCTATTTCGAGCGCTTCCCCGATGTCTGGCACCACGGCGATTTCGCCGAGCGTACCGCGCACGACGGTTTCGTCATCCATGGCCGCTCCGACGCCACCCTCAATCCGGGCGGCGTGCGCATCGGCACGGCCGAAATCTACCGTCAGGTCGAGCAGTTGGAGGAGGTGGTCGAGTCGCTGGTGATCGGCCAGGAATGGCCGCCGGGCAAGCGCAACGACGTGCGCGTGGTGCTGTTCGTCAAGCTGCGCGACGGCCTGGTGCTCGACGAGGCGCTGACGGCGAAAATCAAGCAGACCATCCGCGCCGACACCACGCCGCGCCACGTTCCCGCCAAGATCCTCCAGGTGACCGACATCCCGCGCACCAAGAGCGGCAAAATCGTCGAGTTGGCGGTGCGCAACATCGTCGACGGCCAGCCGGTCAAGAACGTCGAGGCCCTGGCCAACCCCGAGGCGCTGGAGCAGTTTCGCGACCGGCCGGAACTGGAGAACTGAGAAAGTCGGCTCTCTATCGCGTCAGCCTTGCCGTTCCGGTGCGTTTTGCAGACTGCTATCCGCTCTGGACGTGATCGCGAGCACGCAGGGATGCGTCAGGCGACGCTGCACCGACAAGGCGAAATATTCGATACGAAGCTGATCGGCGTCGCCCAGCAACTGCAGTTCGCCGGACGCCAGGTACTCGTCGACCAATACACTGGGTATCGGGAAAGCGCCGACCCGTTCGCGGCCGAAGGCGGCCATCAGCGCCGCATCGTCGAACTCCCCGGCGATGGTGATCCGGAGACGCTTCTTGTCCAGCCACTCCATCAGTTTTCGCCGCATCGAGGAATCTTCCCCCGGCATCAGGATCGGAAGCTGATTCAGGCAAAGCGGGAAGGGTTCCGTGACCTGCCGGACCAGTTCGGGATGGGCGAGAAAGGACAATCCCGATTCCCCAAGTTTGTGGCTGTAGGCGCGCACGTCGATATTGGGGGGCACGGGGGAATCCGCGATCACCAGATCGAGGCGATGCAGCGCGAGTTCCGCCAGCAGCCGGTCAAGGCTCCATTCGCGGCAGACGATGCGCACCGGCTCGGGCAGGCTGACCGCGGGGCGCAGCAAACGGTAGGCCAGCGACTTCGGCAATGCGTCGGAGACGCCCACGCGGAATTCGGTCGGCCGCCCCTTCTGATACTGGCGGATGACCTGGTCGAGTTCGGCGCCAAGGGCAAACATTTCATCGGCGTACTCGAGCGCCAGCCTGCCGGCATCCGTGAGCTCGAGCGAACGGCCTTGTCGTCTGAAAAGCGCCGTTCCAAGCTGCTCCTCAAGCAGCTTGATCTGGCCGCTGAGGGTTTGCGGCGAGATATGAATCGCCTCGCTGGCACGCATCACGCCGCCGTGCCTGGCGACTTTCCAGAAGTAGTAGAGATGCTTGAGATTCATGGATGAATATTAATACGATTATCTCGGATGGTTTGTTCTGATAATACGACTATACCGGATAAAGCATCTTCGCTACATTGCTACCACGCAGCAGGTGCTGCGACAACCAGGAGATGAATCATGCAAGTTCAAATTCAAGTGAAGGGCCTGCCCGGATCCTCGAAGTTGCGCCGCTTTGCCTCGCACAAGCTGAATGTCGCGCTATCCCGCTTTGCCCACGTCATCCAGGGTGCCACCATGCACCTCGACGACATCAACGGTCCGGAACGTGGCGGCGTGGATAAGCTTTGCCGCGTCGTGCTGAGGATGAACAACAACACGGTTGTCGTCATCGAAGCGTTGGGAACCAACATCGCACAAGCGATCGATCGCGTGACCGATCGGTTGCACCAAAGTGTTTCCCGTCAATTGTCCCGGCTGGTGAAAATCGACCGGAGCGGGATGCGACAGAGCACGCTGTTGTTGGCCGGAGCCTGATCAATCGGAATCAATTTTTTGGAGACCCACATGAGCTATTCGAAAATTCAAGCCATCGCCCTGCCTCACGGCGGCACCGAATCCGTCCTTGCCACCAACAAGGTCATCCGCAACACCTACATGCTGCTGTCGATGACGCTGCTGTTCGCGGCCGCCACCGCCGCGGTCGCGGTGGCGATGAAGCTGCCGCATCCCGGCCTGATCATTACCCTGGTCGGCTACTTCGGCCTGCTGTTCGCTACCACCAAACTGCGCAACAGCGGCTGGGGCATCGTCTCGGTCTTCGCGCTGACCGGTTTCATGGGCTATACGCTCGGCCCCATCGTCAGCCACTACCTCGGCCTGCCCAACGGCGGCCAGACGGTGATGACGGCCATGGGCGGCACGGCGGCGATCTTCCTCGGCCTCTCCGGCTACGCGCTGACCACCCGCAAGGATTTCAGCTTCATGGGCGGCTTCCTCACGGTCGGCATCCTGCTGGCCTTCGTCGCCGGGCTCGCCGCGATCTTCTTCGAGATTCCGGCGCTGTCGCTGACTGTTTCCGCCGCCTTCGTGCTGCTGATGTCGGGCCTGATCCTCTACGAGACCAGCAACATCATCCACGGCGGGGAAACCAACTACGTGATGGCGACGGTGACCCTGTTCGTCTCCATCTTCAACCTCTTCACCAGCCTGCTGCATCTGCTCGGCTTCATGAACAGCAGTGACTGACTGACCGGGAGAACCCATCCATGAAACGCACCCTGCTCTTCCTCGGCACCAACCTGGCCATCTTGCTGGTGCTGTCGGCCACCATGCGCCTCCTCGGCGTGGAGCCCTATCTCACGGCCCAGGGCCTGAATCTGACTTCGCTGCTGATTTTTGCGGCGGTGATGGGCTTCGGTGGCGCGTTCATCTCGCTGGCCATTTCCAAATGGACGGTGAAGAAGTCGATGGGCGTGCAGGTGATCGAGGCGCCGGCGAATTCGACCGAATTCTGGCTGCTGGAAACCGTCCGCAAATATTCCGCGGAAGCCGGCATCAAGATGCCCGAGGTCGGGATTTTCGATTCGCCCGACGTCAACGCCTTCGCCACTGGCATGACCAGGAACAGTTCGCTGATCGCCGTCTCCACCGGCCTCTTGCAACAGATGACCCGGCCGGAAGCCGAGGCGGTGCTTGGGCATGAAGTCGCCCACGCCGCCAACGGCGACATGGTGACGATGGCGCTGATCCAGGGCGTGGTGAACACCTTCGTCATGTTCCTCTCGCGGGTGATCGGCCACACCGTGGATCGTGTGGTCTTCAAGAACGAGCGCGGGCAAGGCCCGGCCTTCTTCGTCACCATGATCATCGCCGAACTGGTACTGGGCGTCCTCGCCTCGATCATCGTCATGTGGTTCTCGCGCCAGCGCGAGTTCCGCGCCGACCGGGGCGGTGCCAGCCTGGCCGGGCGGAAAAACATGATCGCCGCGCTGGAGCGCCTGAATGCCCTGCATCCGCAGCCGCTGCCCGACAAGATGGCCGCCTTCGGCATCGCCGGCGGCGGTGGTGGTGGCATCAAGCGCCTGTTCATGACCCATCCGCCCCTGGAGGAGCGCATCGCCGCGCTCAAGGCAGGACAGTGAATCCTCCCGACGCACGCCCCGATTCGGAAGAGGCCTTGACATGAACGCCGCAATCCCCATCGGCGAACCCTGGATGTGGGGCGCCTTCATCGGCTTCGTGCTGGTCATGCTGGCGCTCGACCTGTTCGTGTTCGGCGGCAACAAGGCGCACAAGGTGAGCGTCAAGGAAGCGGCGCTCTGGTCGCTGGCCTGGTTCAGCCTGGCGCTGATATTCAACGCCGGGTTGTGGTGGTATTTGAACGGTACGGTGGGGCCGGAGATCGCCGAGCGCAAGGCGCTGGAATTTTTCACCGGCTATCTCATCGAGAAATCGCTGTCGGTGGATAACGTGTTCGTCTTCCTGCTGATATTCACGGCCTTTCACGTTCCCACCGAATACCAGCGACGGGCGCTTGTCTATGGCGTGCTGGGTGCCATCGTCATGCGCGCCATCATGATCCTGGCCGGAGCCTGGGTGGTGCGGGAATACAGCTGGGTGCTCTACCTCTTCGGCGCCTTCCTGGTCATCACCGGCCTGCGCATGCTGGTCATGGCGGAAAAGCAACCCGATCTGGAGAAGAACCCGGTGCTGAAATTCGCGCGCCGGCATCTGCGCATCACCGCGGATTATCACGGCGAGAAATTCGCCGTGATGAAGGACGGCGTGCGCTATTTCACGCCGCTGTTTCTGGTGCTGATCATGATCGAGGTGACGGATCTGGTGTTCGCCGTGGATTCCATTCCGGCCATTTTCGCCATCACCACCGACCCCTTCATCGTTTTCACCTCCAACCTCTTCGCCATTCTGGGCCTGCGTGCGTTGTACTTCCTGTTGGCCGATGTGGCGGACCGTTTCCACCTGCTGAAATACGGCCTGGCCATGGTGCTCACCTTCATCGGCACCAAAATGCTCATCATGCCGTGGTATCACGTGCCGGTGGCGGCCTCGCTGGCCATCGTCGCGGTGCTGATCGGCGCCAGCGTCATTGCCAGCCTGATTGCCACGCGCAAGGGGTCGATCTGATGTCGTCCCGCCTGCGTTCCTTCATCGAGCACCCCCGCGTGCAGGGCGCCATCATCGCCCTGATATTGATCAACGCGGCGCTGCTCGGGCTGGAGACCTGGCCCGCCGCGATGGCGGCGGCGGGCGGGTTGATTCTCGGGCTCGACCAGGTCATTCTTGGCGTGTTCGTGGTGGAAATCGCCCTGCGGCTGTACGTCCACCGGCAGGCCTTCTGGCGCGACCCCTGGAGCGTGTTCGACTTCGCCGTCGTCGCCATCGCCCTGCTGCCGGCCACCGGCCCGCTCGCCGTGCTGCGGGCGCTGCGGGTCTTGCGCGTGCTGCGCCTGCTGACCATGGTGCCCTCCATGCGCCGGGTCGTCGGGGCGCTCCTGGCGGCGATTCCCGGGTTGGGATCCATCGCCATGGTGTTGATGATCATCTTTTACGTGTTCGCGGTCATTGCCACCAAACTGTTCGCCGCAGCCTACCCGGAATGGTTCGGCCATATTGGCCGCTCGCTCTATACCCTGTTCCAGGTGATGACACTGGAAAGCTGGTCGATGGGCATCGCCCGCCCGGTGATGGAAAATTTCCCCTACGCCTGGATCTTCTTCGTACCTTTCATCCTGGTGGCGACCTTCACCATGCTCAACCTGTTCATCGCCATCATCGTCAATGCGATGCATACCTACAACGAGCGGGAGCAGGCAGAGACCGTGGCGGCGGTAGCGCAGGCCAAGGAGCACATCGAGGCCGATCTGCACACCGAGGTGCGCGCCCTGCGCGATGAAATTCGCGAACTGAAAACACTGCTGCTCGCGCAAGCGGCGCCCACCCGAACGATGACGCCATAACGGAAGAGTACCCGACCATGAACCCCGAACAACAGCGCGCCATCCTCGCCATTGCCCTCCATGCCGCCTTCGCCGATGGCGCCAAGCACGACCGCGAGCGCGAGGAGATCCGCCGCATCGCCGCATCCCTGGGCGGTGATGCCGGTGCACCCGATCTCGCCCGCATCTACCAGGACGTGCTGCTCAAGCGCATCGGCCTGGATGCCGCCGCAACAACCCTGGGTGATCCCGGCATGCGCCAGCTCGCCTATGAAATGGCGGTTTGCGTTTGCGACGCCGACGGTCGTCAGAGCGAGGCCGAGCAACGTTTTCTGGCCGAACTGAAAGTCCTGCTCAAGCTCGATGCCGGGCAGGCCGCCGCCTTCGAGCGCGAGGCCGATGCCATCGTCGAGATCGCCGAAGCCGCCGCGCCCGCCTCTGCCCCCGCCCCTGCCGGCGCCGCCGGCCCGGTGGTGGCGACGCAGCCCAGCGTGTCCGCGGCCGAGATGGACAAGTCCATCCTCAATTTCAGCCTGCTCAACGGCGCGCTGGAACTGCTGCCGCAGTCCTGGGCGTCGATGGCCATCATCCCCTTGCAGATCAAGATGGTCTACGGCCTCGGCAAGGCGCATGGGGTCGAACTCGACCAGGGCCACATCAAGGAATTCATCGCCGCCGCCGGGGTCGGCCTGACGTCGCAGTATCTCGAACAGTTCGGCCGCAAGTTGCTGGGCGGGCTGCTGGGCAAGGCGGCGGGCAAGACCTTCGGCCAGTTCGGCGGCGCCGCCACCGGCATGGCCTTCTCCTTCGCCACCACCTATGCGCTGGGACAGGTCGCCAGGCGTTACTATGCCGGCGGGCGCGTGATGAGCACGGCGGTGCTGCGCGACACGTTCCAGAACCTGCTGGGGCCCGCCAAGCAGATGCAGACGCAATACCTGCCGCAGATTCAACAGAAGGCGAGCACGCTCGACGCCGGCCAGATCATGGCCATGGTGCGCGGCACCTGACCGCCGGCGCCGCGCCCGGTGCCCGATCCCGCTCGATGGAGACAGCAACATGGCTACAACAGTGCCCGCCGCCTCCCTCAGCCGCCGCCTGACACCCTGGCTGGCGCTGACCGGCCTGGTGCTGCTCACCTTCCTGGTGGTGCGTCCCTTTCTTGCGCCACTGGCCTGGGCGGGAGTACTGGCCTACGCTTCCTGGCCGTTGTCTGAGTGGATACGCACGCGCTGCGGCGGACGCGACACCCTGGCCGCCAGCCTGACCACGCTGCTGGCGGCGCTGACGCTGTTTGCACCTTTGCTCTGGCTGGCCTGGCTGGCGCAGCAGGAGGTGGGGCGGCTCTACCCGGCCCTGCAAGCCTTCCTGGCCGCCCCGCCGGTAGTGCCCGACTGGCTGCGCGGCCTACCCTGGCTGGGCGACTGGCTGGCACAGCAACGGGCGTGGCTGCTGGCCGATCCGCAGGGCGTGGCCGCCGCCGCCAAGTCCTGGCTCGCGGCGCATGCCGGCGCGGCGGCGACGCTGGCCGGTGGAGTGGGCAGGAACCTGGCGAAACTGGTTCTGGTGCTGGTAATCCTGTTCTTCTTCTACCGCAACGGCGCGCGCATGGTGCGCGAGTTGCGTCATGTCCTGGCGCGTTTCATCGGCCCGCGCACCCACGGCTATCTCACCGCCGCCGGAGTCACCACGCGCGCCGTGGTCTACGGCATCCTGCTCACCGCCCTGGTACAGGGCGCCTTTGCCGGCGCGGGTTACTGGGTGGCCGGGCTGGGCTCGCCGGTGACCCTGGGCGTGCTCACTGCCCTGTTCGCCCTGATCCCCTTCGCTACGCCCCTGGCCTGGGGCGGCGCCGGCGCCTGGCTGCTGTTCCAGGGCGAGACCGGTGCGGCCATCGGCATCTGGCTCTGGGGTGCGGTGGTGGTGAGCCAGCTCGATAACGTGCTGCGCCCGCTATTCATCAGCAGCGTCGGCACCATCCCCTTCCTCCTTGTGCTGTTCGGCGTACTCGGCGGCATCCTCGCCTTCGGACTGGTGGGGCTGTTCGCCGGCCCCATCGTCCTTGCGGTGGCCTGGGCGGTGTGGTGCGAATGGGCGGCGCACCTGGATGAATCGCTTCCTCCAACGCCAATGTGATGCCCCCCCACGCTCACTTTGTTCGCTTCCCCCACGGAGGGCGTCGCCTCCCTTGGGCCCCCCTGCGGGAGGCATGACCATGGCCCCTTCCGCCAATGACCTGATGGCGATGCTCGCCGCCGTAGCCCTGGCGGGGATCGGCGTGGCATCGAGCATCCACCCGATTTCCGTTCCGCCGGCAGAGGTCATCGTTACCCTGGCCTGCGGCCTTGCCGCGCTGCTGCTCCTGCTGCCCAATCGCGCCGGGCTGATTCCGCGCGGGCGCGGCCTGTGGCTGCTCGCGCTTTACGGCGGTTTCATCTGGGCTACCCTGACCATGCCGACGATGGGCCGCTGAACACACCATGAACACACCCATCGCATCCTTCGCCTGGCACGCCCGCCCGACCCAGCAGGTTTCGGCCGAACTCGACTGCGACCCCGCGCGCGGCCTGAGCGCCGCCGAGGCCGCGGCGCGTCTAACGCAACACGGCCCGAATCGACTCGCCGAAAAGCCGCCGCGCCCGGCCTGGCTCAAGTTTCTCGACCAGTTCAAGAGCCTGCTGGTGCTGATCCTGCTCGGTGCCGCCGTGCTCGCCGGGCTGGTCGGCGACTTCAAGGACGCCATCGTCATCGCCATCGTCGTGCTGCTCAATGCCGCGCTCGGCTTCTTCCAGGAACACCGGGCCGAGAACGCGCTGGCGGCGTTGAAGAGCATGCTGGCGCCCGGCGCGCGGGTGCGCCGCGACGGCGAGATCAAGCAGATCGGCGCCGGCGAACTGGTTCCGGGTGACATCCTGCTGCTCGAAGCCGGCGACCGCATCCCGGCCGATGCGCGGGTGATCCATGCCCACAGCGCCGAGGTCGCCGAGGCGGCGCTCACCGGCGAATCCCATGCCGTGGCGAAGAGTTCGAATGCCGTCGATGAAAAGTCGGCGCTGGCGGAACGGCGCGGCATGGTCTTCATGAACACCGTGGTCACGCGCGGGCGGCTCGAGGCCATCGTCGTTGCCACCGGCATGCGCACCGAGATGGGAAAAATCGCCAATCTGCTGGCCGAGGCGGCGGAATCGGCGACGCCGCTGCAACTCCAGCTCGACGCGCTGGGCAAGCGGCTGGCGCTGATCGCCGGCGTCGTCGTCGGTCTGATGTTCGTCGCCGGCCTGCTGCGCGGCGACGACCTGGCGCGGACCGCGATGACCGCCATCGCGCTGGCCGTGGCGGCGATCCCCGAGGGGCTGCCGGCCGTGGTCACCGTCACCCTGGCGCTGGGCATGCACCGCATGGCCAGGCGCCATGCCATCGTCAAAAAGCTCGCCGCCGTCGAAACGCTGGGTTGCACCACGGTGATCTGCTCCGACAAGACCGGCACCCTGACGCTCAACCAGATGACCGCGCGCATTCTTTTCTGCCACGGGCGCCGCCACGCCGTGAGCGGCGAAGGCTATGCCGGCATTGGCCGCATCACGGCCGAGGACGGCCGGCCGATGGCGGATCTCGCGCCCGTGCTCGTTCCCGCCGCGCTCTGCGCCGACGCCCGCCTGCGCGACAATGAGCTCATCGGCGACCCGACCGAAGGCGCGTTGCTGGCACTGGCGGCGAAAGCCGGGCTGGATGCCGATCGGCTGGCCGAGCACACGCCGCGCATCGCCGAGATTCCCTTCGATTCGGCGGTCAAGTTCATGGCCACCTTCCACTTTGACCACGACGGCGCCGGCGTTCCAGTGGTGCGCATGTGGCTCAAGGGCGCGCCCGACGTGCTGCTGGCGCGCGCCAGCCGCCATCTCGCCGCCGCGGGCGAGGCGCCGCTCGATGCCGCCGCGCGCGCCGCCTTCCTCGCGGAAAACGAGGCGCTGGCGGCGCAGGCGCTGCGCGTGCTGGCGCTGGCCGGTCGCATCATCCCGGCGCACGATTTCGATCCCGCCGGCGATCTGCTGGCGTGGGCGTCTGATCTGACCCTGCTCGGGCTGGTCGGCATCATCGACCCGCCGCGTGCCGAGGCGAAGGAGGCGATCCGCGTCTGCCAGGCAGCGGGCGTGCAGGTCAAGATGATCACCGGCGACCACCCGGTCACGGCCGCCGCCATCGCGCGCGAACTCGGGCTCGCGGGCGAGGCGCACGAAGGCCGCGAACTCGACGGCCTCGACAAGCCGGCGCTGACCGCGCTGGTGGAGAAGAGCGCGGTGTTCGCCCGCGTCGCCCCCGAGCACAAGATGCGCATCGTCGAGGCCCTGCAGGAGCGCGGCCACGTGGTCGCCATGACCGGCGACGGCGTCAATGACGCGCCGGCGCTGAAGACCGCCGACATCGGCGTCGCCATGGGCATCACCGGCACCGAGGTGACCAAGGAAGCGGCCACGCTGGTGCTGACCGACGACAACTTCGCCTCCATCGTGCACGCCGTCGAGGAAGGCCGCACCATCTACGACAACATCGTCAAGTTCGTGCGCTTCCAGTTGTCCACCAACGTCGGCGCCATCCTCACCGTGCTTGGCGCGCCCTTGCTCGGCTTCGCCACGCCGTTCACGGCGATCCAGATCCTCTGGGTCAATATCATCATGGACGGCCCGCCGGCGATGACCCTGGGCGTCGAGCCGGCCCGGCCGGGAATCATGCACCAGCCGCCGCGCGCCGCCGATGCATCCATTCTCTCCTGGCAGCGGATGTGGCGCATCGCGCTCTACGGCCTGACCATGGCGGCGGGTACACTGGGAGCCTATGCTTGGGGCGAGCATCATGGCGGCCACGCCTACGCGGTGACGCTGGCCTTCACCACCTTCGTCCTGTTCCAGTTCTTCAACATCTTCAATGCCCGGGCCGAGTTCGGTTCCGCCTTCAACCGTCAGTTCTTCGCCAACGGCAAGCTGTGGCTGGCTCTGGTCGCCGTCGTCGCCCTGCAGGTCGTGGTCGTGCATTGGGCGCCGGCGCAGGCGGTATTCGACACCGTCGACCTGACGCTCGCCGACTGGGGGCTGGCGGCGCTGGTGGCGTCGAGCACGCTGCTGCTCGAAGAAACCCGCAAGCTGGCTCTGCGCCTCGTCAGCCGAGTCCCGCGGACGACATAGGGCACGCCATGTTCTCCGTTTACGGCATCAGCGGCCCCATCCGGCCCCGCGCGTGAAGCTGCTCATTCTGCTGTTGCCGGGCCTGGCCCTGGCAGCGCTCGCCCTGGCGTTGCCGCCCATCGCGCAGCCCTTGCAGTATCACGATTTCGCCGACCGGCGCGCCTGTTTCGGCCTGCCCAATTGCCTCGACACCGCATCCAATCTCCTGTTCGTGCTGGCGGGCGCGCTCGGCCTGCTTTTCATGCGCGGCGAAACAGGGCGGCGCGCCTTTATCGACGTGCGCGAGGCGTGGCCCTACGGGCTGTTCTTTTTCGCCGTCATCCTCGTCGGTCTCGCCTCGGGTTATTACCACCTTGCCCCGGACAACGCCGGGCTGGCGTGGGACCGGGCGGCGATAGCGCTGGCGTTCATGGCCTGGTTCGCCGCCATTCTGTGCGAACGCGTCAGCCGTAGTATTGGGCTCCTGCTCCTGCCGCTGCTGCTCGGCGCGGGCCTGGGCAGCGTCTTCTACTGGGACTGGAGCGAAGCGCGGGGCATGGGCGACCTGCGCCCCTACGCCCTGATGCAGCTCGCGCCGATACTGCTGATCCCGCTGCTGCTCGGACTTTTTCCGCCGCGTTACAGCGGCGGGCGGGACATTCTGGCGGTCGTCGGGCTGTATCTGCTGGCCCTGTTGTTCGATCTCGCCGACCGGCCGGTTTTTGCGCTGACCGGCGGCCTCGTCAGTGGCCACACGCTCAAGCACGTCGTCGCCGCGCTGGCGGCGCTTATGGTCGCGCGCAACCTGCGGCGGCGGAGGGCAGCGTGAAGGACGCCCTGCACGCCGGCGTCAATTAAGCCGGTCGGGCGCGCCGCAGCACTTCTTGTACTTCCGGCCGCTGCCGCAGGGGCAGAGATCGTTGCGGCCGACTTTTGGCGCGTCCTTGCGCACGGTGGTGCGACTGGCCCGTTCCGGCGCCCAGTAGTCGTGAATGGCGAGCACGCAGTCGGGCAGGGCGTCGGCGAAGTCGGCGTGCTTGGCGGCCAGTGCCGGGTTCTGTTCCATTTCCTCCCAGCCGGTTTCCGTGCCGTAGAGCATGATGGGCCATAGATAATCCTCGGCCTCCTCGTCGTCCATCATGGGCTGCCAGGCTTCGCCATCCAGGTTCATGCCACGGACGAAGCCGATGCACCACTCGTCGATGATCGAGACTTCCTTGCCGCCCTCTTCTCTGGCATAGAGCACGGGTTCGTAGGCCTCGGGTTCGGCCTGGAACTGGGCGAGCAGGAAGTTCCAGTGGCGCAGGATCATGCCCATGATGCGCGTAGCCTGCTCGGTCGATTCCCACGCTACTTCCTCGCCGGCCTGGCGGCCGCCCCAGACCTCCGGCAGCCACCGGCTCGGTTCGATCAGGTTCGGCCCGATGGCCAGGGCGGTGAGGAAACCGTCGAGCATGGCGATGTCCATGGTCTCGTCGGGCAAGGCGTCGGACATCAGGAATTCGTCGAGTTCGTCGAGCTCCTCGTCGGTCAGGGGGCCGGTGGTTGGAGTCATCAGTCGCTGTCCTTCTGTCCCAGCAAAGATTTGAGGTCGGCAAACGGCGAATGGGTGGCGACGTTTCCTCTTGCGGTCTGGATCGTTGCGCCATGGGTAGCTTCCAGTTGCCGCTGGTGCTCGTTGTCGTGGCAATAAAGACAGAGCAGTTCCCAGTTGCTGCCGTCGGGTGGATTGTTGTCGTGGTTGTGGTCGCGGTGGTGCACGGTCAGTTCGCGCAGGTTGATGCGGGTGAATTCCCGGGCGCAGCGGCCGCAGATCCATGGGTATATCTTGAGTGCCCGTTCGCGGTAGTCCTGCTCGCGCTGCTCGGCGGAGCGGCGGGCGTCGGCGACCAGGCGGTCGAGGCGGGCGCTGTCGGGTGTCATTTCAGAGCCGCCAGGCCAGCAGTTCGTCGGCGCTGCGCAGGCGCTCGGTGAGGACGGCGGCGATGTTGCGATAGACCTTGAGGCCGATTTCCGGCTTGGCCTGAAAGGCCTTGTCGTCGATTCGCACCATGACGCAGAAGCTGTCCGCCGTCACCGTGGCGCTGCGCACTTCCTTGTCGACCAGTGCCATTTCGCCGAAGCTGTCGGGCGCCGACAGCCGCGCCAGTTCGACGTCGCCGTCGCGGCCCTTTTTCGTTACGCGGGCCTCGCCTTCGAGGATGATGTACATGTGCGGGCCGGTGTTGCCTTCCTTGACGATGGCCACGCCCGGATCGAAGGTGCATTTCTCGGCGCGGGAAAGAATTTCGCCGATCTCGGCGGGGGCGAGCCCGTGAAAGGCCTTGACCTTCTCGGCGAGCTTGAACAGCAGTTTCTGCAGGTCGTGGAAGGTGAATTGTTCTCGTGTCCAGCTCATACTTTCAATACCTCCAGCAGTTCCTGTTCGAGTTGCACCAGCGTGGCGGTCTGTCCCAGTTCGCCGCCGCTGAGGACGAAAGTATCCTCCACCCGCTCGCCCAGCGTGGAGATCTTGGCGGCCTGGACCTCGATGCCGTGCTGGCTCAGCACGCGGGCGATGGCGTAGAGCAGACCCGGGCGGTCGATGGCGGCAACCGACATGATGTGGCTATTGCCCTTCTCGTCGCGGCGCGTCGCCACTTCGGGGGAGAAGGGGAAGTGGCGCACCTGGCGCGACAGGCGGACGCTGGCGGGAGGGGGCAGCGGTGGGCGGCTTTGCAGCTGCTCGACCAGGTCGTGCTCGATCAGCGCGATCATGTCGCGGTAGGGCAGGGCGCCCGACGGGTCGAGCAGGACGAAGCTGTCGAGGGCATAGCCGTGGCGCGTGGTGTGGATCTTGGCCTCGACGATGGAATAGCCCAGGCGCGAGAAGAAGCCGCAGAGCCGGGCGAACAGCTCAGGCTGGCCGGCGATGTAGATCATCACCTGCAGGCCCTCGCCGAAGGGATTGAGGCGGGCCTTGACCACGGGGGAGACCGAGTCCGGCCGATGATAGAGCTGGCGCGCGTGCCAGGCGATTTCATCGGCGTCGTGGCGCATGAAATAGGCGGTGTCGAACTGGCGCCACAGTTCGTCCTCGACGCTGCCGCGCAGGCCGCGAAAACGCAGCATGCCGCGCGCTTCTTCCTGGCGGACGGCGAGACCGGCGGCAGGCGCCGGGGCGTCGCCCTGCAGCACGCGCAGCGCGGCGTGATAGAGGTTTTCGAGCAACTTGCCCTTCCAGGCGTTCCACACCTTGGGGCTGGTGCCGCGGATGTCTGCCACCGTGAGCAGGTAGAGGGCGGTCAGCCGGCGCGGGGTCTTCACCGCCTCGGCAAAGGCACGGATGACATCGGGGTCGGCGAGGTCCTGCTTCTGCGCCACCGCGGACATGGTGAGGTGATGCCCGACCAGGAAGGGAATCAGATCGGCGTCCTCGCCGGCGATGCCGTGGTCGCGGCAGAAGCGGCGGGCGTCCTTGATCCCCAGCTTCGAATGGTCGCCGCCGCGGCCCTTGGCGATGTCGTGGAACAGCCCGGCGACATAAATGACCCACGGCCGCTCGAAGGCGGTGATGAGGCGCGAGCAGAACGGGTACTCGTGGGCGAACTCGGGCAGGGTGAAACGGCGCAGGTTGCGGATGACCTGGAGGATGTGCTGGTCGACCGTATAGACGTGGAACAGGTCGTGCTGCATCTGGCCGACGACGCGGCCGAAGGCCGGCAGGTAGTGGCCGAGGATGTCGTACTGGTTCATCCGCCGCAGTTCGTGGGTCAGGCCGCGCTTCTGCTGGAACAGTTGCAGGAACAGGGCGCGATTTTCCGGGTCGCGGCGGAAGGCGGCGTCGATGCGGGTGCGTGCGCGCCACAGCGCGCGCAGCGTGCGCGCCGTCATGCCCTTGAGCTCGGAGCGTTGCTCCATCAGCAGGAAGGCGTGGAGGATGGCGCACGGATCGCGCTCGAACAGGGTTTCGTCGCGGACGTCGAGCAGCTCTCGCGCCATCTGGAAGCGGGCGTCGATGACGATGGGCGCCGCCGGCGCGGCGGTGTCGATCATGGCGGCGAGGTTTTGCAGCACCAGGGTGTTGATCTGGGTGACCAGCTTGGCGTTGCGGTAGTAGCGCTGCATCAGCGCTTCCGAGGCGCGCCAGGCGCCGGTGGCCGCGATGCCGCTGGCCAGCGCCAGGCCCTCCTGGTGGTCGAACAACAGGCGGTCCTCGCGCCGCCGCGTCAAGAGGTGCAGGCGGCAGCGGATCCGGCGCAGCGTGTCCTCGGCGCGGGCCAGCTGACGCGCCTCGTGGGCGGTGATCACACCGTGGCGGGCGAGCGCCGGCCAGCTGTCGCCGAGGCCGGCGGCGCGGGCCGTCCACAGGATGATCTGCAGGTCGCGCAGGCCGCCCGGGCTTTCCTTGCAGTTGGGTTCGAGGCTGTAGGGGGTGTCGTTGAAGCGCGCGTAGCGCTCGGCTTGTTCCAGCTGCTTGGCGCGGAAGAAGGTGGCGGGGGAAAGATGCGCCAGGAATTCCTGCTGGAAGCGCCTGAATAGCGCGCGATCGCCGCAGAGGTGCCGTGCCTCCAGCAGCGAGGTCTGCACCGTGATGTCACGGGTGGCCTCGGCCAGGCATTCGGCGATGCTGCGCACGCTCTGGCCGATCTCGAGGCCGATGTCCCAGAGCAGGCCGATCAACTGCTCGACGCCGCGCCGGTGCGCGTCGGCGTTGCAGAAATCGTCAGGGGCGAGAATGAGGAGGTCGACATCGGAGCCCGGATAGAGCTCGCCGCGGCCGTAGCCGCCGACCGCGACCAGGGCGATGCCAGCCGGGATATCCAGGTGCTGCCAGACTTCGCGCAACGCCGCGTCCACCAGCCGGGCGCGCCCCGCGATGAGCCGGCGGGCATTGCCGTCGGCATCGAAGGCGGCGCGCAACCGCGCCTGCTCTTGCTGCAGCCGTTCCTTGATGGCGGCCGCAAAGGCGCGCGGATCTGCTTGCACGAAAGTTGCGGCCTGATTCATGGCCTCAATCGATGAAATCCGGTTTTGGCGGCGCGCCGGCGGAAAGGGTCAGAACCTCATGGCCCGTTTCGGTGACGGCGATGGTGTGCTCGAATTGCGCCGAGAGGCTGCGATCCTTGGTGACGATGGTCCAGCCGTCGGGTAACTCGGAGATCGCGGCCTTGCCGGCATTGATCATCGGCTCGATGGTGAACACCATCCCGGGCTCCAGCAGCGGGCCGGTGCCGGGCTTGCCGTAATGCAGCACCTGTGGCTCCTCGTGGAACCTGAGGCCGATGCCATGGCCGCAGAACTCGCGCACCACGGAGAAGCCGTGCTTTTCGGCATGGCGCTGGATGGCGGCGCCGACGTCTCCGAGGTGCGCCCCGGGGCGCACCTGGGCGATGCCGACCCAGAGGCATTCGTGGGTGATCGCGACCAGCCGTTTGGCGAGTATCGAAGCCTCGCGGCCGACGATAAACATGCGGCTGGTGTCGCCGTGCCAGCCATCCTTGATGGTGGTGATGTCGAGATTGACGATGTCCCCCTTCTTGAGCGCGCGGTCGTTGGGCACGCCGTGGCAGACCTGGTGGTTGGTCGAGGCGCAGATCGACTTGGGGTAGGGTGCATAGCCCGGCGGGGCATAGTTCAATGGCGCCGGCACGCAGTCCTGAACGTCGACCATGTAGTCGTGACAGAGTTTGTCCAGCGCGGCCGTGGTCACGCCGGGCTTGACGAAGGGCTCGATGTAGTCCAGCACCTCGCCGGCGAGGCGACCGGCGATGCGCATCAGCGCGATTTCTTCCGGGGTCTTGAGGGCGATGCTCATCGGGAATCCAGGCAATTTCCCGGGGATTCTAACCGCTGGGGCGGAAATTTCTACTGACCCTTGAGGTTATCAGGGGGTTAGCCGCTATAATGCCGCGCTTGTCCAAAATGCATCGGACAAAATCCACACGCTCGGCGCCGATAGGGTGGCTTCATTTGAAGCAGCACGGCCGGGCGGCGGTTCAACCCATATCGGAGATACTCGATGAGCACTACCATGCGCCAAATGCTGGAGGCCGGCGTTCATTTCGGCCACCAGACCCGTTTCTGGAATCCCAAGATGGCCCCGTACATTTTCGGCCATCGCAACAAGATCCATATCATCAACCTCGAGAAGACCCTGGCCAAGTACAACGAGGCCATGGACTTCGCCAAGAAGATGGCGGCCAAGAAGGGCACCATCCTCTTCGTCAGCACCAAGCGCCAGGCCCGCGAGATCCTTGCCGAGGAAGCTCGCCGCGCCGGCATGCCCTATGTCGACGAGCGCTGGCTCGGCGGCATGCTGACCAACTTCAAGACCGTCAAGCAATCGATCAAGCGTCTCAAGGATCTCGATCAGATGAAGGAAGACGGATCGTTCGAGAAGCTTTCCAAGAAAGAGGCGCTGACAATGTCGCGCGAGATGGAGAAGCTGCAGAAGTCCATCGGCGGCATCAAGGAAATGTCCGGCCTGCCCGACGCCATTTTCGTCATCGACGTCGGCTATCACAAGATCGCCATCACCGAAGCCAACAAGCTCGGTGTTCCCGTGATCGGCATCGTCGATACCAACCACTCGCCCGAGGGCATCGGCTATGTGATCCCGGGCAACGACGATTCCTCCAGCGCGATCCGTCTCTACGCCCGCGGCGTGGCCGACGCCATCCTCGAGGGCAGGAGTCAGTCGATCAATGAAATGGTGCAGCAGATTGCCGGCGACGACGATGAGTTCGTCGAGGTCGAGGAAGCAGCCGCCGAGTAATTTTCGGTTCGAGAAAAGAAGCCCGCCGTAATGGCGGGCTTCTTCGGTTCTTACGTTTCAATGGAGTAAAGAATGGCGGAAATCACCGCAAGCATGGTCAAGGAACTGCGCGAGAAAACCGACGCGCCGATGATGGAATGCAAGAAGGCGCTGACCGAAGCCGCCGGCGACATGGCCAAGGCCGAGGAAATCCTGCGCGTCAAGCTGGGCAACAAGGCGACCAAGGCAGCCAGCCGCATCGCCGCCGAAGGCGTGGTCGGCATGTATCTTTCCGCTGACGGCAAGGTAGGCAGCATGGTCGAGGTGAACTCCGAGACCGACTTCGTCGCCAAGAACGACGAGTTCATCGCGCTGGCCAGGGGCTGCGCCGATCTGGTGGCGAACAAGAACCCGGCCGACGTGGCGGCATTGTCTGCGCTGCCGCTGGGCGAGGGCACGGTCGAGTCGACCCGCGCCGCGCTGGTGGGCAAGGTCGGCGAGAACATGACGCTGCGCCGCTTCGTCCGCATCGAGGCGAAGGGCAGGCTGGCCTACTATGTGCACGGCGGCTCCAAGATCGGCGTGGTGGTCGACGTGGTGGGCGGCGACGAGCAACTGGCCAAGGACATCGCGATGCACATCGCGGCATCCAAGCCCAAGGCGCTGGATTCTTCCGGCGTTTCAGCCGAGTTGCTCGACACCGAGCGCCGCATCGCCGTCGAGAAGGCGCGCGAGGCGGGCAAGCCCGAGGCCATGCTGGATAAGATCGCCGAGGGCACGGTGCAGAAGTACCTCAAGGACGTGACGCTGCTCGGCCAGGTCTTCGTCAAGGCCGAAGACGGCAAGCAGACCATCGAGCAGCTGCTCAAGTCCAGGGGCGCTGCCGTTGCCGGCTTCACTCTTTACGTGGTGGGCGAGGGCATCGAGAAGAAGGTCAACGACTTCGCCGCCGAAGTGGCCGCCCAGGCTGCAGCGGCGAAGAAGGACGAGCCGAAGAAAGACTAGCCTTATGCCAGCCTACAAGCGCATCCTCGTCAAGCTGTCCGGCGAGGCCCTGATGGGTGGTGATGCTTATGGCATCAATCGTGAGACGCTGGCCGGCATCGTCGCCGAGATCAAGGCCGTGGCCGATCTCGGCGTCGAAATCGGCGTGGTGATCGGCGGCGGCAACATCTTCCGCGGCATGGCCGGAGCCTCCTCCGGGATGGACCGCGCCACCGCCGACTACATGGGCATGCTGGCCACGGTGATGAACGCCATGGCGCTGTCCGATGCCATGCGCCAGAGCGGCCTCAACGCCCGCGTGCAGTCGGCGCTCAACATCGAACAGGTGGTCGAGCCCTACATCCGCGGCAAGGCCATCCGCTATCTCGAAGAGGGCAAGGTCGTCATCTTCGGCGGCGGCACCGGCAACCCATTTTTCACCACCGACACGGCGGCCGCGCTGCGCGGTTCGGAAATCGGCGCCGAGATCGTCCTCAAGGCGACCAAGGTCGATGGCGTCTACACCGCCGATCCGAAGAAGGACCCGGCGGCGACCCGCTACACCCGAATCAGTTTCGACGAGGCGATCGGCCGCGATCTCAAGGTGATGGATGCGACCGCGTTTGCCCTCTGCCGCGACCAGAAATTGCCGATCAACGTGTTCTCGATCTTCAAGCCCGGCGCCCTCAGGCGCGTGGTGATGGGCGAGGACGAAGGCACCTTGGTCCATGTCTAGGAGTTGCTTTCGATGATTCCCGAACTCAAGAATAATGCCGAGCAGAAGATGCAGAAGAGCCTCGATGCTCTGAAGCACGACCTCGCCAAGGTGCGCACCGGCCGCGCCCACACTGGCCTACTCGACCATGTCCAGGTCGATTACTACGGCACGATGATGCCGATCAACCAGGTGGCCAATGTCACCTTGGTCGATTCGCGCACCATCGGCGTGCAGCCGTGGGAAAAGAACATGATCGGCAAGGTCGAGAAGGCGATCCGCGACGGTGACCTCGGTCTCAACCCGGCGACGCAGGGCGACCTGATCCGCGTGCCGATGCCGATGTTGACCGAGGAGCGCCGCAAGGAACTCATCAAGGTGGTCAAGCACGAGGGCGAGAATGCCAAGATCGCTGTGCGCAACATCCGCCGCGACGCCATTGCCCACCTCAAGGACGCGCTGAAGAAGCACGAGATTTCCGAGGACGACGAGCGTCGCGCCCAGGACGAGGTGCAGAAGCTCACCGACAGGTACGTCGCCGAAGTCGACAGGCAACTGGCCGACAAGGAAAAGGACCTGATGGCCATCTGACGGCCATCGGCGGCCGGTAGTATGGCTTTCCTGAGCTCAACGCGGCATATCCCCGAGGCGGCAGCCGTGCCGCGCCATGTCGCCATGATCATGGACGGCAACGGCCGCTGGGCGAAGCAGCGCTTCCTGCCGCGCGTCGCCGGCCACAAGCGCGGTGTCGAGACCGTGCGGGCGATGGTCAAGGCCTGCATCGAGCGCGGCGTCGAGTTCCTCACTCTGTTCGCCTTCAGTTCCGAGAACTGGCGGCGTCCGGCCGAGGAGGTCTCCTTCCTCATGAACCTGTTCGTCGCCGTGCTCGATCAGGAAGTCGGCAAGCTCCATGCCAATGGTGTTCGCCTGCGCATCGTCGGCGATCCGACGCCCTTTGAGCCGCGTCTGCGCGAACTGATCCGCCGCTCGGAGGATACCACCGCCGCCAACACCCGGCTGACCCTGACAGTCGCGGCCAACTACGGCGGCCGCTGGGACGTGATGCAGGCCGTCAATCGCATGAGCGCGGCGCATCCGGAAAAGGTGGGCAACTATGGCGAAGAGGATATTGCTCCGCACTTGGCGATGGCCTACGCGCCGGAGCCGGATATCTTCATCCGCACCGGCGGCGAGCAGCGCATCAGCAACTTCCTGATCTGGCAGTTGGCCTACACCGAACTCTATTTCACCGACCTGCTCTGGCCAGAGTTCGACGCGGCGTCGCTCGATGCGGCCATCGCGTCCTACCACAGCCGCGAGCGACGCTTCGGCCGCACCAGCGAGCAGCTTCTTGCCGTCCCGCCAGCGCCGACAACGGGCCTGCGTGAGCAGGCATCGCCTTCATTGGCGCAGCCTGACTCGTTGGACGCCGAAGGCGGCACTTTTTCGGCTGACCTCGATAATGCTTAAGGCGCGGATCATTACCGCGCTGTTCCTCGTCGCCGGCCTGCTTGGCGTTCTCTTCCTGGCGCCCCCGACAGTCGCTGCCATCGCCTTCGGCCTCATCGCCGTGCTGGCGGCCTGGGAGTGGGCCGGCCTCATGAAGATCGATGCGGCGGGACGCGTTCTCTATGCCGGCGTGATCGTCATCAGTTGTCTCGCGGCGTGGGATCGCATGGCCGCCGCCTTCACCGGCTTGTGGTGGCTGTCCGCGGTCTTCTGGCTGGCGCTGGCGCCGCTGTGGCTGTGGCGCCGCTGGCCGCTGGCGGCCAATGATTTCGGCGGCTATGCCGTGGGCTGGATATTGATTGTTCCGACCTGGGCGGCGATGGTCGGCCTCCATGGCCGCAGCCCGTGGCTGCTGCTGGCCGCGATGGCGCTGGTCTGGGTGGCGGACATTGCCGCCTATTTCACCGGCCGTGCCCTTGGTCGCAGGAAGTTGGCGCCGGCGATCAGCCCGGGAAAGACTTGGGAAGGCGCTGCGGGTGCCGTTGTCGCCGTGCTGATTTATGGCGCCATCGTTGCCGTTGTCGGCGGTCGCGTGCCGGCTGCCACGATGCTGCTTCCCGCCGGCATCGCCCTGATACTGCTCACGGCGGTGAGCATCATTGGCGACCTGTTCGAGTCGCTGATGAAGCGCCAGGCCGGGGTCAAGGACAGCAGCCAGCTGCTGCCGGGCCACGGCGGCGTG
Organism: Sulfurisoma sp.; assembly: GCA_030691075.1. Taxonomy (GTDB): domain Bacteria; phylum Pseudomonadota; class Gammaproteobacteria; order Burkholderiales; family Rhodocyclaceae; genus Sulfurisoma. The sequence goes on along the minus strand of JAUYFI010000081.1, from coordinate 63,937 downwards.
CTCGACCGCATCGACAGCCTCACCGCCACGCTGCCACTGGTGGCGCTGGCCATGCTCTGGACTGGATCATGAAAGTGCAACGTCTCACCATCCTCGGCGCCACCGGTTCGATCGGCGTCAGCACCCTCGACGTCGTGGCGCGTCATCCCGAGCGCTTCGAGGTTGTCGCGCTGACCGGTCATCGCCGCCTCGACGTGCTGGCGGAACAGTGCCGCCGTTTCAGGCCGCGCCATGCCGTGGTCGGTTCGAGCGACGATGCCGGCCGCCTCAAAGCCATGCTGGCCGACATCGGCACCGAAGTGCTGGCCGGGCCGGAAGCCTTGTGCCGCGTGGCGTCGCTGCCGGAAGTCGATGCCGTCATGGCCGCCATCGTCGGCGCCGCCGGTCTGCCGCCGACGCTGGCGGCCGCCACGGCCGGCAAGCGCGTGCTGCTCGCCAACAAGGAGGCGCTGGTGATGGCCGGCGGCGTCTTCATGAATGCGGTGAAAACGGCGGGGGCGACGCTGCTGCCCATCGATTCCGAGCACAACGCCGTGTTTCAGTCGCTGCCCGCCGATTTTTCGGGCGACCTCGCGCGCCATGGCGTGCGCCGCATCCTGCTCACCGCCTCGGGCGGGCCGTTTCGGAACACTCCGGCGGCGGAGCTCGCCAAGGTCACGCCGGAGCAGGCCTGCGCCCATCCCAACTGGGTGATGGGGCGCAAGATTTCCGTCGATTCGGCGACCATGATGAACAAGGGCCTCGAGGTGATCGAGGCGCGCTGGCTGTTCGATGCCACGCCCGACCAGATCGACGTCGTGATCCATCCGCAGAGCGTGATCCACTCGCTGGTGCAGTACGTGGATGGCTCGGTCCTCGCCCAGCTCGGCAATCCGGACATGCGCACGCCGATCGCCCATGCGCTGGCCTACCCGGAACGCATCGATGCCGGCGTGGCGCCGCTCGACCTGTTCCAGGTCGGCCAACTCAATTTCGAGCGCCCCGACCTCGAGCGCTTCCCTTGCCTCGCCCTGGCCTACCGCGCCCTGCGCGCCGGCGGCAACGCACCGGCCGTGCTCAACGCCGCCAACGAAATCGCGGTCGAAGCCTTTCTCGACGGGCGCCTGGCCTTCCAGCGCATCGCCGTGGTGATCGCTGCCACGCTCGACGCCGTGCCCGTGGCGCCGGCCGCCGATCTCGCCGCCGTGCTGGCCGCCGATGCCGCCGCGCGCGAAGTGGCCAGGGTTTTTCTGCCGCAATGACAGGCAACCTCCTGTCGACCCTGGGCGCCTTCGCGGTCGCGCTGGCGGTACTCATCGTCGTGCACGAGTTCGGCCATTACCTCGTCGCACGCCTGTGCGGCGTCAAGGTGCTGCGTTTCTCGGTCGGCTTCGGCCGTCCGCTATGGACGTGGCGCAGTGGGCCGGACCAGACCGAATGGGTGCTGGCGGCCTTCCCGTTCGGCGGCTACGTCAAGATGCTGGACGAGCGCGAGGGCGAGGTGCCCGCGGCGGAGGCCCACCGTTCCTTCAACCGCCAGTCGCTGGGGCGGCGCTCCCTGATCGTCGCCGCCGGCCCGGCCGCCAACTTCGTGCTGGCCATCGTCCTGTATTGGGTGCTTTTCATGCAGGGTGTGACCGAGTTGCGCCCCGTGGTGGCGGCACCGGCAGCTAATACCCTGGCGGCGCAGGCGGCCGTGGCCGAGGGCGAACTGATTCGCGTGGTGTCCGGCAAGCCGGTGGCGACTTGGGCGGAGGTGCGCTGGGAAGCCATGCATCTTGCGCTCGACCGCCAGCCGCTGGAACTGGAAGTCATCAATCCGCGCGGCGAGATTGCCTTCCGTCGCATTGCCACCGCGACGCTCGAGCCGGCCGACCTGGAAGGCGATGTGCTGCGCCCGCTCGGCCTCGTGCTGTTCCGGCCGCTGCTGAAGCCGGTCATCGGCAGCGTCGCCGCCGATGCGCCCGCCGCGCGCGCCGGCGTCCGCGTCGGTGACGAGATAATGGCCATCGACGGCAAGCCGGTGAAGGACTGGTCCGAGGTTGCGCGGCAGATCCGCCAGGTCACCGACCGCGCGCTGGACATCGAACTGCTGCGCGACGGCCAGCGCGTGCATGTCGTGGTGACACCCGTGGTGGCGGAGGAGCAGGGACGCCGCTTCGGGCGCATCGGCATCGGCGTGCGCGAGGACCCCGCCGCCTTCGATGCCATGCGCACCGTGGTTGCCTACGGCCCGCTCGAATCGGCGTCTCGCGCCTTGCGCCTGACCTGGGAAACATCGGCGCTGACGCTGCGGATGATGGGGCGCATGCTCACGGGCGAACTCTCGTGGAAAAACATCTCCGGGCCGGTGACCATCGCCGACTATGCCGGCCAGTCGGCACGGCTGGGCGCCGACCATTTCCTGCGCTTCCTGGCGCTGATCAGCATCAGCCTCGGTGTCCTCAATCTACTGCCGGTGCCGGTGCTCGATGGGGGGCATTTGTTGTATTATTTCGCGGAATTGGTGAAGGGTGGCCCGCTGTCCGAGCGCGCCATGGAAATAGGCCAGCAAATCGGCCTGTCCCTGCTGTTTTTCCTGATGGCTTTTGCCTTGTTTAACGATATCAACCGCCTGATCTCCGGCTGAAAAAATGAAAAACAAACTGAACGCTGGCATGAAGTCTTCCATGGCGGTACTGACGATGGTGCTCGGCTTTGCGTTGAGTGCGTTACCCGCCCTTGCCTTCGACTCCTTCACTGTCAAGGACATCCGCGTCGAGGGCATCCAGCGCACGGAGGCCGGCACGGTGTTCAGCTACCTGCCGGTCAAGGTCGGCGATACCATGACCGACGACAAGGCGGCGCAGGCCATCAAGGCGCTGTTCGGCACCGGCTTCTTCAAGGATGTGCGCATCGAGATCGACAAGGACGTCATTGTCGTCATCGTCGAGGAGCGCCCCGCCATCGCCTCCATCGATTTCAGCGGCCTCAAGGCCTTCAAGAAGGAGGATCTGCTCAAGGGCCTCAAGGAAATCGGCCTGGCCGAATCGCGCATCTTCGACCGCGCGCTGGTCGAGCGCGCCGAGCAGGAACTCAAGCGCCAGTACCTGGCCCAAGGTTACTACGCGGTGAATCTGACGACTACGGTAACACCGCTCGAGCGCAACCGCGTCGGCATCAGCGTCAGCGTGGATGAGGGCGACATCGCCAAGATCAAGCAGATCAACATCGTCGGCGCCAAAGTCGTCAAGGAAAGCGAACTGCTCGACCTCTTCGTGTTGCGTTCGCCCGGCTTCCTTACCTGGTACACCAAGAACGACCAGTACTCGAAGCAGAAGCTGTCGGGCGACATCGAGGTGCTGCGCTCTTTCTACCTCGACCGCGGCTACATGGAGTTCAACGTCGAGTCAACCCAGGTCTCGATCTCGTCCTCCAAGCAGGACATCTACATCACCATCAACATCACCGAAGGCGAGAAATACACCGTCTCCTCGGTCAAGCTCGCCGGCAACCTGTTGCTCCCGGAGGCGGAACTGATCAAGCTGGTGCAGGTCAAGCCGGGCGAGGTCTTCTCGCGCGAGAAGATTGCCGATACCACCAAGGCCCTGAGCGAGCGGCTAAGCAACGAGGGCTACGCCTTCGCCAACGTCAATGCCGCGCCGGAACTGGACAAATCCAAGCGCACCGCCGCCTTCACCATCTATATCGACCCGGGCCGGCGCGTCTATGTCCGCCGCATTGGCGTGACCGGCAACAACAAGACCCGCGACGAGGTGATCCGCCGCGAGATGCGCCAACTCGAGGCGGCCTGGTACGACGGCGAGAGGATTAACAAGTCGAAGAGCCGTATCGACAAGCTTGGCTATTTCGAGGAAGTCACCATCGAGACGCCGCCGGTGGTCGGGACCACCGACCAGGTCGACGTCAATGTGAACGTCAAGGAGAAGCCGACCGGAAACATCATGATCGGTGCCGGTTTCTCAAGCGCGGAAAAGCTCACGCTGTCAGGCTCGATCCAGCAGGAGAACCTCTTTGGCAGCGGCAAGCACATCGGCATCGGCATCAACACCAGCAAGGTCAATACCCTGTATTCATTTTCCTACACCGACCCCTACTGGACGGTGGATGGCGTATCGCTCGGCTGGGACGTCTATCATCGCGATACCGACACCAGTTCGCTCGCCGTGGGTTCCTACGGCAGCCGTTCCTCGGGCCTCGGCCTGCGCACCAGCCTGCCGATTTCCGATGAGAACTCCGTCAGCTTCGGCCTCTCGGCGGACACCACCAAGCTGAAGATCAATATCGACAGTCCGACGGCATATCAGGACTATGTCCGCGACTTCGGCGAGCGCAACCATACCCTGCTGGCCACCGCCGGCTGGGGCCGCGACACGCTGGACAGCCGCACCTGGCCGATGAAGGGTTTCGTCAGCCGCATCGGCACCGAGATCGCCCTGCCAGCGGGCAGCATCAAGTACTGGAAGGTGAACCTGGCGCATACCCACTATTTCCCGATCGGTCGCGACTATGCGCTCAAGCTCAACGGCGAACTGGCCTCGACCGACGGCTACGGCGGCAAGCCGCTGCCCTTCTTCAAGAACCTCTATGCTGGCGGTATTGGATCGATCCGCGGCTACCAGGGCGGCACCGTTGGCCCCTTTGACCCGGTGACCGAGGAGCGTCTCGGCGGCACGCACCGCGTGATCGGCAACATGGAGTTCCTGTTCCCGATGCCTGGCATGGGCAAGGATCGCTCGGTGCGTCTCGGCGCCTTCATCGACGGTGGCCGCGTCTGGGGACAGAGCAGCAACCTGGTAACCCAGCCCGTCTTTTCCGATGATGGCGGCGTGCGCTACAGCGCGGGCCTGTCCCTGGCCTGGACCTCGCCGGTCGGACCGCTCAAGTTCAGCTTCGCCAGCGCCCTCAACAAGAAGGCGGGCGACAAGACCGAAGGTGTGCAGTTCACCATGGGTTCCTCATTCTGATTTTTGCAGGAGAAAAAAGTTGAAAAAGGTATTGATTTCCATCGTGGCACTGGCCATTTCGCTGGCCGCCATTCCGGCACTGGCCGAGACCCGCATCGGTTTCGTCAACGGCCAGAAAGTGATCAACGAATCGCCGCAGGCGGCCAAGGCGAAGAAGAAGCTCGAAAAGGAATTCGAGAAGCGCGACCAGGATCTGCAGAAGCTGGCCAAGCAGCTGCAAAGCGCGCAGGAAGGCCTCGAGAAGAATGCGGTGACCATGTCCGAAACTGATCGGCGCAACAAGGAGCGCGAGTTCAACGACCTGAATCGCGACTTCCAGCGCAAGCAGCGCGAGTTCCGCGAGGACCTCAACCTGCGCCAGAACGAGGAAATGGCTGGAATCTACGAGCGGGTGAACAAGATCATCAAGCAGGTGGCCGAGGCCGAGAAATACGACCTGATTCTGCAAGAGGGCGTCTACATCAACCCCAAGCTCGACATCACCGACAAGGTCATCAAGGCATTGGGCGACGGCTCCAAGTAACCCAGCATTACTGGCGTGTAGCCCGTGGTCCGTCTTGACGAGATCGTTGCCCGCTTCGGCGGGGATCTCGTCGGCGACGGCGGCATTGCCGTTCGCGGCATCGCCACGCTGGAAGCGGCGGCGGCAGACCAGCTTAGCTTCCTTTCCAATCCAAAGTACCAGGACCAGCTTGCCGCCACGCGCGCGGCGGCCGTGATTCTGACGCCGGAGGCGAGTGCTGCCTGCCCGGTCGCGGCCATCGTCACGCCGCAGCCCTACCTGTATTTCGCTCGGGTCGCGCAGTGGCTCAATCCGCCGCCGCGCCCCGCCGCCGGCATCCATCCCTCCGCGGTGGTCGAAGTCGAAGTTCCGGCCAGCGTCAGCGTCGGCCCCCATGCCTGGATCGGCGCCGATGCGCGCATCGGCGAGAACGCGGTGATCGGCGCCGGCTGCGCCATCGGCACGGGGGCCGAGATCGGCGCCGACTCGCTGTTGCAGCCCAACGTTACCATCGCCTTCGGCTGCCGCGTCGGCGCGCGCGCCATCGTCCATTCGGGCGCCGTGATCGGATCGGACGGCTTCGGCTTCGCCCGCGACGCGGACGGGGCCTGGGTGAAGATTCCGCAAATCGGCCGCGTCGTCATCGGCGACGACGTCGAGATCGGCGCCAACACCACCATCGACCGCGGCGCGCTGGACGACACGGTGATCGGCGACGGCGTCAAGCTCGACAACCAGATCCAGATTGCCCACAACGTGCATATCGGCGCGCGCACGGCGATGGCCGGCTGCGTCGGCATCGCCGGCAGCGCAAAAGTCGGCGCCGGCTGCACGGTGGGCGGCGGCGCCATCATTCTCGGTCACATCGAACTTGCCGATGGCGTCAATGTCTCGGCCGGCACGCTGGTCGCCAAGTCGATCATGACGCCCGGGACTTATACCGGCGCCGTGCCGTTCCTGGCGCACGACGAATGGCTGAAGAACTTCTCGCGCCTGCGCCATCTCGACGCGATGGCCGATAGAATACGCGCCCTCGAAAAGCGCCTGGCTCAGATGGAAAATTTGCTGGAGAAGAAAACATGACCTCGATGGATATCCACGAAATCCTCGAACACCTGCCGCACCGCTATCCGATCCTGCTGGTCGACCGTGTGCTGGAAGTGGTGCCGGGCGAGCGCATCAAGGCGCTGAAGAACGTCAGCATCAACGAACCCTTTTTCCCCGGCCACTATCCGCACCATCCGGTGATGCCCGGCGTGCTGATCGTCGAGGCGCTGGCGCAGGCGGCGGCGATTCTTTCCTTCAAGACCCTGGGCGGCAAGCCCGACGACAAGTCGGTCTATTATTTCGTCGGCATCGACGGCGCCCGCTTCAAGAAGCCGGTGAGCCCGGGCGATCAACTGATCCTCGAAGTCGCCATCGTCGCCAACAAGCGCGGCATCTGGAAGTTCGCCGCCAAGGCGACGGTCGATGGCCAACTCGCGACCGAAGCCGAGCTGATGTGCACGGTGCGTTCCGTCGAATGAGCGTACACCCGACGGCCATTGTCCACCCCGGCGCGCGGCTGGGCAGCGGCGTCGAGATCGGCGCCTATTCGATTGTCGGCGAACATGTGGCGATCGGCGACGACACTCGAGTCGGTCCGCATGTGGTCATCCACGGTCACACGACCATCGGCCGCGACAATCGCATCTTCCAGTTCAGCTCCCTCGGCGAGATTCCGCAGGACAAGAAGTACGCCGGCGAGCCGACCCGGCTCGAGATCGGCGACCGCAATACCCTCCGCGAGTTCTGCACCTTCAATTGCGGCACGGCCCAGGACGTCGGCGTGACCCGCGTCGGCAACGACAACTGGATCATGGCCTACGTGCATCTGGCCCACGACTGCCAAGTCGGCAACGACACCATCTTCGCCAACAACGCGCAACTGGCCGGCCATGTCCATGTCGGCGACTTCGCCATCCTCGGCGGCTTCACGGTGGTGCATCAGTTCGTGCGCATCGGCGCCCACAGCATCACCGCGATGGGGACCATTCTGTTGCAAGACCTGCCGCCCTTCGTCACTGCCTCCGGCAACACGGCCGCGCCGCACGGCACTAACAGCGAAGGCCTCAAGCGCCGCGGCTTTTCCGCCGCCGCCATCGCCGCGATCAAGCGCGCCTACAAGACTCTCTACAAGTCGGGCATGCCGCTGGCCGAGGCCCAGGCTGCAATTGCCGCGGAGGTCAAAGCCGTTCCCGAACTCGCGACCTTGGCCGATTTCCTTGCCGCGCCCGGTCGGGGCATCATCCGCTAACTTTCATGATCGTCAGGCCCGCCTCCGTGCCATGAAATCGTTAAAGGCAATAGACGCCCGCCCCCGCCCCGCCTCCCCCTCGCGGGGGAGGCGACTGCTTGGCTCGCCGCGCTCGATGTTTTACTCGGCGCCTAATGAGGTTCTTTCACGCCTATGAGTATTTGCATTGCCATGGTGGCCGGCGAGGCCTCCGGCGACCTCTTGGCCGCGCACCTGATGGCCGCGCTGAAGAAGCATCTGCCCGACGCGCGTTTCGTCGGCATCGGCGGCTCCAGGATGGAAATGCAGGGCTTCGATGCCTGGTGGCCTTCGGAGAAGCTGGCGGTGCGCGGCTATGCCGAGGTGCTGCGCCACTACCGCGAGATCACGGGCATCCGCCGCAAGCTGCTCTCCAGGCTGCTGGCGGAAAAGCCGGACATCTTCATCGGCGTCGACGCGCCCGACTTCAACCTCTGGCTGGAGCGGCGGCTCAAGGCGCGCGGCATTCCGGCGATGCATTACGTCAGCCCCTCGGTTTGGGCCTGGCGCGGCGGGCGGATCCGCAACATCGCCCGCGCGGTGACGCACATGCTGGCCCTGTTCCCCTTCGAACCGGCCCTCTACCGGGAGCAACAGGTCGCGGTGACTTACGTCGGCCACCCCCTGGCCGACATGCTGCCGCTGGTGACGAACAAGGTCGCCGCGCGCGAGCAGCTCGGCCTCGAAGGCGCGGGGCCGATCTTCGCCCTGCTGCCGGGCAGCCGCCAGTCGGAACTGCAATACATGGGCGATCTGTTCATCGAGACGGCACAGAAGCTTGCCGCGCGTTTCCCCGATGCCCGCTTCCTCGTGCCGCTGACTACACGCGAGACGCGCAACCAGTTCGAGGAGGCATTGTGGAGGCAAGGCGCGCAGGAAATGCTGAGCAAGGCGCCCCCCACGCTCACTTCGTTCGCTGCCCCCCACGGGGGGGCGAATGCCGCCTTGGGACGGCCCGGCGGCGCCATCACGCTGATGTTCGGCCATGCCCATGATGCGCTGGCCGCGGCCGACGTGGCGCTGGTCGCCAGCGGCACGGCCACGCTGGAGGCGGCGCTGATCAAGACGCCGCTGGTCATCGCTTATCGCATGTCGCCCTGGTCGTGGCGGCTGATGCGGCGCATGCGCTACCAGCCCTGGGTGGGGCTGCCCAACATTCTCGCCGGCCGCTTCGTCGTCCCCGAATTCCTGCAAGACGACGCCACCGCCGACAACCTGGCGCAGGCGCTGGGCAATCTCTACGCCGACCGCCAGGTGCGGGAGAAACTGGTGGAGGTCTTTTCCGAGATCCATCGCACCCTGCGCCAGGGTACGTCGGAGAAGGCGGCGGCGGCCATCCTGCCTTACCTCCGCGCGGCATGATCTGCGGCGTCATGGAAGAGCCCCCCACGCTCGCTTCGCTCGCTGCCCCCCATGGGGGGGCGCACGTCGCCTTGGGGCGGCCCTGCGGCGTCGACGAGGCGGGCAGGGGCCCGCTGGCCGGGCCGGTCTATGCGGCGGCGGTGATTCTCGATCCTTTGCGGCCGATTGCCGGCCTCGACGATTCCAAGAAGCTCAGCGAGCGCAGCCGCGAGCGCCTCGAAATCGAGATCAAGCAGAAGGCGCTGGCCTGGTCTGTTGCGTTCGCCTCGGTCGAGGAAATCGACACCCTCAATATTCTTCAGGCGACGCTGTTGGCGATGCGGCGCGCGGTCGATGGGCTGGCGATCCGCCCGACCGAGGCGTTGATCGATGGCAACCGCTGCCCGCGGCTCGACATTCCGGCGCGGGCGATCATCGGCGGCGATGCCACGGTGGCGGAGATATCGGCGGCCTCGATTCTTGCCAAGACCGCGCGCGACGCCGAGATGCGGCGGCTGCACGAACGTTTCCCGCAATACGGCCTCGACCGCCACAAGGGCTACGGCACGGCGGCGCACCTCGCCGCGCTGGCAGCCCACGGTCCGGCCTGCTTTCATCGCCGCAGCTTCGCTCCCGTCAGGCAACTTCTCGAAGGCAATGCGCCGCCGGGCGCCTATTTCGGGCGCGGTTGAGTCAGATTCAAAAAGTCGGCGCTGGCGACACGCCACGCGGCCGTCTCGCGCTCCGGCGCGAACAGCGGCTGGCGGGCAACCACGGCGGCATGCAGCGCCGAGAGAAATTCCGGTTCCTCATGCGCGCGGCGCATGAGCCGGGCCAGCGCCGCCGTGTCGCCGACCGCGAAATAGCCCGGATAGTCGTTGCCGAGCATGCCGACATTGCCGGGGATGCGGCTGGCCAGCACCGGCACGCCATGCACGATGGCTTCGGACACGACATGGGCGCCGCCTTCCAGACGCGAGCTGACGACCAGCGCGTGGCTGGTCCGTAGCAGCTTGAGTGCCCGCCAGTGCGGAACTTCGCCCAGCCAGCGGAAGCGTGGTTCGGTGCACAGCAGCGCCTCGGCCTCGATGCGCCAGTGCGGGGTCAGCGCCGCACCGGCCATCACCACGCGCAGCGTCGGCAGGTCGGCGAGTTCGCCGAGCGCCAGCGGACCGCGCAGCGGGTCCTTTTCCTCGCGCAAATGGCCGATCGCGGCAAAGCGGGTGAAGCGGCGTGGCGGCTGCCAGTCGCCGCGTGCGGTTTCGGACTGGTGGATGACGTGTGCCTTCGCGCGCTGCGCCGGCGTCAGTTCGTCGAGCGCGGCTTCCTGTAACACCACGAGGTGGTCGGCAAGCTCCAGCGATTGCGCGGCGTCCGCGTCACAGCGGATGTCGCGGTAGAGATCGGTGCCGGTCAGCGCCAGAATCAGCGGCCGCGCCGGATGGCGCTGGCGCCAGGCCAGCAGCGACGGCCGGCCGCGGCGCGCGTGGAGCGCGATCATCAGGTCGTGATTACCGTCGTGCCACTCGGTAACGATGTCGACGCGCAGGCCCAGCCCGCGCAGGATGCGCGCCCAGCGCACCGCCGTGTTGCGGTTGCCGGCGCGCGAGCCGGGCGGGGCCGGCGTGACGATCACACAGTGAAGCTCGCTCATGCGAAGATGGTGCCATGAAAATCCTTGCCTCACGCGACAATCCCACTTTCAAGGCGCTGCGGGCGTTGGCGGCTGACCCGCGCAAGCACGGCCGCACGCTGCTCGACGGCCCGCATTTGTTTGCCGCCTATCTCGATAAGGTCGGCCCGCCGCTGCGTGTGCTGGTCGGCGAGACGGGTGCGACTCACGCTGAAGTGCGCGCCCTGCTGCAACGCTGCGCCGACGTCGAAACATTCTCTCTGCGCGATGCGCTGTTCCGCGAGTTGGCCGGCGTGGAGACCCCCCTCGGCATTCTTGCCGAAATTGCGATACCCGCAACGGCGACAGCCAGGGTTGCCGCCTCCTGCGTGCTGCTCGATGCCGTGCAGGATGCCGGCAACGTCGGCGCCATTCTGCGCACCGCAGCGGCGGCCGGCATCCGCGACGTCGTCCTCGGTATCGGCTGTGCCGGGGCGTGGACGCCCAAGGTGCTGCGCGCGGGGCAGGGGGCGCATTTCGATCTCGCCATCCGCGAGCGGGTCGACCTGCCGGCCTTCCTTCACGACTACGCCGGCACAGGAATCGCCACGGTGGCGCGCGAGGGCACGTCGCTCTACGAGTTCGACCTCACCGGCCCGGTGGCATGGATCTTCGGCAACGAGGGTGCCGGCGTCTCGGAAAAGTTATGCGCAGCGGTATCCAGTGGGACGGCGCTGGCGGCACGGCGACTGGCGACCATCCCGCTGGCGCCGGGCTGCGAATCGCTCAATGTCGCGGCTGCGGCGGCGATCTGCCTGTTCGAGGAACGGCGGCAGAAGCTGGGTAGAATGAAGCAGACATAAAGGGGGCGATATACATGGAACTGGAATGGTGGCACTGGGCGGTGACCGGCATTGCCCTGATCCTGGCGGAGCTGGCCGTGCCGGCCTTCGTGCTGGTCTGGTTCGGCCTCGGCGGCCTGGTGATGGCGTTGGTGGTGGCGATCGCGCCGTCGCTCGATATCACGGCGCAGTTGGCCATCTGGCTGGCGGTTTCGCTCGCATTCACCGGCGTCTGGTTCAAGGTGTTCAAGCGCGGGAGCCACAAGACGCATATCGGCATGTCGGATGCCGACGTCGTCGGCGAGATCGGCATTCTGACGCACGACGTCGCGCCCTTTGCGCGCGGCGAGGTGCGCTTCCAGAAGCCGCTGGTCGGTGCCGACGTCTGGCCCTGCATCGCCGACGAGGAAATCAAGGCGGGAGAGCGGGTCAAGGTGCTGACCCTCGAAGGCAGTCTGTTGAAAGTCAAAAGGAGCTGATCATGGGTGAAGGATTCATCGTAGTTCTGGCGCTGCTGGCCTTCGCGGTCATCACGCTGCTCAAGGGCGTGCGCATCGTGCCGCAGGGCATGGAGTGGATCGTCGAGCGTCTCGGCAAATACCACGGCACGCTGCACCCCGGCCTCAACATCATCATTCCCTACCTCGACCAGGTGGCCTACAAGCTCGTCACCAAGGACATCATCCTCGACGTGCAGGAGCAGGAGGTCATCACCAAGGACAACGCGGTGATACTCATCAACGCCATCGCCTTCATCAAGATCACCGACCCGATCAAGGCGGTGTACGGCGTGACCGACTTCTCCGAAGCGATTCGCAACATGATCATGACCACGCTGCGTTCCATCGCCGGGGACATGCAGCTCGACGAAGCGCTCACCAGTCGCGACCGCATCAAGGCACGGCTGCGCGAGGCCATCGCCGACGAGGCCATCGACTGGGGCCTGACGGTCAAGTCGGTCGAGATCCAGGACATCAAGCCCTCCGAATCCATGGTCAAGGCGATGGAGGCGCAAGCCAGCGCCGAGCGCGAGCGCAAGGCCATGGTGACCAAGGCCGAGGGCACCAAGCAGGCGGCGATCCTCCAGGCCGAAGCGCGCCTCGAAGCCGCGCGGCGCGACGCCGAGGCGCAGGTGACGCTGGCCGAAGCCAGCGCCGAGGCGATCAAGCGCGTGGCGCAGTCCATCGGCCCGGGCGACCTGCCGGCCATGTACCTGCTCGGCGAGAAATACATCGCCGCCATGGGCCGTCTGGCCGACTCACCGAACGCCAAGACCATCGTCCTGCCGGCCGACATTCAGGACACGCTGCGGGGGCTGCTGGGGCGGATCAAGGGGTGACTCGTCGGGTTGCGGCAAGAAACCGACGCATCCGATAATGACGGCGGTTTCTCTAACGCACAATGACCACATGAGGCCGAGAACCGGAAGCTCACGGCGCCGTCAATCGTTAAGGGACGGCCCGTCGGAAGGCGCCTTGACCCTGGGGAGCAGCCAAACCAGCAGCAGCGGAAGCAGGGGGATCGTTAGCGCAAACAGCACCCAAAGCGTCCTCGATCGCCCTCGCTGTTTCGCAATTATCGCTGTCGGAATCGCTGCTACCACGGCCAGCACGCTTAATAGAATCGTTGCCGATATCAAGGACTCGATGGCGTCGGCATTCAATCCGAGTTGGCCGAGCAGGGCAGTGGTGTTCGGGTCGAGCATGATCAAACCTTTCGCAGTAGACGATAAAGGGTGCGCTCCGAGATTCCAAGTTTCGAGGCGAGCTCGCTCCGGCTGCCGGCGGCGGCGCTTGATGCCCATTTCAGGTATCGCGACTCGAGTTCGCCAAGCTTGATGGGTGCGGCAAGGCGGAATTCGGTGTCGTCCGTGGCTGCGATGGACGCGGCCGTCGGCTCGTCGAGGTGTTCCGGCAGGATTTCCGCGCCGTCGGCAAGCAGCGTCGCGCGCTCGACGAGGTTGCGCAACTCGCGGATGTTGCCTTCGTAGTCGCGTGTCTGGAGCGCGCGCAGGGCGCTGGCGGAAAGGCGGTGGCGACCATGACGACCGCGGTTGGCGGCGTCGATGCGCGCCAGCAGCGACTCGGCCAGCAGCGGGATGTCCTCGCGGCGCTCGGCCAGCGCCGGCATGTGGATGGGGAAGGTGTTGACGCGGTAGTAGAGGTCGCGGCGGAAGTTGCCGCCGCGCACCATGGCGGCGAGATCGCGGTGAGTGGCGGAGACCAGGCGGAAGTCGGCGGGCAGCCACTCGACGCCGCCGACGCGGCGGTAGGTGCCGGTCTCCAGCAGCCGCAGCAGCTTGGCCTGCTGCGCCGGCGGCAGTTCGCCGATTTCGTCGAGGAACAACGTGCCGCCGGCGGCTGCCTCGACCAGGCCCGCCTTGAGATGGGTCGCGCCGGTGAAGGCGCCCTTCTCGTAACCGAACAACTCGCTTTCGAACAGCGTCTCGGTCAGGCCCGAGCAATCGACGGCGACAAACGGGCCGGCGGCGCGCGGGCTGCCCTCGTGCACGGCGCGCGCGGCGAGTTCCTTGCCGGTGCCGGTTTCGCCCAGCAGCAGCACCGTCGCCTCGGCCGGCGCGGCGCGGGTGATGCGCGCGAGCATGGCCTGGAAGGCGGGCGAGCGGCCGACCAGGCCCTGCACCGCCGGCTGGCTGCTGGCGTGGCGCACCACGCGCAGGCTCTCGACATAGAGGCGGGGCTGGCCCGCCTTCGCCTTGCCCGGCCCCCGCGCCAGCGGCCGCGTTTCGACATCGACGTGCTCTTCGCCGCGCGGGGTGTGGTGGAGGTGCAGCGCGCGCTGTGGCCGGCCCGACTGCGCGGTCTGGCGCAGCGGACAGGATTCGCCGGCCTGGTCGCAGGGTCTGTCGATGCCGTGCGATACCTCATAACAGCGGTGCCCGGTCACGTCGTGGCTACCGCCGAAGTCGCGGCGGTAGGCGGCGTTGGCGGCGAGGATGCGGTAGTCGTCGTCGAGGATGATGCTGGGTTCGGCCACGCTTTCGAGATAGGCGGCGAGTTGTTCGATGCCGTGGGTGGTCATGGCGGTGTCAGAATCTGGCTGATATGACATTTATGGCGGCAAAGTATGGCACATGTTGCGCCGGTGTGACAGTCGGTTGCACAAAAAACTAGTTAAAACAAACGGATGGAGTTTGTACGGAGCTGGCACGGCTCTTGATAGTAATGACGTGAAGCCGCCGCCTTTGCAGGTTATCGACGATCAACAGCAAAGCCGTCTGCCCGGTTGCCTCCCTCCCTGAGGGTGACTGGCGGCGCGTCCTGGAACGGGTATCCCCTGTTCGTTCCAAGACTGCGGTGGCGAAGGGTTTCTCCTTCCCTTCGGCGCGGCTTCTTTCTTTTTCCTCTCCCAAGCTGCGGCAATATGTCACACGACAAGACGGGCCGCAGCCCCTACCATTCTCTCTCGGTGAAATCGCACTTAAGGGAGTGGCGCCATGAACCAGAACATGCAGGATGTTGCAGCCGACAAGAGCGAAATGACTTCCCTGCTGCTGGGCGCCGGCTTCGCGCTGGCCTCGCTGATCCTGCTGCCGGCGGTGGCGCAGCGCATCGGCATGGGGTCGAGCCTGACCATCGCCCTGCGCGGCGCCCTGATGCGGGCCGCCAATCGCCTGTAGCTCGCGGCGGCGGTACTATTCCGGCGGACGCAGCGCGGCGGGCGTTCGCCGTCGTTCCCTTTTTCGTACCCCCTGTCCATGCGTCTCCCCATCATTTTCTGCGCCGCGCTGCTCGCCGCCTGTTCGGGTGGTGACGGCGGCTCCCCGCCGCCCGGCCATGCCACGGCGGGCCTCGCCGGCAAGCCGGTCGGCGGCGATTTCGTGCTGCAAGCCGCCGCCGGCACTGTCGATACGAAGGCGCTGCGCGGCAACGTGCTGCTGGTCTACTTCGGCTACACGAATTGTCCGGACATCTGCCCAGCCTCGCTGGCGGCGGGCGCGCAGGCGCTTAATGCGTTGAAGCCCGAAGAGCGCGCACGCACGAAGCTGATCCTGGTGTCGGTGGACCCGGAGCGCGACACGCCGGCGCGGCTGAAGGAGTACGTCGCCTATTTTCATCCCGCGATGGTCGGCGTCACCGGCACGGTGGCGGAGATCTCGGCCGTGGCCAGGGCCTTTGGCGTGGGCTACGTCCGCCAGCCGCCACGGCCCGATGGCGGCTATGCCGTCGACCACGGCGCCGATACTTACGTGGTCGGGCCGGACGGCAAGCTGGCGCAAACGATCCATTTCGCCGCGCCGGCCGAGAAAGTGACGGAGGCCGTGCGCAAGTTGCTCTGAGCGAGCTCGACGGCGAGCGATATCATCCGTCCCATGCGTCCCATGCGTCCCATGCGTCCCCGTCCCTCGACCCTCGCCCTGTTGCTGCTGATGCTCGCCACGGCCGCCTTTGCGGCTACGCTGCTCGACGCCGCCGTGCCGCGCGAGCAACGCGAGGCGGAGTTGAACGCAACCCGCGCACTGGTGGCTCGGCTCGGCCTCACCGACCTCGCGCTGTTTACCGAGGCGCGTTACACCCGTCATCCCTCGCAGGCCGATCTGCACTCGGCCTTCCAGGACCATCCGCTCGCGCTCGAGCACTTCCCCACCGGCAGCCTGCTGCCGCCCCCGCGATATGAAATTGTGGTTCGAGAAACAGCGCTACCTGATTGACTTCACGCTGGCCTCGATGGCACGGCGCAAGGCCCGCAACCTCGGCCTGCTCGGCGTCTACACCGTGCTGGTGTTTGTGCTCGCCTCCGTCGCGCTCTACACCCACGCGCTGCGCGTCGAGGCGGCCAAGGTGCTCGCGGCCTCGCCCGAGGTGATCCTGCAGCGCCTCGTCGCCGGGCGTCACGACCTGATCCCGCCGGGCTACCTGGAGAAGGTCGGCCGCATTCGCGGCGTGCAGAAAAAGGAGGGCCGGCTCTGGGGCTACTACTACGATGCCGTGGTCAAGGCCAACTACACCTTCATGGTGCCCAATGACGCAAGCATCGCGAAGGGCGAGATCGTTGTCGGCCCGGCGCTGGAACGTTCGCGTGGGCTGGCCGCCGGCAACGGCATCTCCTTCCGCTCCTACTCGGGCAAGCTGCACACCTTCATCGTGGCGAGCGTGCTGCCGCAGGCTTCCGAGATCGCCAGCGCCGACCTGGTGCTGATGCACGAGGAGGATTTCCGCGCCTTCTTCGACTATCCGGTCGGCCATTACACCGACATCGCGCTGTCGGTCGCGAATCCTCTGGAAGTGCGCAACGTCGCGCTGAAGCTCGCCGCCGCGCTGCCGGATTCGCGGCCCATCCTGAGGGACGAGGTGCTGCGCACCTACGCCTCGATCTTCGACTGGCGCGAGGGCATCGTGCTGGCGCTGCTGTCGGCCGCCATCCTCGCCTTCGGCATCCTCGCCTGGGAAAAGGCCTCGGGCCTGTCGGCCGACGAGAAGCGCGAGATCGGCATCCTCAAGGCCATCGGCTGGGAAACGGGCGACATCATCAAGATGAAATTCTGGGAAGGGCTGCTGATCTCGCTGACCGCCTTCCTCGCCGGATTCGTCGCCGCCTATCTGCACGTCTTTTATTTTGCCGCCACGCTGTTCGAGCCCGTGCTCAAGGGCTGGGCGGTGCTCTACCCGGAATTCCGGCTGACGCCGCACATCGACGGCCTGCAGGTGGCGACGCTGTTCTTCTTCACGGTGTTTCCCTATGCCGCCGCGGTGCTGGCGCCGATCTGGAAGGCGGCCATCACCGATCCGGACGCGGTGATGCGAGGCTAGGATGAAACTCGACGTTTGGTGCGCGATCGAGCCGGCGGGGTGCTCTGCGCTGCTCATGTCATCCGGCGTCGGCCTGCGGCCGCCGCCTCCTTCTTTACTTCGCTGCGCAGAGTACCCCACCGGCCCGATCGGGAAACACCGTGGGTGTTTGGCCGTCGCGATGCGCGGGCGTGTCTGGCCAGGGGCGCGCTCCGCACCCCCAACGAACAAGGCGCTTCATCCGTCGTGTGCAGCGCACGGCGCCATGGAGCAAACGATATGATCGAGCTCGCCGGCATCCGCAAGGCCTTCAACCAGGGCCAGCACAACGAGTACTGGGCATTGAACGGCATCGACCTCGCCATCGAGGCCAACAAGGTCACGGCTCTGCGTGGCCCCAGCGGATCGGGCAAGACGACGCTGTTGACGCTGGTCGGTTGCCTGGCGCGGCCGACCGAGGGGCGGGTGCGACTGAAGGGCGAGGACATCTCGGGACTCCCCGAACGCTTCCTCACCGACATCCGCCGCCGCACCTTCGGCTTCGTCTTCCAGCAGTTCAACCTGATCAAGGGGCTCTCGGCGCTCGACAACATCATCCTGCCGGCCTATCCGACCGGCGAGCCGCGCAGGGAACTGCTGGAGCGCGCCGAAGCCTTGCTCGCCCGGCTCAATCTCGGCCACCGCCGCGAGGCGAAGGTCGAATGGCTCTCCGGCGGCGAGCAGCAGCGCGTCGCCATCTGCCGCGCGCTGATCAACGACCCCGAGGCGCTGATCGCCGACGAGCCCACCGCCAACCTCGACACCCACCTGGCGAAGGAATTCATGGCCATCCTCGAAGGTCTCGCCGGCGAGGGCCGCACCATCCTGCTGACCAGTCACGATCCGCTGGTCACCGAATCCGCCGTGGTCGATCGCGGGGTCGAAATGCGCGATGGCCAGATCGTGGACGACCGATGACGCCGTCCCGCCATCCGCTACGGCGAGGAGAGCGTTTCGTGCTCGACCGCCTTGTAGCGCAGTTGCTTCATCAGCGCCGACTTTCATGATTTTTCAACCCGCCATCATTGCGCTGCTGCTCTCCTCCGCCATCTGCGTGCTGGCGCTGGCCTTGATCGCGCCCTTCGCCTTCGAGGTGATCCGCCGCTGGGACATCAAGAGCGGCAGCGAACGGCAGTTGCAACTGGAGCGGCGCACCTATCTTTTCTCGATGCTGCTCGCCTTCGTGCTGGTTGCGCAACTGGCCTCGGTGCTGCTCTTCGTCTTCAACGCCGAGAAAATGTCCGGCATGTTCGTCGGCGCCATGTGCGCGGTGGGCACGCTCAACGTCAATCCCTACGGCTTCCCGGCGCTGAACGCCAAGATCGCGCTGTTTTTCCTCGCCGCGATGTGGCTGGCCATCAACCATGTCGATAGCCGCGCGCGCGACTATCCGCTGGTGCGCATCAAGTACGCGCTGCTGCTTCTGCTGGCGCCGCTGCTGGCCGTTGCCGCCTGGACCGAGGCGCAGTTCTTCGTGAACCTCCAGGCCGACGTCATCACCTCCTGCTGCGGCAGCCTGTTCTCCGAAGGCTCGAAGACCCTCGTTGCCGAGGCCTCCGCGCTGGAGCCGGTTCCGGCCATGCTCCTGTTCTACGGCGCGATGGGCCTGGCCATCGGCATGAGCAGTTTCCATTGGGCCTACGGTCGCGGCGGCTATGGCGTCGCCGTCGCCGCCGCGCTGGGCTTCGCCGCCGGCATCAGTGGCATCCTCTCCTTCATCTCGCTCTACATCTACGAGCATCCGCACCACCACTGCCCGTTCTGCGTGCTCAAGCCCGAGTACGGCTACCAGGGCTACGCGCTCTACCTGCCATTGTTCGTCGCCACGGCGGCGGGCTTGGCGGCGGGCGCCATCCGGCCTTTCGCGGGTGTCGCCAGCCTGACAGCTATCGTCCCCGATGTCTCGCGCCGGCTCGCCAGCATCGCCAGCATCGGCTTCCTGTTGACTGCGGCCGTGGCCACGGCCATGATCCTGCGCTCCAACCTCGTACTGCTCGACCACTGATGAAATTGCTCGCCGCCCTTGCCGTGCTTCTGCTCGCCGCCTGCGGCGGGGAGCCGCCGGCCAGGCTCAACACCGGCGACATCGCGCCGACCTTCCAGACTGTGCGCGTCGATGGCATGGCGGCCCACTTTCCCGCCGCCTGGGCCGGCAAGCCCGTGGTGGTGCGCTTCTGGGCCGACTGGTGCAAGTTCTGCGAGGGCGAGATGCAGGCCATTGACGCCGTCTGGCGGCGGCACAAGGCGAAAGGGCTGGAGGTGATCGCCATCAACGCCGGCCAGGATCGCAAGACGGTCGAGGCCTTCATCAAAAAAATCGGCGTTGGCTACACGGTGCTGCTCGATGAGAAGGCCACTATTGCGAGGCGCTACGGCGTGGTCGGCCTGCCCACCACCTACTTCGTCGATGCGAAAGGCGTCGTGCGCGGCAAGGTGATCGGCGAGGCCGACGAGGCGACCTTCGAGCGCCATGCGCTGGAATTGCTCAAATGAGCGACCCGAAGAAGCCCTGCGACCTGTGCAGCCTGCCGGTGGGCGTGAAGCCTTTCACGCTGGCCGCATCCGGCAATACGCTCGAATTCTGCTGCGAGGGCTGCCTGGGGATTTACCAGATGTTGCACGAGATCAATGAAATTCCGGCCCGGATGCCGGAAAATTCACCCACCCGATCCTGAAAGGAGCACGCCATGATGACCGAAGAGATGTTGAAGCAGATGCCGCATGCGATGGGCGCCACCGCCGCCCATGCTACCCACGCCGGCCACGCCGCTGGCCTCGCGAGCGTGGTGGGGCATCCCGTGGCCCAGAGCGCGATGATGGCGGCCACCGGCTACGCCGCCGGGCGCGGGCTGCTCGGCGGTGGGTTGTTCGGCAGCACGTTGCTGCGCAGCCCGCTGCTCTTGCTGGCCGCCGGCGCCGCCGCCGGCTATCTTCTGTTCAAGTACGAGAAGGAGATCATCCTCGCGCTGTCCAAGGCCAGCGGCATGGGCAAGGACTTCGTCTTGCAGCAGAAGGAAAACCTCGACGACCTGATGGCCGAGGCGCAGGCGAAGGAGGCGCAGCAGGGCGCGGCAGCCGCTTCGGCCGATACGCCGAAGGCATAGAAAACTCATGGCCCCCCACGCTCACATTCGTTCGCTGCCCCCCCACGGGGGAGCGCATGCCTCCTTGGGGCGGCCCGGCGGAGACATGGCCATGAACGTCGACGACCTCTCGCGCCGCATCGTCGTCCGCCACCGCGAGGCCGGCTACCTGCGTCTCGAACTGCCGACGGAGATCTGTTATCCGGCCGCCGCCGCGGCGGTCGAGCGGGGGCTGCGCGAGGTGACGGGCGTTTATCGCGTTACGGTCTCACCGGCCGAGCGGCGGTTGGTGGTGCGCCACGATGCGCACGTCTGCACTGCTGCCGACGTCGCGCGCGGGCTCAAGGCGCTGCTGGGCGATCTGCCGGCGGCGCCGGGCACGGTCGTGGCGGCGCTCGACGCCACACTGCACGATGCCGGCGCGAAGGCGCGCCGTGCCTTCGCCGGCTTGCGCGCGGGTCTGGAGCGCCTGCGCCACCCCGATGCGCCGGCCGGCAGCCTCCAGGCCCGGTTGCAGCCCGTGCTGGCCAATGCGCTGACCGAGAAGGCGATCATCAACTTCCTCAACGACCTCGTCGCCTTCTATCTCATTCGGGTGCATTGGGAACTGATCAGCCAGCGCTGGCTCAAGGATCCGGTCAAGTACGGTAACGCCTGGCTCACCACCTTCTATCTGGTGTTCCTGCTGGTGCGCTACCGCAAGTCCATCGCCAAGCCGGCAGCGCAAACCGCACCGCAAGCCGAAACTCGGCCGTGAAGCACTTCCACGTTGTCCACCGCCTGTCGCGCCGTGTGCGGCTGGTGTCGCCGGCCCTGGCAAGGCAACCCGAGCGCTGCTACATCCTCGAGATCCTGTTGAGGAAGCACGGCGCGGTGAAAGACGTGAAGAGCGTGCCCGAGATCGGCTCGGTGACGCTGCATTACGATTCCACGCAGTTTTCCGAAGAGCGGTTGCTGGCCGTGGTCGATGCGGTGATCGGCAATATCGCCGTGTCGCCAGCGCCGACTTTTTCAGCGGCACCGGTCGAGGCGGTCATCCCCGAAGGCCCGGCGCAGGAATGCAATGCCGCAGTCGAAGGCATGACCTGCGCTTCCTGCGCGCTGCTGATCGAGATGCGCTTGCAGCGCGACCCGCGCGTGGAGTCGGCAGCGGTGAATTTCGCGGCCGGCACGGTGACGGTCAGGGGCCACCTGCCGCGCGAGGAACTGTTCGCCGCGGTGGGCAAGCTCGGTTACGAGGCGCGGCCGATGGACACGCTGACACAGCGCCGCCTGCTGGTGGAGCGCGAGAAGGCGCGGCTGGCCGATGCCCGCAAACGGCTGATCCGGTCGGCGTGGCTCACGACGCCGGTGATGATCTCCGGCATGCTGATGCACCGCTCGCCCGCGTTGCGCTTGATGGAACTGGCGCTATCCACCGTCGTGGTCTTCGGCAGCGGCGGCGAGATATTCAAGAAAGCCTGGGCGCTGGCCAAACAGCGCGAGGCCAACATGGACACCCTGATCGCCATGGGCGCCGGCGCCGCTTATTTCTACAGCCTGCCGGGCGTGGCGCGCATGCGCCACCACGTCTATTTCGAGTCGGCCGCCGTCATCGTTGCGTGCGTCCTCGGCGGTCGCTACATGGAAGAGCGCGCCAAGGGCAAGGCGTCCGAGGCGATCCGCAAGCTGATCGAGTTGCAGCCGGAGACGGCGATCCGCGTCACGCCGGCCGGCGACGAGATCGTGGCCATCGACGCCGTGCAACTTGGCGACCGGCTGCGCGTGCGTCCCGGCGACAAAGTGCCGACCGACGGCGTGGTGGAGGAGGGCGCGTCGAGCCTCGACGAATCCATGCTCACGGGAGAATCGCTGCCCGTGGCCAAGGGCACGGGCGACGCGGTGGTCGGCGGCACGCTCAACGGCAACGGCGCCTTCGTCATGCGCGTCACGGCGGTCGGCGGTGACACCGTGCTCTCGGGCATCGTCAAGCTGGTCGATCACGCGCAAGGAACGAAACTGCCGGTGCAAAAACTCGTCGACCGCATTTCGGCGCGCTTCGTGCCCGCCGTCGGCGGCGTCGCCGCACTGACCTTCGCCGGCTGGCTCGCCGCCAGCCATCCGCTGCCGCGCGCGCTGTCCCACGCCGTGGCCGTGCTGCTGATCGCCTGCCCCTGCGCGCTCGGGCTGGCCACGCCGACGGCCATCATGGTCGGCACCGGCCAGGCGGCGCGGCGCGGCATCTACATCAGGAACGGCGAGGCGCTGGAAACCGCGGCGAAGCTCGACACCCTGGTGTTCGACAAGACCGGCACCATCACCGAAGGCAAGCCCGTGGTCACCGATTTCCTGGCGGTGGCCGGTCATGGCAAGGATGGCGAGGCGCATACGCTCGCTCTGGTCGCCGGCGTCGAAGCGCATTCCGAACACTTCCTCGCTCGCGCCATCGCGGCCTGGTGCCGTGCGCGCGGCGTGTTGCCGGCGCCGACTCTTGGTTTCGAAGCCTGGCCGGGGCGCGGCGTGCGGGCGCGCGGCAAGGGCAAAAAAGGCGAGGAAATTCTCGTCGGCAATGCCGCGCTGCTCGAAGCCGCCGGCATCGATTGCAGCGCCCAGTTCGCGCAGGCCCAAGCCTGGGCCGAGCAGGGCAAGACGCCGGTATTCGTCGCCATCGCCGGCGCCTGCACGGGATTGTTCGCCATCGCCGACCGACCGCGCGAGGGCGCCAGGGAATCCATCGCGCTGCTGCACCGGCTGGGCCTGAAGACCGTGATGGCCACGGGCGACGTCGAAGCGGCGGCCAACCACATCGCGCGCGAGGTCGGCATCGACCGCGTCATCGCTCGCGCCACGCCGGCGGACAAGCTCGAACTCATCCGGGAATTGCAGAAAGATGGACACAAAGTCGGCATGATCGGCGACGGCATCAACGACGCGCCGGCGCTGGCCGCCGCCGACGTCGGCTTCGCCATCGGCGGCGGCGCCGACATCGCGGTCGAATCGGCCGACATCACGCTGGTCGGCGGCGACATCGCCCGCGTCGCGGCCGGCATCGACCTCTCGCGCCGCACCATGAACATCATCCGCCAGAACCTGTTCTGGGCGCTCGGTTACAACGTCGTCGCCATTCCCGTCGCGGCGGCGGGCCGCCTCAACCCGATGATCGCGGCGGCGGCGATGGCGATGAGTTCCGTTTCCGTGGTCACCAATTCGCTGCGGCTGCAAAGGTAGGGACAGCCGATACAGGCAAAGCCCCAAGCCGCGAGTGACAAGTTGTTCGTGCTGACGACATTTTGGTTTCGCTAACTCGCCCACACAGATAGCCGCACTCGATAACCTGCCGCGGGTATTCGGCAAGGAATGCCGCCAGCGAACCGATTTGCTCGAACCGGTGGTGGCGCTACGGTATGGTCGGGCGATTGCCGGCCGCCGCCGGGTTCTGAAGATAGTAGCGGGCAAGCTGGGTGTAAACAGCCGGGTACTCGTTGCACAGCAGGTCGGGAGCTTCGAAGAACACTTCACTGACGACGGCGAAGAACTCGGAGGGATGCTCGGCGGCGTAGGGATCGATGGCGGTGTCTTCTCCGGCATCGACGCGGCGATGGAAATCGAGATAGGCCGGCTCGAAGGCGGCGACCCACTCACGCCGGCTCATCCCCTCGGCCAGTGCCGGTACGCCGTCGACCGCGCCGTTAGTCATGTCGAGCTTGTGGGCGAACTCGTGGATAACGATATTAACGTCGCCGATCTCGTCGAGGTTCTCGAACCACGACACCAGCACGGGACCGCCCTCCCATGCTTCACCAAGCACTTCATCATCGTATTCGTGCATCACGCCGGCCTCGTCCATCTGCTGGCGCGGGATGACGAAGTCGCCGGGATAGACGATGACACCGACCCAGCCACGATAGGCGTCTAGACCAAGGTTAAGAATAGGCAGGCAGGCCTGCAGTGCGATGGAAATCTGCATCGGCGCGGTGAGTTCGAGGCCGCGGGCTCCGCTCCATTCCTTTTCGGCGATGAACTGGCGGGCGAGTTCGCGCAGGCGGCGGCGTTCGTTGTCGCTCAGGCGGTCGAGGAAGGGCAGCGGGTATTCGGCGGCCTGCCACTGCGCATCGTCGATGGCGATCTTGTCGGCCGCGCGGCGGTGGCGCCATTCGCGGAAAGCGCGCAGGGCTCGAATGATCGTCGCGCTCATTTCTTCGTGGTCAGGAAGATGCCGCCGAAAATCAGCGAGATGCCAACGACATGAAAGGCGGCCATTGCCTCGCCGAGGAAGACGGCGGCGAGCAGGATGCCGAAGGCCGGCATCAGGTGGATGAACAGGCCGGCCTTCGAGGCGCCGACCTGCTCCACGCCCTTGTTCCAGAAAATGAAGCCGAGGAAGGCGGGGAAGATGCCGGCGTAGGCGATGGCCAGCAAAGAGCCGGTCGAGGCATGGATATGGCGGCCGCCGGCGATCTCGAGCAGGTAGAAGGGCAAGGTGGCGAGGACGCCGATCAGTGCGATGACGAACAGGAAGGCCAGCGGGTGTGCCGCCGGGCGTTTCGGCAGCAGCAGGGTATAGGCCGCCCAAGCCACGACCGAGACGAGAATCCAGATGTCGCCGATATTGAGGGTGAGCAGCAGCAGGTTGCGCGGGTCGCCGCGGGCGACGACGGCGAGCACGCCGGCGAACGAGGCCGCGATGCCGAGCGCCTCGACTGGCCTGACCCGTTTGCCCTGAATGGCCCAGGCCAGCGCGACGATGACGATAGGGATGAAGGAGTTGAGCAGCAGGCCGTTGATTGCCTCGGTCTGCTGCAGGCCGATGTAGGTCAGCGCGTTGTAGAGGCAGGTGCCGAGAATTCCGAGCAGGGCCAGCCAGCGCCAGCCGGCGGCGAGCACGGCGCGGTCGCGCTTGAGATACGGCCAGGCCAGCGGCAGCAGGCAGGCCAGCGCGATCACCCAGCGCCAGAACGACAGCGCGATCGGCGGCACTTCGGCGCGCATGCCGCGGCCGACGATCCAGTTGCCGGCCCAGAACAGGTTGGCCAGGGTCAGCAGCAGATAGGGCGAGACGCGAGGGCGCATGCGGGGCGAGAGAGCCGCACATGAAAAACGGGGGCCGCAGCCCCCGTTTTCCCAGGGCGTCGGTTGAGATTACTCGACCTTGGCCTTGGAACGCAGTTCCATGATGTGCTTCTCGACCACCTGCTGCTGCAGGCGCTGCATCAGCTGCGGCTTGACTTCGTCGAGCACCGGAGCCTTGAGCTCGCGGGTGTCCTCAAGCAGGATGACGTGCCAGCCGAAATCACTCTTGACCGGAACGGTCGTGTACTTGCCCTTTTCAAGTTTCAGCAGAGCCTCGGCGAATGGCTTGACGTAGGAGGCCGGGTTGGACCAGCCGAGGTCGCCGCCGCGATCCTTGGAGCCCGGATCCTTCGACTGCTTGGCGAGGTCGTCGAACTTCTCGCCCTTACCCAGCTTCTCGATGATGGCCAAGGCCGAGGCCTCATTCTCGACCAGTACGTGGCGGGCCTTGTATTCCTTGTCGCCCAGCGCTTTCTTGATGACTTCGTATTCCTTCTTGATCGCCTCGTCCGTCACCGGGTGGGTGCGCACGTAGTCGTTGAGGTAGGCGCCGACCAGCACGCCCTGGCGGGCAAGGTCGAGTTGGCCCTGCACCTCGGGCTTCTTGTCGATGCCCTTCTTCTGCGCTTCCTGCGCCAGCACCTCGCGACGGATCAGTTCTTCCTTGACTGCATTGCGCAGGCCCTCGGAGTCGGGCTGGCCCTGGGCCATCTGGCCAGCGATCAGCGCGTCGGCGCGAACCTTTGGAATGGCCTTGCCATTGACGATGGCATAACCCTTGGCATCGTCCTTGGTGGCGAAAGCCGGGGCGGCGGCGAGAGTGAAAGCGAGGAGAGATGCTTGCAGGAGGCGGTTCATCGGTGTGATTCCTTGGCGGAAAATAATGGTCATATTTCGTCGGGGGATTTGGCTGTAATGCTGAGGGCATGTATCTGCCGCTTCATAAGGTCGCCGGCGGCATCATACACCAAGCGGTGTCTTTCCATGGTTCGCTTACCGGCGAAAACAGGCGCGACGATGGAAAGGCGGTAGTGGCCGCCGCCGTCCCGGGCGCCGGCATGGCCGGCGTGGCGGTGACTGTCATCGATGATGTCGATCTGCTGGGGTTCGAGTACGGCCAGGCGCTGGCGCAGGGTGTCGACAGTGTTCACTGCTGTTTTTCCTCGACGTACTTGGCGAGGAACAGTCCCTGGATCACGATGAAGACGACCATCAGCCCCATGCCGCCGAAGAGCTTGAAGTTCACCCAGTCGGACTCGCTGAAATTGAAGGCGACATAGAGATTGGCCACGCCCATGGCGGCGAAGAAGGTGACCCACGAAAGGTTCAGCTTGATCCACATCGGCTCGGGCAGCGTGACCTGTTCATCGAGCATCTTGCGGATCAGGTTTTTCTTGAGCAGCGTGGCCGACACCAGTAGCGTCGTGGCGAACAGCCAGTAGAGCACCGTCGGCTTCCATTTGATGAAGGTCGGGTTTTGCAGCAGCAGCGTGGCGCCGCCGAAGACGGTGATCAGGCCGAGGCTGACCCAGAGCATGGTGTCGACCTTGCGGTGCTTGAACCAGACCCAGCCGATCTGGGCGAAGGTGGCGGCAATGGCGACGCCGGTGGCCACATAGATGCCGGCGAACTTGTAGGCGACGAAGAAGAGAATGACCGGAAACAGGTCGAAGAGGAATTTCATGGGGTCGAATTGTACCGCGCTACTTTTTGTCGAGCCTGAGCGAGGCCGAATTGATGCAGTAGCGCAGTCCCGCCGGCGGCGGGCCGTCGGGGAAAACGTGGCCGAGGTGGGCGCCGCAGTGCGAGCACATCACCTCGGAGCGGCGCATGCCGTGCGTGCGGTCGTCGGCTTCGGCGATGCCCTCGGCTTGCAGCGGCGCGGTGAAGCTGGGCCAGCCACAGCCCGAGCCGAACTTTTGCTCGGAGGCAAACAGCGGCTCGCCACAGCACACGCAACGGTAGGTGCCGGCATCGTGGCAGTCCCAATACTCGCCGCAGAAGGCACGCTCAGTGTCTTTCTGTCGCGCGACTTGATATTGCATCTCGCTGAGTTGGGCGCGCCATTCGGCGTCGGGCTTGTCGATCTTGGGCATGGCGCCTTCCTTTGGCCGGATAGAATGTCCGTCTTAGATGGGCGTGGATGGAGCGAGTTCAAGCATGCGGGTGGTGGTTTTGGGAGCCGGTCTGGTCGGCGTGGCTTCGGCCTGGTACCTGGCCGAGGCGGGCCACGAGGTGACGGTGATCGACCGCCAGCCGGCGGCGGCGCAGGAGACCAGCTTCGCCAACGGCGGCCAGATATCGACCAGCCATGCCGAGCCCTGGGCCAATCCCGGGGCGCCGCTGAAAATCCTCAAATGGCTGGGGCGCGAGGACTCGCCGCTGCTGTGGCGGCTGCGGGCCGATCCGGCGCAGTGGGCGTGGGGCCTGCGTTTTCTCGGCCAATGCCGCCCCGCGCGCACGCGCGCCAACATCGTCGCCATCCTGGCGCTGGCACTCGACAGCCGCACCCGGCTCAAGGCCCTGCGCCGCGAGCTGGACCTGCACTACGACGAACTCGAGCGCGGCATCCTCCATGTCTATACCGACTCGCGCGAGTTCGCGGCGGCCATTCCACAGGCGGCGCTGATGCGCGAGTTCGGCTGCGAGCGCGATGTCAAGAGTGCGACGGAGTGTCTGGAAATCGAGCCGGCGCTGCGCGAATCGAGCGTGGCCATCGTCGGCGGCACCTACACGGCCGGCGACGAATCGGGCGATGCCTGCCAGTTCGTGCAGCGGCTGGCGGAGCGCTGTGCCGCGCGCGGTGTCACGTTCCGCTACGGATCCACGGTCGAGCGGCTGGACCAGGCCGGCGACCGGGTCGCCGGTGTGTACCTGGCCGGCGGCGAGCGCATCGTGGCGGATGCTTATGTCGTGGCCCTCGGCAGTTATTCGCCGCTGCTGCTGCGGCCGCTGGGCATAGCCATTCCGGTCTATCCGGCCAAGGGCTACTCGATCACCGTCCCCCTCGACGAGGGCAGCATCGCGCCGAGCGTGAGCCTGACCGACGACGGTGCCAAGCTGGTGTTTTCGCGCCTGGGGAGCCGCCTGCGCGTGGCCGGAACGGCGGAATTCACCGGCTACGACACATCGATAAACGCAGTGCGCTGCGCGGCCATCGCGCGCCGCGCCTTCGCGCTGTTTCCGCGGGCCCGTCCCCACGAGAGCCGCGATGGCGTCGTCGAGTGGGCAGGGCTGCGGCCGGCCACGCCCGGCAACGTGCCGCTGGTCGGCTGCACGCGGATTCCCAATCTTTTCGTGAATACCGGCCATGGCACGCTGGGCTGGACCATGGCCTGCGGCACCGGCGCGCTGCTGGCCGATCTGCTGACGGGAAAGCAGCCGGCGATCGACCCGGCGCCCTACTCAGTGTAGGTGGCGCGGGGCGGCCTCGGCCTGTTCCTCGGGCAGTTCGGCGTGTACCGGCTCACCCTCGGGATTGGGATAGAGCGGGGCGCCGCAGTCGTCGCAATACTCGAGCGGAAAACGGTGGTCGAGCACCAGCACCTCGCCGACGCCGGCCTCGCGCAGCACGGCCTCGATCTGCGCCGCGGTGTCGGTGCCGTCGTCCTCGTTGTCGAGCATCGGCCAGACGACGCCGTGAATCACCTCGCTGGCATTGGACTTGGTGAATCCGATGCGGTATTCCTCGAGATCACGGTCGTAGTAGGGGGCGACGATGGCGCGCAGATCGCTCGCCGCCAGGTTCAGCGTGGTTTGCAGGAAGGCCACCGCGGCACGCAGCGAGTAGGCGCGCGAGGCGCGGTCGGCCTCGCGCGCGGCGGCGTGGTAGGCCTGCGGCAGCAGAAGTTCGATGGCGCAGGCGGGCAGCAGCGGGCGGATGGCATCGCCGCCCTGGACGCGCCAGTGCTTGAGGGCGTCGGCGTGGCTGCCATCCTCTTCTTGCCAGCGGAACAGGGGCGTGCCGCGCGGCGCGGCGACGGCGCCGAGCAGGTAGCGCGTGTCGGAAAGGAAGGGGACCGTCTCGGGCATCTGTTGCGTGTCGAGCTTGAGGTCGCGATCATGCAGCGCGGCCTTGGCCAGCTTTTCGGCGAGATGGGCGGTGTCGCAGTAGCTTTGCGGCAGCTGGTCCGGGCTGAACAGGAAGTCGGCCAGGCCGAGCCTGGCGTCCTTCGCCAGTACATGACCGTGCAACTGCGCCCGCAGGCTGACGAGATTGTCGGCGGCGATGGTGCCGGAGGGAATGGTCAGGCGCGACCACGCCAGCACCGGCACGGCGATCAGCAGGACGTCGGCGGTTTCGGCGCGACGGATCTCGCTGCAGGACTCGACCATGTCGGCCAGTTCGTCGTAGGCGCGGCCGCCGGCACCGTAGAGGTGATCGAGCGCGGCATTGAGCGCGGCTTCGTCGTTGTCGGCGAGCAGGCGCTCGACCAGGCTGCCGAGACGGGCCTCCCAGAAGGCATCCTCGAGGCGGCTGGCGGATTGCGAGAGCTGGCCGGCGAGGCGGATCAGATGTTCCGTGTCGGGGGTCTGCTTGGCGCGGCGGGAGAAGCGGGTGCGTTTCATAGCGAGGTACATCGAGGCGGGGCAACATTTTACCCCACCGGACCCGGCGCGGAAGCTGATAGACTTGCGCAATTATTTTTCACGCAGCGACCAGTCGATGTTCTCAAAATTGATGCCCCGGGAGGGCAAGTTTTTCGACCTCTTCAACGCTCATGCCGAGCTGATCGTGAAGGGGGGGCGCGAATTGGCGGCCCTGGTCGACGACCTGGTGGACAACAAGGATGGCGTCGCGGCCCACGCCAAGGCCATCGACGAGATCGAGAGCCAGGCCGACAAGATCACCCACGACACCATCGCGCTGCTGCACACCACCTTCAATGCGCCGCTCGATCGTGACGAGATCCACAAACTCATCACGAACATGGACGACATCCTCGATCTGACTCAGGATGTCGCCCAGTCGATCTACCTCTACGATGTCAAGAAGCTGACGCAGGAAGCCTGTCATCTCGCCGATATCTGCGTGTCCTGCTGCGAACGCGTGAAGTCGGCGGTGTTCCTGCTCGACAACATGGACAACGGCCCGGCCATCCTCAAGACCTGCGAGGAGATCAGCCGTCTCGAATCCGACGCCGACCGTGCCATGCGCACCGGCATGGCCAAGCTGTTCCGCGAGGAGCAGGACGCCCGTCAGCTCATCAAGTACAAGGAGCTCTACGAGTTGCTCGAGTTGATTACCGACCGCTGCGAGGACGTGGCCAACATCATCGAAGGCATCGTCCTCGAGAATTCCTGACCCAGCCATGTCGGGTCTCGAAATCAGCCTCGGGGTAGTCATCCTGCTGGTGCTCCTGGCACTGGCGTTCGACTTCATGAACGGCTTCCACGATGCCGCCAACTCCATCGCCACCGTCGTTTCCACCGGCGTACTCAAGCCGCACCAGGCCGTGGCCTGGGCCGCCTTCTTCAATGTCGTCGCCATCTTCGTGTTTCAGCTCGAGGTCGCCGCCACCATCGGCAAGGGCACCATCGATCCGGCCATGGTCGATCATTACGTCATCTTCGGTGCGTTGATCGGCGCCATCGGCTGGAACATCATCACTTGGTACCACGGCATCCCGTCGAGCTCGTCGCATGCGCTGATCGGCGGCCTGGTCGGCGCCGCGCTGGCCAAGGCCGGCCCCGCTTCCCTGATCTGGGGCGGCGTCGGCAAGGTCGTGTTGTTCATTTTCATCGCGCCGACGCTGGGCTTCCTGCTCGGCAGCGCGCTGATGGTGGGCGTGGCCTGGCTCTGCAACCGCACCACGCCGCGCAAGGTGGACAAGCTGTTCCGCCGCATGCAGCTGGTCTCCGCCGCGCTCTACAGCCTCGGCCACGGCGGCAACGACGCGCAGAAGACCATCGGCATCATCTGGATGCTGCTGATCGGCGCCGGTACCATCGGTCAGGACGACTCCGTGCCGGTCTGGGTGATCGTGTCCTGCTACCTGGCGATGGGCCTGGGCACCATGTTCGGCGGCTGGCGCATCGTCAAGACCATGGGCCAGAAGATCACCAAGCTCAGGCCCGTCGGCGGCTTCGCCGCCGAAACCAGTGGCGCCATTACCCTCTTCATGTCCACGGCGCTGGGTATTCCGGTGTCGACGACGCACACCATCACCGGCGCCATCGTCGGCGTTGGTTCCACCCACGGTGCCAGCAACGTGCGCTGGAATGTTGCCGGCGGCATCGTTTTGGCCTGGGTTCTGACCATTCCCGCTACCGCGCTGATTGCCGCCATCGCCTGGTGGCTCGGAACGATGCTGTTCTGAGCCGGACGGTAAGTCCCTGCCAGTTCTGCGGCGCCATCTACGAATTCTGTCCCAGCCCCTGCCGCGAATTCGGCGTGTTGCCGCTCGAAATTGTCTGACCGTGGCGTGACCCCGTCGCCGGTCATCTTCGGCGCCTTCGATCGCCATAACCTCGGCGACATCCTGCTGGCGCATGTGGCTGTTGCAGAAGTCGGCGGTGATGACACGGCGTTTGCGGGCTTGGCGAAGCGCGATTTGACGTCATGGGGCGGCCAGCGCGTCGTCGCGCTCGGATCGTTTACGACGCCAGTCACCCTGATCCACATCGGCGGCGAATTGTTCGACTGCGATGCGGCGCAGGCCACCTACATGCTCGGCGAGTCGGTCATGCGCTGGGGCAGAGCGGCGCTCTACGTCGTCGGAAAACACAGCCTGCCGCCCGGCTCGCGCGTCGAGTTCCATGCGGTCGGCGGCGTCGGCCTTGCCGCGCGCGACACGGCCTTTCGCGAGGAAGTGTTCGCCGCGCTGCGCGAGGCCGATGTCCTGACGGTGCGAGACCGCGTCACGCAAGCGCAGCTTGCCGCGGCCGGCATCGCGGCTCCCCTGGTGCCCGATCCGGTCACGCGCCTCGCCGAGCTTTTCGGCGAGCGCATCCACACCCGCCTGCGGCCCCGGGCGGACTATCTCGCCATCCAGTTCGCCGCCGAATGCGGCGACGATGCGACGCTGGCGACCTTCGCCGAGGGGCTGGAGCGCATTGGTCTGCCCGTGGTGGTGTTCCGTGCCGGCGCCGCGCCTTGGCATGACGATCTCGAGCCCTACCGGCAGATCGCGGGGCGGCTTGACCTGCCCGTGGAAATTTTCGAATCGCTCGACGTCTGGGACATCTGCGCGTTGATCGCGGCCAGCCGCGGCTGC
The DNA here is from genome assembly GCA_030691075.1 of Sulfurisoma sp. Taxonomy (GTDB): domain Bacteria; phylum Pseudomonadota; class Gammaproteobacteria; order Burkholderiales; family Rhodocyclaceae; genus Sulfurisoma. The sequence goes on along the minus strand of JAUYFI010000081.1, from coordinate 31,242 downwards.
ATCGGCTGCATCGGCCCTGCCTGCACTCGCGCATCGTTGCCGAGGCTTTCGGCGTGCCGGCCTTGAGCCTCGAGCGCGAGGCAGGTTCCGCGCAGAAGCTGCGGGCCTATCTTGCCACCTGGTCGCCCGCCGCGGTGCCGCTCGATCCCGCGGCCTTCGCCGCCGGCACCGTGGGCTTCCCTGCGACAATGCCGAAATGAATCCCCGCATCGCCCCCGGCCCCGCCGCCTTCGCCGCCGTGCTGGTGTTCTTGTGGATGCGATTGCCCGGCCAGTCACTGGCCGGGCGCGACGGTTCGTTCAGGCCGGGGCTCCTGGCCGGTGCGCTGTTCGCGATCGAGTTCATCTGCATTTTCGAGGGCTTGAGCTACACCAGCGCCTCGCTCGTGGCGGTGTTCCTCTGCACGGCGCCGGGGTGCTGCCGGCCTTCGCTGGCATCGCCGTCGCCTTCGGCGAGGGTTGGAACGCTGCAGCCGGAACCTGGATCGGCGACGCGCTGGGCCTGCTGGCGGCGATCTTCTGGGCCGCGACCATCGTGACAGTTCGCGCGACCCCGCTGGCCCGCGCTTCCGCTGCCAAGGTGCTGCGCTACCAACTGGGGGGGGCGGTCGTCATCGCCCTGCCGCTGTCGTGGCTGGCGGGCGAGGAGGGTATCAAGGGAGGCATGGCCGCGCCATTCCCTCATCCGCATCCTGCCGAGTGAACGACCACGCGATGCTTCGTTGGTCATCGTTTCGGCGCTGCGGCCAGGCGTCGACCTCGGTCACCAGTGTGGCGCGGTTTGGCAAACGCCGGTCCAGACACTGGCGATCCAGGATACCGATTTCGATTTCAGCCATATTCAGCCAACTGGCGTGTTTCGGGGTGTAGTGAAAGACGACGCGACGCAGCAGCGCTTTCGCCGCCTTGACCCCAAGCACATCCTCGAAGCACTTGCGGAAGTGGGTATTGAGGTTGTCCATGACCAGACGAACGCGGCGCGCCGTGGCATAGACCTGTTCGAGCAGATACTGGACGAAGGCCACGAAGTCGGGTTTGGCGCGGCGGTCGGTGACCAAGACTGTCCGCCGCCCACCCTTGGGTTCCACCGCCACGAACAGATTGCATGTGCCGGCGCGCACGTATTCGTAATCTTGCCGCATGGGTGTTCCCGGACGGATCGGCAAAGGCGTGCGGGAATCCTGGAGCAATTGCTTGCTCTTCTCGTCCAGGCAAATCACGGGCTCTCCAGGCCGGAACGGACGTGCATAGAGATCAAGCAGATCGTACATCCGTTGCCGATACTCCTCCGTCAATCGACCGATGCACCACATCAGCTTGCGCCACGGCTTGAGGCAGTTTTTTTAGCAACCGGCGAACCGTCTCGCGACTGATCGGGCCAATCCCTGCCTGGGCTTGCGCGGCTTGCTCCAGCAAGGCAATCGTCCAGCGCCGAGCGCCCGTTGGCGGCGCCGAGCAGGCCAGGGCGGAAAGTTGCGCTTCGACGTCGGTATCGTACCGTCGCGGTTTGCCCGAGCGCGCGACATCGTGCAGCGCGAATTCCGCCCCGCCCTCCAGATATGCGGCCCGTGTCCGCCAGATGACCGTCCGTCCGACGCCGAGAACCGCCATGATCCAGGCTTCCGGAATGCCGCGATCAAGCGCGGAAAGAACATGTGCCCGATTGACTTCCCGCGCATGGCGCACACCCTTTGCCCGGCATGACTCGATCAACTCGCGATCCTCGTCGGTAAGATGCAACTCGGTCTGTCGCATGGCCAACTCCTCGTCTCGGGATGGATATGCAACAGCATGATACATGTATCGTTATTTATAGGTTGCGATACTGGGCATGACGGGCCTACCACGAACCCTGGCCGATATCGGCCAGCAGAGCCGTGGGTTCCGCAATCGTCTGGTCGGCTCCCCAGTCGCCGATCGGTGGGCCGTCGCCAAGATAGCCCCACGCGGCGGCGAAGGTGCGCATGCCCGCGGCGCGGCCCGCCTGAATGTCACGCAGGTCGTCGCCGACGTAGGCCGATGCCGTCGCCGCGACGCCGGCGACGGTGCAGGCGTGGAGCAGGGGCAGGGGATCGGGTTTGGCCCTGGCGGTGGTGTCGCCGCCGACGATGGCGGCGGCGCGAGAGGCGAGTCCCAGAGCTTCCATCAGTGGCAGCGTGAAGCGCTCCGGCTTGTTGGTGACCACGCCCCAGGCGATGCCATGTGCATCGAGTGCGTCGAGGAGCGTGTCCATGCCGGCAAACAGCGTCGTGGCCTCGCACAACGCATTCTCGTAAATGTCGAGAAAGCGCTTGTGCAGTGCCGGGTAAGCGGCATCGTCCGGCGCGATGCCGAAGCCGATGCGCAGCAGGCCGCGGGCGCCAGCCGAAACATGCGGGCGCAGAACGGCGTGAGGCAGCTGCGCCCGCCCCTGTTCCGCCAGCAACCGATTCAGCGCCCCGCCGAGATCGGGCGCTGTGTCGGCGAGGGTGCCGTCGAGATCGAAGAAGACCGCTTCAGGCATTGCGGCGGGCACGCAGCAGGTAGTTAACGCTGGTGTCTTGGCCGAGGGAATAACCGCGGGTGAGCGGGTTGTAGGTCATGCCGATGACCTCGGTCACGTCGAGACCGGCCTCGCGCACCATGCGCGCGAGTTCCGACGGCCGAATGAACTTCGCATAATCGTGGGTGCCGCGCGGCAGCAGGTTGAGTACATATTCGGCCCCGATGACGGCCAGCAGGTAGGCCTTGGGATTGCGGCTGATGGTCGAAAAAAAGACATGGCCGTCCGGCTTTACCAGCGCCGCGCAGGCGCGGATGGTGCTGGCGGGATCGGGCACATGCTCGAGCATTTCGAGACAGGTGACGACGTCGTAGGCGTCGGGTTGCTCCGCGGCCAGCTGCTCGGCGGCGATGTGACGATAGTCGACCTTTCCGCCCGTTTCGAGCAGGTGCAGACGGGCGACGCTCAGGGCTTTGTCGGAAAGGTCGATGCCGGTGACTGCGGCGCCGCGTTCCGCCATGCTTTCCGAGAGGATGCCGCCGCCGCAGCCGACGTCCACCACGCGCTTGCCGCCGAGTCCGCAGGCGCGGTCGATCCAGTCGAGGCGCAGCGGGTTGATGTCGTGCAGGGGCTTGAATTCCGAGTTCAGGTCCCACCAGCGATGCGCCAGTTCGCTGAACTTGGCGAGTTCGTGGGGGTCGGCATTGGGGGCGGGGGAGGCGGCGTTCATGGCACTCATCCTGGCAGATACCATAGGCAAAAAAAAGCCCTGCACATGCAGGGCTTTTTTCGTGCCCGGCGTGATTACTTCTTGGTGCCGATCACTTCGATCTCGACGCGGCGGTCGGGTTGCAGGCAGTCGATCAACTGCTTGGCCTTCTTCTCGCTCTTGCCGCACTTGTCGCCGGTCACGGGCTGCTTCTCGCCCTTGCCTTCGGTGTAGACACGGTTCGCCTCGATGCCCTTGCTAACCAGGTAGTCCTTCACCGAAGCGGCGCGTTTCTCGGACAGCTTCTGGTTGTAGGCGTCGGAACCGATACGGTCGGCGTGACCGACGGCGATGATGACCTCGAGCTTGATGTCCTTGATCTTGCCGGCGAGGCCGTCGAGCGCCTGTTTGCCGGCGGGGCGCAGCGTCGCCTTGTTGAAGTCAAACAGGGTGTCGGCGGCCAGCGTGATCTTTTCGGCGGCGGGTTTCGGCGTCGGCGCAGCGGCGGCAGCCGGCTTGGCTGCTTCCTTCTTGGGTTCAGCCTTCTTCACCAGATCCGGGTCGCATTCGGCAATGGCCATCGCCGGCGTCCAGTAACCGGTGCGCCAGCACAGGCCGGTGCCGCTCTTGGCGACATAGCCGCGCTGATCGATGACGTAACCGACAGCACCCTTCATATCCACTCCCGGGGTCTGGGCGAAAGCGGAAGCGCCGATACCCAGCAGGGTGACCGCCAGCAGCGAAAGTTTGATTGTGTTTTTCATGTGCTCCCTCGTTGGAAAGGATAGCTATCGGTCACGATAGCGAGTCTCAAAAACTGGATCAGCCCCGCGCTGCCGAATTCCCTTGTTCGCGGCGAGCCAACCTACCGTTACATCACAAGCTGAGTATGCCACAAACTCGCTATTTCAATCAAACGGCGTGGGTCGAAATCGACGGGTTCTCCCTCGCATATCCTCAGCCGGCCCGCCACCCATGTATGGCTGACGTGCTCGCGGCCCGCGACGTAGACGAGATGCGAGGCCGGATCGAAGCAGGGTTGCAGCGCCCAATCGTCGAGGCGCACGGCGCACAAGTCGGCGCTCTTGCCTGGGAGCAGCGAGCCGATTTCCGCGTCGAGGCCGAGGGCGGCGGCCCCTTCCAGTGTTGCCATGCGCAGGACGGTGGCGGCCGGCAGGGCGGTGGCATCCTCGCTGGCGACCTTGGCGAGCAGGGCCGCGTGGCGCATTTCATGAAACAGGTCGAGGCGGTTGTTGCTGGCGGCGCCGTCGCTGCCCAGGCCCAGGCCCACGCCGCGTGCCCGCAGCACGCTCACTGGGGCAATGCCGCTGGCGAGCTTCATGTTGGATGTCGGGCAGTGCGCCAGGTGGCAGCCGTGTTCGCCCAGCAGGCTGATTTCATCGGGCTCGAGGTGTACGCCGTGTACGCCGAGGAAGCCCGGGCCGAGCAGGCTGGCGCGCTGCAGTCGGGCGAGCGGACGCACGCCGTGCTGGCGGATGCTGTCCTCGATTTCCGCGCGGGTTTCGTGGATGTGGATATGTACCGGCAGGTCGAGTTGGTTGGCCAGCAGCGCCACGCGCTCGAGGCTCTTGTCGCTGACGGTGTAGGGCGCGTGCGGTGCCAGACAGAAGGAAAGCAGCGGCTCGTGGCGCAGTGCGTCGCGGGTCGCCAGACCCTTGGCAAGATAGTCGGTGGCATCCGCGGCGTAGGCCGTCGCAAACTCGACGACAGTGATACCCAGCGCCGCGCGGATGCCGGCCTCGCGGGCGGCCTCGGCGGCGGCCTCGGGGTAGAAGTACATGTCGTTGAAGCAGGTGATGCCGCCGCGCAGCATTTCCCAGCAGGCAAGCAGCGTGCCGTCGCGGACGAAGGCGGGTGACACATGACGCCCCTCGGCGGGCCAGATGCGCTCGGTGAGCCAGCGCATCAGCGGCATGTCGTCGGCGAAACCGCGCATCAGGGTCATCGCCGCATGCGTGTGCAGGTTCACGAGACCCGGCAGCAGCGCGTGTTCGGGTAGCGCCAGGTGCTGCCGCGGGGCGAAGCGGCCGGCAGCTTCTTCCCTTGGCAAAAGGGCGACGATCCGCCCTTTATCGACCGCCAGCGCATGCCCCTCCAGCGTGGTGCCGGCCGGCTCGATCGGAATGATCCAGCGCGGCTCGATCAGCAGGTCGATGGTGGTGGGGACAGTCATGGCAGCGATTTAAGCACAGGCAGGTAGGCGGCGTGTGGCCGAGCGGCCCCGGCCATTCAGGCGGGGGCGGCCGGGGTGGAGCGCCATGGTAAGATTTAAACTTTTCGCCGGTCCGCTGAGCGGGCGCCATTGACGGATCATATGACGACTTCCTTCGCCAAAGAGACTCTCCCGATCAGCCTGGAAGAGGAGATGCGCCACTCCTACCTCGATTACGCCATGAGCGTGATCGTTGGCCGGGCGTTGCCGGACGCGCGCGACGGGCTCAAGCCCGTGCATCGCCGCGTGCTGTTCGCCATGCACGAACTGAACAACGACTGGAACAAGGCCTACAAGAAGTCGGCGCGCATCGTCGGCGACGTCATCGGCAAGTACCATCCGCACGGCGACACCGCTGTTTATGACACCATCGTGCGCATGGCGCAGCACTTCTCGCTGCGCTACATGCTGGTCGACGGCCAGGGCAACTTCGGCTCGGTCGATGGCGACAGTGCCGCGGCGATGCGCTATACCGAGGTGCGCATGGCAAAGATTGGCCACGAGCTGCTGGCCGATCTCGACAAGGAAACAGTCGACTTCGGGCCGAACTACGATGGCTCCGAGCAGGAACCGCTGGTCATGCCGGCGCGAATTCCCAACCTGCTGATCAACGGCAGCGCCGGCATAGCAGTCGGCATGGCGACCAACATCCCGCCGCACAATCTCAGCGAGGTCGTCGATGCCTGCCTGGCCGTTCTCGACAATCCGTCCATCGACATCGAGGAACTCATCAAGATCGTTCCTGCGCCGGATTTCCCCACCGCAGCCCTGATCTACGGTGTTTCAGGAGTGCGCGAAGGCTATCTGACCGGTCGTGGTCGCGTCATCATGCGTGCCCGCACCCACTTCGAGGACCTCGAGAAGTCTGGCCGGCAGGCCATCATCGTCGACGAGCTGCCCTATCAGGTCAATAAGAAGACCCTGCAGGAAAAAATCGCCGAGTTGGTCCACGAGAAAAAGATCGAGGGCATCGCCCACATCCAGGACGAATCGGACAAGTCCGGCATGCGCCTGGTGATCGAACTCAAGCGCGGCGAAGTGCCCGAGGTGGTGCTCAACAACCTCTACAAGCAGACCCAGCTGCAGGACACCTTCGGCATGAACATGGTGGCGCTGGTCGACGGCCGCCCGCAACTGCTCAATCTCAAGCAACTGCTCGAGTGCTTTCTGTCGCATCGGCGCGAGGTGGTGACGCGGCGCACGGTGTTCGAGTTGCGGAAGGCGCGCGAGCGTGGCCACATCCTCGAAGGCCTGGCGGTGGCGCTGTCCAACGTCGATGAGATCATCGCCCTGATCAAAGCGGCACCGACGCCGGCCGATGCCAAGCGCGAATTGATGGCGCGTACCTGGCATTCGACGCTGGTCGAGGAAATGCTGGCGCGGGCCTCGGCCGAAGCCTCCCGCCCCGAGGGTCTGGCGCCGGAATTCGGCATGTCGCGCCGCGGCTACCTGCTGTCGGATATCCAGGCGCAGGCGATCCTCGAACTGCGCTTGCAGCGCCTGACCGGGCTGGAGCAGGACAAGATCGTCACCGAGTACCGCGAGGTGATGGAGCAGATCGCCGACCTGCTCGACATCCTTGCCCGCCCCGAGCGCATCACCCAGATCATCGTCACCGAGCTTGCCGCGATCAAGACCCAGTTTGGCGACAAGCGCCGCTCCGAGATCGTATTGCAGACGGCCGACATCAACCTCGAGGATCTGATCGCCCGCGAGGACATGGTGGTGACCCTGTCGCATGGCGGGTACTTCAAGCGCCAGCGCCTCGAGGACTACCGCACGCAGAAGCGCGGTGGTCGCGGCAAGCAGGCGACCGACATCAAGGAAGACGATTTCGTCGATCACCTGTTCATCGCCAACACCCACGACTACATCCTCTGCTTCTCCAACCGCGGCCGCGTCTATTGGCTCAAGGTCTACGAGGTGCCGGAGGGCACGCGCACCTCGCGTGGCAAGCCCATCGTCAATCTGTTTCCGCTGGAGGAAGGCGAGAAGATCACCGCCGTGCTTCCGGTCAAGGAATTCGACGAGCAGCATTACGTCTTCATGGCCACGGCGATGGGCACCGTCAAGAAGACGCCGCTGTCCGACTTCTCCAACCCGCGCAAGGCCGGCATCATCGCCGTCGGCCTCGACGAGGGTGATTACCTGATCGGCGTGAATATCACCGACGGCAGCTTCGACGTGATGCTGTTCTCCGACGCCGGCAAGGCCATGCGCTTCGCCGAGGACGATGTGCGCCCGATGGGGCGCGCGGCGCGCGGCGTGCGCGGCATGATGCTCGAGGACGGCCAGCGCGTGATCTGCATGCTGGTGGCCCAGGACGAAAGCCTCAACGTGCTGACCGCGACCGAGAACGGCTACGGCAAGCGCACGCCGATCGCCGACTACACCCGCCACGGCCGCGGCACCAAGGGCATGATCGCCATCAGCACCTCCGAGCGCAATGGCGCCGTGGTCGGCGCGGTGCTGGTGCAGGAAACCGACGAGGTCATGCTGATCTCGACCGGCGGCGTGCTGATCCGCAGCAGGGTCGAGCAGATCCGCGAAACGGGGCGTTCGGCGCAGGGCGTCAGGCTCATCAACCTCGATGACGGCACCAAGCTCGCCGGCATCGAGAAGGTCATCGAAACCGAATCCGAAACCGAATCCGAAATCGAGAACGAAAGCGAGGAGTAATCACCATGGCACGCGTATTCAACTTCAGCGCCGGTCCTGCCGCGCTGCCCGAGGAAGTTCTCAAGCAAGCCGCCGACGAGATGCTCGACTGGCATGGCTCCGGCCAGTCGGTCATGGAAATGAGCCATCGCGGCAAGGAATTCATGGGTATCGCCGCCGCCGCCGAGGCGGACCTGCGCGAGCTGATGGCCATCCCGGCCAACTACAAGGTGCTGTTCCTCCAGGGCGGCGCCTCGTTGCAGTTCGAGATGATTCCGGTCAACCTGCTACGCGGCAAGGCGAGCGCGGATTATGTGCATACCGGCGAATGGGCGAAGAAGGCGATCAAGGCGGCGAAGACCTTCTGCAACGTCAATGTCGTCGCCAGCGCCGAGGACAAGAGCTTTACCTATGCCCCGGCGCAATCGGGCTGGAAGCTCGACAAGGATGCCGCCTACGTTCATTACACCGCCAACGAGACCATCGGCGGCGTCGAGTTCCAGTGGACGCCGGATACCGGCGACGTGCCGCTGGTCTGCGACATGTCATCGAGCATCCTGTCGCGACCGGTGGATATCAGCAAGTACGGTCTGATCTACGCCGGTGCGCAGAAGAACATCGGGCCGGCCGGCCTCACCATCGTCATCGTCCGCGACGACCTGGTCGGCAAGGCCCAGCCGACCCCGCCGGCCATGCTCGACTACAAGACCCACGTCGATGCCGACTCGATGTACAACACGCCGCCGACCTATTCCATTTACATCGCCGGCCTGGTCTTCCAGTGGCTCAAGAAGAATGGCGGGATTGCCGCGATGGAGCAGAAGAACATCGCCAAGTCGAAGCTGCTCTACGACTACCTCGACAGCACGGGGTTCTACGGCAACCCGGTCAACCAGGCCGACCGCTCGCGCATGAACGTGCCGTTCACGCTCAAGGACGCGGCGCTCGACGAGGAATTCCTCAAGGGGGCGAAGTCGCGCGGCATGATCCAGCTCAAGGGCCATCGCTCGGTCGGCGGCATGCGCGCCTCGATCTACAACGCCATGCCGGCCGAAGGTGTCGCCGCTCTGGTCGATTACATGCGCGACTTCGAGAAAAGCCATGGCTGAGCAATTCCAGGTTCTGGTTCTCAACAACATCTCGGCCAAGGGGCTGGCGCGCCTGCCGGCGGAACGCTTCGTCGCCGGCAAAGACACGCCCAAGCCGGATGCCGTGCTGGTGCGCTCGGCCGACATGCACGCCATGGACATCGCCAGGAGCGTGCTGGCCATCGGCCGCGCCGGCTCGGGCACCAACAACATTCCGGTCAAGGCCATGAGCGCGCGCGGCGTGCCGGTGTTCAACGCGCCCGGCGCCAATGCCAACGCCGTCAAGGAACTGGTGCTGGCCGGCATGCTGATGGCGGCGCGCAACATCGGCGGCGCGATGAGGTTCGTCGGCGGTCTCGACCCGACCGATCCGGAAATGGAAAAGAAGGTCGAGGGCGGCAAGAAGACCTATGCCGGCTTCGAGCTGGCCGGCCACACCCTGGGGGTGATCGGCCTGGGCAAGATCGGCTGCCTGGTCGCCGATGCCGCGATCAAGCTCGGCATGCACGTGATCGGCTACGACCCGGAGATCACCGTCGATGCCGCCTGGAGCCTGCCTTCGCAGGTGAAGAAGGCGGCCAGCCTGTCCGATGTGATCAAGAACTCCAACTTCCTGACACTGCACGTGCCGCTGGTCGATGCCACGCGCAAGATGATCAACGCCGAGAGCATCGAACAGATGAAGCACGGCGCGGTGGTGCTCAACTTCGCCCGTGAAGGCGTGGTCGACGAGGCGGCGGTGCTGGCGGCGCTGGAAGCGAAGAAGCTCGGCTGTTACGTCTGCGACTTCCCCAGCGCGCAGGTCAACGATCACCCGAATGTCATCGCCTTGCCGCATCTCGGCGCGTCGACGCGCGAAGCCGAGGAGAACTGCGCGACCATGGTGGCGGATCAGCTGCGCGACTACCTGCAGGACGGCAATATCGTCAATTCGGTGAATTTCCCGAGCGTGGCGATGCCGCGCGAATCCGGCTTCCGCATCGCCATCGCCAATGCCAACGTGCCGAACATGGTCGGCCAGATCTCGACCGCCCTGGCCGAGGCCAAGCTCAACATCCACAACATGATGAACAAGTCGAAAGGCGATATCGCCTACACCCTGGTGGATGTGGACAGCAAGGTGCCGAAGAAGGCGATCGACGCGATCGCGAACATCGAGGGCGTGCTGGCGGTGCGCTACCTGCCGGCCGAGGGCTGATGGCCGCGGATCCGACGAAACAGGAGCAGGAAGAGCTCGGCCGGCTGCGGGCCGGCATCGACGCGCTCGACGACGATGTTCTGCGCCTGATCAACGAGCGGGCGCGGCTGGCCCACCGCATCGGCGAGATCAAGCACGGCAACATCTACCGGCCCGAGCGCGAGGCGCAGGTGTTGCGCCGTCTGGCCGAGGCCAATGCCGGGCCGCTGCCCGAGGGCGCGGTGCGGCATATCTTCCGCGAGATCATGTCGTCCTGCCTCGCGCTGGAGCAGCCGCTGCGGATCGCCTACCTCGGCCCCGCCGGCACCTTCTCGGAGAGCGCGGCGAAGAAGCATTTCGGCTCGGCGCCGACACTGACTCCCTGCACCGCGATCGACGACGTCTTCCGCGCCGTCGAATCGGGCAACGCCGACTATGGCGTGGTGCCGGTGGAAAATTCCACCGAAGGCGCCATCGGCCGCACGCTCGACCTGCTGGTATCGTCCCCCTTGCAGATCTGCGGCGAGGTCAATCTGCGCATCCACCAGAACCTGCTGTCGAAGGCGGAGTCGCTGGCGGGCATCGCCAAGCTCTATTCGCACGCCCAGTCCCTGGCGCAGTGCCACGAGTGGCTCAACCGTAATCTCGCGACGTTGCAGCGGGTACCGGTCGCGAGCAACGCCGAAGCGGCGCGCATGGCGTCCGAGGATGCGGCGTCCTGCGCCATCGCCGGCGAGGCGGCGGCCAAGCTCTACGACCTCAATCTGCTGGCCACGAGCATCGAGGACGACCCCAACAACACCACGCGCTTCCTCGTGCTGGCGACGCACGACGCCGGCCCGTCGGGGCAGGATCGCACCTCCTTCGTCTGCTCGGCGCAGAACAAGCCCGGCGCGGTGCACGACCTGCTGACCCCGCTCAAGCAGCACGGCGTGTCGATGACCAAGTTCGAGTCGCGCCCGGCGCGCGGCTTCGGCGGCAGCCGCTGGGAGTATGTGTTCTTCATCGACGTCGAGGGCCACCGCTTTGATCCGCGCGTCGCCGCGGCGCTGGAAGACCTGCGCGGCCGCGTCGGTTTCCTGAAAGAGTTGGGTTCCTATCCCTGCGCCAGCCAGTGAGGGTTTCGCCATGAGCATTGCCGCCCGGGCGCCGGCCACCATCCGCGCCATCTCGCCCTACGTTCCGAGCAAGCCGATTACCGAACTCGCCCGCGAGATGGGGCTCGCGGTGGAGAGCATCGTCAAGCTCGCCTCCAACGAGAACCCACTGGGCATGAGCCCGAAGGCGCGGGCGGCGGTTGAGTGCGCCAACGCTGGCATCGAGCGTTACCCGGAAATTCGACCTGATCGCCGTGCTATCGGCGCGGCTGGGGGGGGCGGGCGTGGCCAGATCGTCTAGTCTTCAAGCTATGAGCACCGACTTCGCACCACACATTGCCGCTCTGCACCATGGCGCAAGTGTTGCAAGCCTCAACTACGACATTTGGTGGAGGTAATCATGGCCAACTTGCTGAGTGAAAACGCTATCCAGAATGCAGTGGATCGCATTGTCTCGGTAGCTTATGCACCACGCAAAGTGGTGTTGTTCGGCTCCTACGTGCGCGCCGAGGCCAACGAGGATTCGGACCTCGATCTGCTGGTCGTGGAACGCGCAATCGACGATTACACGACGGAGTATTCGCGCCTACGCGAGGCTATCGGGAGCATAGGCGTGGGCGTCGATCTGCTGCTTTATTCCGAGGCCGATTTCGAACAGCGGCGGCATTGGTGGACGACGCCGGTGTATTGGGCGGATCGTGAAGGCAGGGTCTTGTATGAACACACCTGACGATCAGGCCGTCGAGTTGCTGGCGGCGGCGCAGCGGGATCGCGTCACCTATCGCATATTGCGCCGCGATGCGGAGGCGCCGCTTGAGACCACGCTGTTTCATGCCCAGCAGGTGGCCGAGAAGTCGATCAAGGCCGTGTTGGTGCAACATGGCATCGTCTTCCGGCGTATCCACGACTTGATCGAGTTGCTCGATATCGCCGGTGCTCATAATATCGAGGTTCCGGCGGCGCGAGACCTGTTGGTGCGGTTGGGGCCGTACGCTGTCGAGTTCCGCTACCTCGGCGTTCGGGCACCCGATGTCGACCCCGAAGAGGCGGACGAGGCGGTTACATCCCTGATGACTTGGGCATCGACGATGCTCAACATACCCGAATAACGGAGACGGAATGATCATCGCCGCCCAGGCACCGGCCACCATCCGCGCCATCTCGCCCTACGTTCCGGGCAAGCCGATCACCGAACTCGCCCGCGAGATGGGGGTCGCGGTGGAGAGCATCGTCAAGCTCGCCTCCAACGAGAACCCACTGGGCATGAGCCCGAAGGCGCGGGCGGCAGTGGAGAAGGCCGTGAGCGGGATTGCGCGCTATCCTGACCAGTTCGAGTTGATCGCTCTGCTTTCCGAACGTCTCGGCGTCGCGCCAAACCAGATCGTGCTCGGCAACGGCTCCAACGACGTGCTCGACCTGGCGGCGCGGGTGTTCCTCGCCCCCGGTCGTTCCTCGGTATTCTCGCAGCATGCCTTCGCCGTCTATCCGCTGGCGACCATGAGCGCCGGTGGCGAGTGCGTCGTCGCGCCGGCCAGACATTACGGCCATGACCTCGCCGCCATGCGCGCGGCGATTCGGCCGGACACCCGCGTGGTCTGGATCGCCAACCCCAACAACCCGACCGGCAACTTCCTGCCCCCTGCCGAGGTGAAAGCGTTTCTGCAGGCCGTGCCGACGGACGTCGCAGTAGTGCTGGACGAGGCCTACAACGAATACCTGCCGCCGGCAGAACGCGCCGATAGCGTGGCCTGGGTCAGGGAGTTTTCGAACCTGATCGTCACCCGCACCTTCTCCAAGATCTATGGCCTGGCCGGCCTGCGCGTTGGTTATGCGGTGGCGTCGGCGGAAGTCGCCGACCTGCTCAACCGCGTGCGCCAGCCCTTCAACGTCAACAACCTGGCGATCGCGGCGGCCCGCGCGGCGCTCGACGACCACCTATTCATCGCCGAGTCCTTTGAACTCAACCGTCGCGGCATGGAACAGATCGTCGCCGGCCTCAAGCGCCTCGGCCTCGAGCACATTCCCTCGCACGGCAACTTCGTGACCTTTGCCGTCGCCGACGGCGCGGCGGTCAACCAGAAGCTGCTCAAGCAGGGCGTCATCGTTCGCCCCATTGGCGGCTATGGCCTGCCCAATCACCTGCGCGTGACCATTGGCCTCGAGACCGAGAACGCCCGCTTCCTCGAAGCGCTGGAACGCTCGCTCTGATGGCGCAAAGCAAGATCGTCGTCTGCGGTGTCGGCCTGATCGGCGGCTCGTTCGCGCTGGCGCAGAAAAAGTCGGCGCTGGCGACACGGCGGGTGGTAGGCATGGGACGTACCCGCGCGCCGCTTGAGCAGGCGCTGCGGCTCGGCGTCATCGACGCGATCGCCACCGACTGGGCCGCTGCCCTCGACGGCGCCGACCTGGTGCTGCTGGGCATGCCGGTCGGGCAGATGCCGGCGGTGATGCGCGCGCTGGCGCCGCATCTCGGCCCGAAAACTCTGGTTACCGACGGCGGCAGCACCAAGACCGACGTGGTGGCGGCGGCGCGCGCGGCATTCGGCGCCAAGATCGGTCAGTTCGTGCCGGGTCACCCGATTGCCGGCGCCGAGAAAAGCGGTGTGGCGGCGGCGACCGCCGATCTCTACCGGGACAAGCGCGTGGTGCTGACGCCGCTGCCCGAGAACTCCCCGACGGCCGTGGCCGCGGTGCGGCAGGCGTGGGAAGCCTGCGGCGCCAATGTGTCGCAACTGGCGCCCGAGGAACACGACCGCGTCTTCGCTGCCGTGAGCCACCTGCCGCATCTGCTGGCCTTTGCGCTGGTGCATGATTTCGCCAAGCGCGACAATGCCGACCAACTGTTCGGCTTCGCCGCCGGCGGCTTCCGCGATTTCACGCGCATTGCCAGCAGCCACCCTGAAATGTGGCGCGACATCTGCCTCGCCAACCGCGCGGCGTTGCTGGCCGAACTTGACGCCTACATGGCCGAACTGATGAGAACGCGCGTGCTGCTGGCGTCCGCCGACGGCAGCGGGATCGAGGCGATGTTCGCCACGGCGCGCGCGCGGCGCGATGCCTGGCTGGAATCGCTGTTACCGCCGGGCGAATAGCTTGCTTGCGGCCTTGGCCGTTGCGGTCATGGCATGACGCCAGGATTGCATCGGAGTAAACCGCGACGGATTCGCCCCGAGGCATGACCACTTGCGCATATGTCCATGAGTCAAGGCATCGTATTCGATTTCGAATGGGACCCCGCCAAGGCGGCATCGAACCTGCAGAAGCACGGTGTTACCTTCGACATGGCGGCCACGATATTTCTTGATCCGTTGGCGCTTACGGTATTCGATGCGGCCCATGGTCAGGCGGAGGAACGATGGCTTACCATTGGGATGGCACGAAGTGGCTAACTGCGGGGGGGGGGGGGGGCCATACCCACGCGAAAAGCGGCCGGCAAGGCGTCACGATACGCGTGGTTTCCGCGCGGGTAGCCAGCCGCGGCGAGCGGAAGGCTTATGAAGAAGGTGCTCGGTAGGAAAAAACGATGAACGCGAAAACGGTACAGCCCGGCGACGACGAGGACATGCCCGCGGAGGTGGACTTCTCGGGCGGCGTGCGTGGCAAGTTCCATCGACCTGGCATGACAATCAATCTGCCCGTCTATCTGGATGCGGAGGTGCAGCGCTACCTCGGAGAAATCGCATCGCGGAAGGGCGTGCAGTTATCGGCGGTCGAAAACGAATTGCTGAAAAGTGAAATCGCCATTATCGAGGCGGTGAAATGACGGCTTCGCTTTCGTCCGGCATGGTCATGACAGGGATATTCAAGATTGCCATCATCGGCTCCGGCCCCAGCGGACTGTCTGCTGCTGCGCGGGCGGCCGAGTGCGGCGTGTCCCACATCCTGCTCGAAGCCGAGCAGCAGCCAGCCAACACCATTCGCAAGTTTCAGAAGGCCAAGCATGTCATGGCCGAACCGGCGGCACTGCCGTTTCGCAGTACGTTGAGCTTCGCCGCTGGCTCGCGCGAGAAAATCCTCGAGACCTGGAATCATGAGTTGGAGGTTCTGGGCGTCAATCTGCGCACCGGCGCGCAGGTAGTGTCGCTGACCGGCAAGCGCGGTGCCTTCCGCCTTGGGATGGCCTCGGGAGAGACGCTGGAAGCCGAGTTCATCGTGCTCGCTGTCGGCCTCCAGAGCAACATCCGCCGGCTGGGAGTGCCTGGTGGCGATCTGCCGCGAGTGCAGTACCAGCTTGACGATCCGGATGAATTCCAGGACGAGACCATCGTCGTCGTCGGCGCCGGCGATGCCGGGGTGGAGAACGCGCTGGCGCTGATGCGGCGCAATGACGTGATTCTCATCAACCGTCAGGAAAGCCTGATCAGCTGCCGGGAAAGCAATTTTGTGCCGTTGCTGGAGGCGATCAAGCAGGGCGTCATGGAGTGCCGTCATGACACGATGGTCGAGGCCATCGAGGCCACGGGTGACGGCGGACTGCCGCTACGTCTGGTGGCGCACACGCCCGGGGGTGTGGAGCGGATAGCCTGCGACCGGGTCATCGCCCGCCTCGGCGCCGATCCACCGCGGCGCCTGCTGGAGAGTTTCGGGATAGCCTTCCACGATGGCGACGCCTCGGCGCTGCCGGTGCTCTCGTCGCACTACGAGTCGAATGTGCCGGGCTTGTATATCGTCGGCGCCCTGGCCGGCTACCCGCTGATCAAGCAGGCCATGAATCAGGGCCATGACGTTGTCGATCGCATCCTTGGCAAGCCGGTGATTCCGGTAGACGAGCCGCTATTGTGGGAAAGGTTCGGCAGCTTCCGCCATGTTGGCGCAGTGGAGGAAGGCCTCGGCCTGGTGCAGCGAACGGTACCCCTGCTAGCCGGGCTCACCACCTTGCAACTGCGCGACTTCCTGCTGGCGAGCGAGATTCGCAGCCCGGCCCCGGACGAGATCATTTTCCAGCGCAACGAGTACAGCACCACCTTTTTCTGCATCGTTGAGGGCGAGATCGAGCTGTACGTCGGCGGCGCGAAACCGGACTTTGTTCTCGGCGCAGGGGCGTTTTTCGGCGAAATGAGCCTCGTGTCCGGGCGGCGACGTTCCGGCACGGTCAAGGCCGGTCGCCACTGCACCTTGATCGAGACGCCGCGGCGCACCATGCTGAAGCTGATCGATTCGGTCGAGTCGGTACGCCGCATACTCGACGAATCGGCGCTCAAGCGCGCGGTGCATAGTTACATCGGCCTGTCGCTGCAGGTGGCAGACCTCGACCGCCTGGTGCATGGCGCACGGGTCCAGCGTTACGAGGCGGGCGAAGCACTGTTCCGCGAGGGTGACAAGGCCGACGGGCTGTACCTGATCCGCCGCGGTTCGGTGACCGTGTCGCGGCGGATCGGCGGCAAGGAAGTGGTTCTCTCCTACGTGGCCGCCGGCAACTACGTCGGCGAGATGGCGCTGATCTCCGGCAAGCCGCGCTACGCCACGGTGCGGGCGGCGGTCGCCACCGAGGCCATCCTGCTCGCCGCCGGGGGCGTGGCCGACATCATGGAACGCCATCCTGCGATACGCAGCCAGATGGACGAGCGCTTCTTCCAGTACATGCGCTCGGCCGAAAGGGACAGTCGCTCCCTGGCGGGCGGCGACCCGCGCCGCGACGGGCCGGCCAGCCTGATGGCCTTCCTGATGGAGCAAGGCATCGGCGAGGCCACCGACGTGCTGCTCATCGACTATTCCCTTTGCATTCGCTGCGACAATTGCGAAACCGCCTGCGCCGGAAGCCACGGCGGCACCTCGCGGCTGCATCGCGAAGGCGGGCAGACCCATGGCAGCATCCATGTACCGACCTCCTGCCGTCACTGCGAACATCCCCATTGCATGAAGGAGTGTCCGCCGGACGCCATCCATCGCTCCGTCGGCGGTGAGGTGTATATCGACGATAGCTGCATCGGCTGCGGCAACTGCGAACGCGACTGTCCCTACGACGTGATCCGCCTGGCGCCGCTGGATACCCCGAACAAGCCGCCCGGTCTGTGGTCGCGGCTGCTGCCGGGCAAGACGGTGGCCCCCCCCGCGCCGCGGGACGAATCGGGAGCGGAGGCTTCGCGCCGTGCCGTGAAGTGCGACATGTGCAAAGACCTCGATACCGGCCCGGCGTGCGTTCGCGAGTGCCCGACGGGCGCTGCGCTGCGCGTTAGCCCCGCGGTTTTTCTGGAGTACGCGCGGCGGAACGCCGGCGAGGCGGCGCCGCCGGCAGCCGAGGCATATCGAATGGAGGCGGAATGAAACGCCTGACCTTGCTCGAACACGAGCGCTATCTTTACCTCAAGCTGGCTGGCGTGCTGATGGTCCTGGCGGGACTGGCCTACCTGCTGCATCGGCCAGCGGTGGAGCCCTACGGCGGTACCTGGCTCGGCTATGTGCTGGGGACCGCCGCCGCGCTGATCCTTGTCGGCCAGCTGTGGTACGGCGTGCGACGCAATGCCTTTGGTGGCCGCGGCAGCTTGCGTGACCGGCTGTCGGCCCATGTTTACTTGGGCGCTTCGCTGGTCGTCCTTGCCACCCTGCACGGTGGCTTCCAATTTGGCTGGAACGTCCATACCCTGGCCTACGCGTTGATGTTGGCGGCGATCGCCACCGGCGCCTGGGGGCTGTTGGCCTACCTGCGCCTACCGCGCCTGATGACGGAGAACATGGGCGATGACAGTCTCGATACGCTGTTGCTGAAAATTGCCGACCTCGACGAACTGGCGCGGCTCAATGCCTTGCAGCTCTCGGACGAGACGAATGCCATTGTCGCCAGGGCGCGGCGGGAAACGCTCATCGGCGGCGGCGTGTTTCGCCAACTGAGCGGTCGCCATCCGGATTGTCCGACGACGTCGGCCGTGCGCCGGCTCGGCGAACTGGGGCGCAAGCTGGAAGTCGGCCAATCGAAAATCCATCGTGAACTGTATGCCGTCATGCACATGAAGGAGGTGCTGGTGGCGCGTGCCCGCCAGGATGTGGCCTACCGGGCCCGGCTGGAATTCTGGTTGTACTTTCATATACCGCTGTCGATCGCCGCCGCGGCGGCGCTGGCGGCGCATGTGTTTTCCGTCTTCTTCTATCGGTGACCGCGGGTGATTCGCTGTCTTATCGTCCATATCGCGCGTAACCGGCGTGGCCAGCCGATCCGCACCGAGCGCCACGTCAGCGGCGAAATCCTGCGCATTGGCCGCGGCGCCGAGTGCACGATACATCTGCCCGATCACCGGGTCAGCCTGCATCACGCTTTTATTCGCCGAACCGGGGACGGCTGCCTTTTCGTCGAAGGCGAGGGCGCCACGCTGAATGTCGGCGGCACATTCTCGTCGCTGGCCGAACTGACCCCGGGCATGCGCTTGCTCGTCGGCCCCTACGAACTGGTCGTGGAAGCGCCGACCGCTGCCGAGGATGTGGCCCTGACGGTCGAACTGATCCATCCCCTGCCCGAGCGCGGTGGGGCGACCGGTTTGTGGGCACCAACCGACCTCGCCGCCGCTGGCTTGTCGAAGCGCCGCTATGCGTTGACCGCGGCCCTGGCCGTCATCTTGCTGTTTCTGGTGCTGCCGACATGGCATGCCATGAGCCAGGGCTTTCGCGAGGCCGTCTCGGTGCTGCCGGTATCTGCCGACGAGGTGTGGCTGCCCGGGCCTCTATCGCCGGGCCACCGCCCGTTTTCCCGCCAGTGCGACAAGTGCCACCAGCGCCCCTTCGAGGCGGTGCGCGACACCGCCTGCCAAGCGTGTCATAAGGGCCCACGATTCCATGCCGGCAAGAGCATGGCGCGGGCCGGCGAATCCGGCGACATGCGCTGTACCACCTGCCACCGCGACCACAAGGGCAGCGCAGGCCTGGTGCGGCACGATACCGCGCTGTGCGTCGGCTGCCACGGCCGCCTCAAGCGCCTGGAGCCCCCCAGTGCCTTGCCCGACGTCCACGATTTTGAAACCGACCATCCGGGCTTCAGCCTGAGTCTCCGGGACGGAACGGGGAAGCTGGATGTCCGCCGCATCCCGCAGCAGGACAAGGCCGGATTGGTCGAGAAGTCCGGCCTCAGGTTTTCGCACAAGGCCCATGCCGGCAAGGTTCGCGTTCCCAGCGATCCGCAGACCATGCGCGCGGTGGGCTGCGCCGACTGCCATGAGGCCGACAGCGGCGGCAAGGGCTTCCTGCCGCTATCGGAGAAGCGGCACTGCGACAATTGTCACGCAGAGAATTTCGATTTCGATCCGCCGCTGGACGGGCAGCGCATTCCACACGGTTCGGTGCGCGACATGATGGTCGCCCTGACCGATTTCTATGTGCACAAGGCGGCGGCCGACAAGACTGCGCAAAAAACGCCCCACCGGCAGGCGCTGGAACGTGCCGAGTCGCGGGCCAGGGAATTCGCCAAGACCCTGAACGGCGAAATGGGCTGCGGCTTCTGCCACGAAACCGAACCGGTGCTCACTGACTCCGGCGCGCCCTGGAAGGTAACGGTGCCCAGCGTTACCGTTGATTGGATGCCGCGGGCGCGGTTCAGCCATGCCGCGCATCGCGGCGCGGAATGCACGTCCTGTCATGATGTCGCCCGGTCGCCGCGCAGCGCCGATGTGGCCATCCCGGATATCGCCAACTGCCGGAAGTGTCATGGCGGCGAGTGGGCATCGCGCACCAAGGTCGTCAGCAGTTGCACCGCCTGCCATGACTACCACGATCCGCGCAGCAGCCACGGACGCGGCGCATAGCGCACCCTGGAATTGTGTTCCGAGGGTCATCGTGGCGAACTGGGCCTTGTCGTGTTGATCTGGCCCTTGAGATCGGTCTTGGAAACGATCATGTGATCGTCGCGCAGGACAAATTCGTTCTGGGTAACCGGCAGGTTGGTTCTCATTGGTAGGGCTCTCCTCTGTCATTGGGCGCCGTGTCGTCGGCGCCGACTTTCTTCCGTGTCAGAACTCCGCCCATTCGTCGGCGGAATCGTCAAGGTGCGGCGGCGCGATCTTCCTGGTCGCCGCGCTCGGCGGCGCGGCCTTCGCCGCCGGCCGGGCAGGGGCCGCGCGGCCGAGCTGTCGCGGCGTGGCGTCGCGCAGGGCCGGGGCGAGCAGTCTCGCCCCCTCCGCCAGCTTGAACATGCCCACCGCCTGCACCAGACTGCTCGCCTGTTCTTCCAGGCTTTCGGCGGCGGCGGCGGCCTGCTCTACCAGCGCCGCGTTCTGCTGCGTCACTTCGTCCATCTGCCCCACCGCCTGCGTCACCTGTTCGATGCCCGTGCTCTGTTCGCGGCTGGCGCCGGCAATCTCCGTCACCAGATTGGCCACCAGATTGAAACTGGTCACCACGTCGTCCATGGTGTCGCCGGCTTCGGCCACCAGCTTGGCGCCGCTATCCACCCGGTCCACCGACTCGGCGATCAGCACCTTGATTTCCTTCGCCGCCGTGGCGCTGCGCTGCGCCAGGCTGCGCACCTCGGTGGCGACCACGGCGAAGCCGCGGCCCTGTTCGCCGGCGCGCGCCGCCTCGACCGCGGCGTTGAGCGCCAGGATATTGGTCTGGAAGGCGATGCTGTCGATGACGCCGACGATGTCGGCGATCTTCTTCGAGCTGTCCTGGATCGCGCTCATGGTGCCCACGATGCGCTTGACCATCTCGCCGCCCTTGACCGCGACCGCGTTGGAGTTCTTGGCCAGTTCGTTGGCCTGCTTGGCGTTCTCGGCGTTCTGCTTGACCGTGGCGTTGAGCTCCTCCATCGAGGCCGCGGTCTCCTCGAGGCTGCTCGCCTGTTCCTCGGTGCGGGAAGACAAATCCTGGTTGCCGGCGGCGATTTCCCTCGCCGCGACGTTGATCGCCTCGCTCGCGTCCTTGATGCGGCCGACGACTTCGCGCAGCCGTTCCACCGTGGTGTTGACGTCGTCCTTCAACTGGCCGAACAGGCCTTGGTAGTCCGCGTCGACTTTCTTCGTCAGATCGCCCTGGGCCACCGCCTTCAGCACCTCGGCCACGTCGGACAGGCCGCGCAGGGTCACCTCGGTCAACTGGTTCAGTCCCGCCGAGAGTTGCTTGACGAAGCCGGCCTTGCCCTCGAGCGCCAGGCGCCGCTCGAAGTCGCCCGCCAGGGCGGCCTGCACCAGGGTCTCGACTTCCTGCTCGACCCGCACCTCGGTCGTGCGGTCGCTCCACTCGGCCACCGCGCCGAGCCGCTCGCCCTTGTCGTCGATCACCGGATTGGCCGCGACGACCAAGTGGCGGCCGCCGATCTCGATGTTGGCCGTGTAGGTGCTGCCAAAGGTGGCCAGCAGCTTGGCCTGATGGGCGGGATTTTTGTGGAAGCCGTCGATGCTGGCGCCCACCAGCTTCCCGGCGTCGAAGCCGGGCAACTGCTTGCGGATGTCCGCCTCCGCCGCTTTGAGTATCCGCCGCACCGAGGCGTTGGCGTAGATGATGACGCGCTCGGCATCGGCGATCATCACGCCGGTGGAGACGTTGTCGAGCGCGATCTTGATGCGCAGGTTTTCCGCGGCGGCGCGCCGCTCGGTGGTGATGCGCTCGAGCAGTTGGTCCTGCATGCGCTTCATCGAGGCCAGCAGGCTGCCGCTGTCGCCCGGGCTCAGGTCGATCGTATTGTCGAGCTTGCCGTCGGCGACCGCGTGGGCAACCGCGACGGCGGCCTCGGGCTCGCCGCCGATCTGGGCCAGGATGCGGCGCACCACCCGATGGCCGATACCCATCACGAGGATGGCGGACAGGATCGTCGCGATGCCATAGAACCAGGCGATCGTCGTGCTGGTGCTTTCGAGATCGCGCATCGCCGCGGTCATGTCGGTGGCGATGCGCTCCTCGACCTCCTTCATCAGGTCGATGCGCGCCGTCGCGGCCGCGAACCATGTCTTGGCATCCATGCCCAGCGAGGCCTCGCTCATCCTCGCGACAGCCGCCTTTTTCGTCGCCGCGACCGCGTCCACCGCCGCGCCCCGAATCTTGTCGCTGGCGAATTGGCCGTGTTCCGCGGAGGCATATTGATTGAAGATGCCGAACCAGGTGTCCTGCTCCGCGGCATTGCGAACGAATTTCACGAAAAGTTCCGGCGCGAAGCGATCGGCGCTCAGGCTGTTGGTCAGGGTCGCGCGCTCGATTCCGGCGCGCTCCTTGGCCTGCAACAGCGCGCCGTAGGCCGAGGCGAGGCGGGCGATGTCCTTGTCGGGGCTCAGCGCGGGCAGTTGGCCGGGCACGGCCAGGAGGACCCCGATGACCTCCGTGTAATAGGCGCCGGCATTGGGCGCCGTGATCGATTGCGACGACACGGCCTGGCGCTTTTCGGCCAGTCCGCCGAGCGCCTTGCCGCCGCTGGCGATCAGGTCGCCAAGCTGGGCGCCGAAGCGGCTTGAGTCGAAACCCGCCACCGCCGCGGCGAGATCTTTGCGGCGCTGTTCGGTCGCTTCGCGTTGCGCCGGCAATTCGGCGGCGAAATTGGCGCCCTTGCTGCCGAGGAAGCCGGCGCTCATGCCACGCTCTTTCTGCAGCTCGTGCGTCAGGGCGCCGACCCGGGTCGCCACGGCCACGAGCCCCTGAAGGCGCCCCATGTCTCGCGCGAGAAGCGCCTTCTCGATGGTGTTCCAGGCCGATACCCAGAGCATGCCGAGCAGGGGCACGGCCACCATCAGCAACAGCTTGGTGCGCAATCGCAAGTTCATGGGTCCGTGCCTCGCTCGGTGGTAAACGCTCAGCGCGCCGCCGCCTCGGCGGCATCGTCCATCAGGGCCATCTCGGAGGACAGCATCAAGCGCTCGATATCGACCACGATCAGCATGCGCTCGCCCAAAGGATAGGAAATTCAATCGCACATTTGAGAGTATCTCCGGGTTTGGTTGCCGTAGTCAATCGTCAATTCCCCTCAGAACGACCCTGTTCTTATCCCAGGCCGTGGCCTGGAACGGATTGAGTCCTTAAACTGCTGTAAATCGGGTGGCTGATCGCCACCGCACCGCTGCCGGTGCCGAGGTCCAGCACACGGCAAGACCGGTCGGGCGGGATGCGCTCCAGCGCCAGTTCCACCAGCAGCTCGGTTTCCGGGCGGGGAATCAGCACCGCCGGGGTGACCTTGAAATTGAGGCTGTAGAATTCGCGCTCGCCCAGGATGCAGGCGACCGGCTCGCCCCGGAGGCGGCGCTGCAACAACGCATCGAATGCGGCGGCCTGCTCGGGGGAAAGCGGATCGCGGTCGTGGCCGGCGAGCCAGGAGCGGGGTTGCTGGATCGCACGGCAGAGCAAAATCTGCGCTTCGAGGCTGGCCTCGCGCGGGTCGAGGCCGAGTGTCGCGGAAAGGGCGCCCGCGCCGCGGCGGCGTAAATCGTTCAGTTTCATATCCTTTCGTAGTGGCAGCGCTGACAGGAGTTGGCGCGCCTGTCCCCCAATGTATTTACGGCGTTATGAATACCCCGTAGGTATCGCCGACTTGAGTAGGGCCGCCTTCACCCATCACTATGCCGCTATTCACCCCGACATAAGATTTTCCGTTGAAGGATATCGCCCCGCCCATCTGGTTGCCCGCATCGGTGCTGATTGTGATCTTATTGCCGACAAGGGCGCCGTCCTTGCCGATATATTGGCCGTAAACATCCCAGCAAGTGCCTTCGCCGGCATCGCAAATATTATTGTGGTTGGCGTCGGTTTTCGCGTCTATCCAAACGGCCAGATAGTTGGTACCGTCAAAAGCAAGGGTCGGAACTACCTGCGGACCAGCTTCGGTGACGATCGGAATCACGTTCCCCACCAGAGCGCCATTGGGGCTTACCCGCTGGCCGAAGATATCCCATTCGTCGGTTTCCCTTCCGCCGACCTCGTCATTCCACGCCACCAGGTAATTGGCGCCGTCAAAGGCAACGGCAGGAGGGATGTCGCTTGGGGCCAGACTGGCGTTGATGGAGATTTCCTGGCCCAGAGTACCGCTGGCGCTGACAAACCTTCCTCGCACCTCATAATCTTGCGAGTCTTCTGTCCAGACCACGAAGAAATTCGTCCCGTCGAAAGCCATGCTGCTGCTGGCGCCGAAACCATTGCTGATGCGGAATTCGTTCCCCATGCTGCCGTCGGGCGAAATAATGCGCCCGGCGATATATCGGTTATTCGCATTGTCTCCGTTGGCGGGAATAATGAGCCGGGTATAGGTCAGCAGGTATTTTCCGCCGCCGTAAGCCAGCACCTTGACCCCGTCTTGACTGATGCCCGACGTGGTCATGGGAAAAGGCAATCCCATGGCCGCGCCGGCCGTGTCGATAAACTGGCCGTAAATCATGAACGGAGCCCAACTGTTTTTAATCCCCTGATCCTCTTCCCATATCATGAGGTAATTGGCGCCGTCGAAAGCGACAGCGCTGCAGCAGGATTGTCCGCTACGGCCAATTGAAATCACAGAGCCAACCCTGGCGTCGGTGGACGACATCATCTGGGCGGCAACGGCTGCCGTTTGCGTATCGCTCTCCAGTGACACGAGGTAGTTGGTGCCATCGAAAGCAGCGCCGCTTGCAGCCCAATTGCTGGCTACGGGAAACCTGTCCGTCTGGCACCCCGCCGTTCTAATCCAAGTAGCGAGGGCACCCAAATCCAGCAAGGTGTTGCCAGACAGTCGTCCAACGTAAACAAGCCGTTGGTTTGGTATGGAAACGCCGAGGTATGAGTTGGTGCCTGAATAAAACCGGTAGTAATAATCTCCAAAAGATTCGGATATTGCGGGTGCGGGGGAGAACAGTCCTGGATAGCCTCTTTCTCCCCAACTGAAAACGCAGTCGGCAGAAGAAGTCGGCCACGTGGGCTCGGCAGGCGTTGCCGACACCTGCGAAGACTCAATACTCTCGCCCGATGCGTTGACCGCAGTCACGACGAAGTAATAGGGCGTGCCGTTGGTGAGGCCAGTATGAACATAAGGACTCGTGACAGCAGTGTGCGCCATGAAGCCCGCCAGCGTCGTGCTGGTTTTGGTCACGCCCGATTGCGTCGCCATGTAGACGTTGTAACTGGTCGCACCGCTCACCGCATTCCAGGAGATGGTCGCCTGGCTATTTCCCGGTATGGCTTGTACTCCCGTGGGCGCGGCAGGCGCCGCAACCGTGCCAAGCGCGAAGCTCGTCCGCTGGACATTCGAGATGCGAAGCTCGTCGATCTGCGTGACGATGCCGCCTGCGCCATAATTGACCAGCACTGATCCGCCATACCCGCTGGCGGGCATACCGGTATTGACATCGCTGCCGACCTGCACCCCATTGATATAGAGTTTTGCCCCGCTGCTGCCCCAGCTCGCTGCCACATGTGTCCAGGTATTAAGCGGCACCGTCGTTGCGCCGGAGTTCAGGCTGAACGCAGCCCAAGCCCCTGCACTGAGTTGACCGGTCGAAGTCACATCCATGCTAAATGTCCATCCGGCGCACGAGCCAGGAAACGGCCCCTGCCGTACGAGACCCACACCCGGCCCGTAGGTCGTCAGGTAGGTCCAGAACTCGATCGTGCCGTTGGCCTGGCTCAAGAGTTGTCCGCCCGGATACTGGAGATAGGTATTCGATCCGGCGGGTTGAAACACCGGAGTGCCCAGGCTAAGAGCCTGGCTCAAGCCACTGGGGCCTGTGACATAAGCTGAATTTGGTGTCGCCGAAGGCTTCGGAGACCCACCGTACGCACCGCACACCACGCCATCCTCGCTATAGGCGAGGACGCTCGCGCTCGTCGCTCCATCAAGGTGATCGAGCAGGACGGTGTTGGCATCGGATGTGTAGGGAGCAGGAGCTGCTTCCGCCACACTGAGCGCCTCGAGGACGGCTGTCCCCCCGGTACCACTCCAGCCTCCCGCCACGTAGAGCTTGCCGTCGATCACCCCGCCGGCGGTATAATACCGGGCGACGGTCATGGGCGAAAGAGAGGCCCAAGTATCGGCTGCAGGGTCGTAGACCTCAGTGGCTGCGGAGTCCTCCGCCACATAAATCTTCCCGTTAATAGACCCCGCCGTGCCGCCCGACCCAACGAGATGCTGAGTCTTGGTGGTCCATGTGTTGGTCGTTGGGTTATATACCTCGATGGTTCTGGCCATCAGTTCGGATTCAGGAGTACTGAACCCACAGCAACCGCCCATGACATAAAAGAGGCCGTTTACCACCGCAACATCTGCGGAGCCGCGCGCGGTAGGCAGGGGGGCTTTCGTGGTCCAGGTGTCGGTGGTGGGGTCGTAGACCTGGAGTACATTTGTCGTAGGCGCGCACCATCCCATGCAGCCTCCCGCCACATACAGTTGACCATCAATCGCGACAGCCCCTGGAAGCGAGCGCGGAGTAGGCATGGGGGCTTTCGTGGTCCAGGTGTCGGTGGTGGGGTCGTAGACCTCAAGGGTGGCCAGCTTTTGGCTCGCGGCAATATCGCCTCCCACTACGTAGAGCTTGCCGTTGATCACCGCTCCGCCCGCTCCGCCTCGGGCCGTTGGCATGGGGGCTTTCGTGGCCCAGGTATTGGTAGCAGGATCGTAGACCTCGAGGGTGGCCAACGAGCTGGTCCCACTCCTCCAGCCTCCCGCCACGTAGAGCTTGCCGTTGATCACCCCGCTGGCTGCGCCCCAGCGGGCGGTAGGCATCGGAGCTTCGGTGGTCCAGGCGCCGCTTCCGGAAGCCGGTGTCGGGGCGGCAAACGCAGTTGATTCCCACCCGGCCAAAAAAGTGGCTATTAATAAAACCATAAACCATAACAGTGGGTTGGAGCGGTTCACGAATGCGCTCATTTTAAGCCTCCCCAATCAAGCGGTGGATTCAAGCCTGAAGCACAACACCCAAGCCGGACAAGCCGGAACCAAAAAATGTTAGTGCCTGATCTACGATGCATTCTTATCACGTTTCGACATCATTTGACCGGTAAGTGACTAATTTGACTATAGCCCATTCCGATAAAAGAATAGGAAATTCAACGCGACATGCGGGAGTATCTTCTACCCTGGCCGCCACGGGCCGCCACGGTCAATCGCTGATTTCGCACGGGAAAGAGTCAGACGCCGCCAGAAAACCTTCCGCATCGCACCGCCAGCACTGCCCGAGGCCCTGAGCGTGGCGGCCGGCAGCCACGCTCAGGGCCTCGGGCGCGAGTCACTGCACGACGAGCGGCGGCTTGTCTTGATTTTGCACCTGCCTGCTACCAGGCGATGCGCTGATCGAACTCGATCTCTGGACCCGGCTCTGCTCCCGCATCCCACCGAGGATCATTACCCGCCGGTTCCGCCCCGGCGGCCGCCTCCCACAGCGGTGGCCCGCGCGCCGGGGCGATTCTCGGCGGTTGGGTTGATTCACCGATGTGATCGAGAATCTTCTTCACGGTACTGGCCTCGTTGATGAAGGCGATGATGCGCATCTCGGCACGACAGATCGGGCAGGCCAGCGGGAAAGCCTCATAGATTCGGGCCAGCAGCATCGCCCACAGATAGCGCGCCGCCGCGCGGTGGCGGGGTTCGATTGCGGCAGCTTCCGCAAGTGTCGGCTTGGGCGCCGCCACCGGCGCCAGCGCCGTCACGGCCGCCCGCAGCGGCGAATTGGGCGCCAGCACCCCGTAGTAACGATGGCGATGCGTCCGTGGCCGTGGCACCAGGGCGGCGATCCGGTCGATCAGCTCCAGCGGTGTCAGCACCAGATCGCCGGGGTCGCCGCGACGTGGCTTGGGACAGTGATAGACCAGATGCCCGGCATCCCGTTGCTGCAAGTGCTCCAGCGCGAAGGGTGGGCGCGCGCAGTAACGCAGCAGCCGCTCCAAACCCGCCCGGTCGGCACCCGCGATGCGCACCGCGGCATCCACCGAAAGCGAAGCTTCAGCGTAGGCTAACGCCGGCTTCATCGGCGTTAAGCGCAGCGGCCGAAACTAAAACCCGCCGCCGTGTTCCCAGCCGGCCATTGCCTCGGCATCCTCCTTCCCGATTAGCCCGCGCCGGACGAAAGTGCGTAGGGCGCGCCGCCGCACCTGCGCCTGCACCGCGGCAATGGCCTCCTCATCCAGTCCGGCCGCCGCATGAAACATCACGTTGGCGGCATCGTCCTCCGCGGCCGGCTCGAACACCCCGTCGATGACGCAGCAATGAAAATGCACATGTTCGTTGAGCGACGAGCCGAAGCGATGGATAAAGGCCACCGCCCCGCTGCGGGCCGCGTCACCACAGCCGGCACTGTGTGCGCGCAGACAGCGTTCCACCTCGGCGAGGAAAATGCGCAGCACCGCGCCTTGCAGGTCGGCATCATCGTGCAGGAAGTAGCGCAAGCGTTTGGGCACCGCCAGCACCCATTGGCGCACGGCCAGGCGCGGGAAGACATGATCGGCCAGATGCGCCGCCGTCTCGACCATGCGCCGCGTATTACATGAGGGGCACACGCCCCGGCCTTGTGACCGAAGGAAATCCCCTTGCGGGACAGGAATAGGCGATGAGGAACTCGTGCTGGCATGTGTCACACCAGGCGCGGGCAAAGCCATGGGCGAGGATGCCGCAGTCGAGATATCCGCTACGGCGAGGAGAGCGTCTTTTGCTCGACCGCCTTGTAGCGCAGTTGTTTCATCAGCGGCGGAAGGTGCGCTCGACATACGCCGGCGGCGACTCGCCACCGGGCCCGCCGGACAGTTCCAGCCAAGTGGCGAAGTGCGCCTGGACGGTGCGATACCACAGCGTCTGCTCGGGACGGCGAGTAGCCGAGCGCAAGCCAGGGAAAGCCGGTGAAAATCCAGCCGCGCAGCCATTCGGTCAGCGCCCACAGGCCGGCGGCGAGCAGGGCGTCGCCCCCTGCCGTGCCGCCGCGGTAACGCGCAAAGGCAAAGCCGGCGAGTGCCGGAAAAGCGGCGAGGACGGCGCAGAACAGCAGGGTCGCGACGGCCGCGAGCGGCGGCGCCATGTCGCCGAATTGATTGAGGCTGACATAGATCCAGGACACCCCGGCGAGGAAGAAACCCAGCCCCCAGACATAACCGGTCTGCGCCGCGCGCCAGGGCGTCGCGGCGCCCCGCCAGGCGCGGAACAGAAGTGCAAGGGTAGCGAAGGGCAGCGGGAAAAGGCCGAACGGCGCGAAACCGAGGACGGTCGCCGCGCCGAGGACGGCGGCCCCATGCCATTCAAGCCACTTTTTTCGATTCGGCATTGGAGGGGAGCGCGGTCTTTGCTTCAAGCGACTGGCATCTATCGATACACCTCGCGACGGTTGCCGATTCGCACCACAAGGACGCGCAGTGCGCCGTCCTCGATGCTGCAGATGATTCGCCAATCGCCTACCCGGTACTTCCACAAGTCGCCCAATGCCGATCCCTTGAGGGCGTCGCCGATGCTGCGCGGATCCTCCGAGCAGGCAACACGCTCACGCAGAAACGCAGTGATTCGCCTGGCCACCGGCTTGTCGAGCTTGGCCAGGTCTTTCCTGGCCTCGCCGCCGAATTCAATTCGCCAGGCCAAGATCGCGTTCTACGTCATCCAGTGTGTGTATCGTGCTGCGGCCGGCACGAATCTCGGTCAAGCGCTGCTCAGCCAGGTAGATATCCTCCAGGTCGGCCAGGTGCTCGATGATCGCCTCGGTTATGTAATAGGTCTTGCTCCGGCCAGTCTTGGCCGAGAGATCGGCGAGCCTGGTCGTGATTTCGTCAGGCAGGCGAATTGATACGGCATGAACCATGGTTCAGTCTCCCAAAAGACGACAATACAAGTATTGCACATTAGTGGGAATAACCCAAACCCCACGGCCCATCCCCAGGAGGTCCTGACACCGCGTCAGCGGGAGATACTCGACTTCATCCGCAATCACCTGGCGGAGAGCGGCGCGCCGCCGACCCGGCTGGAGATTTGCGCTGCCTTTGGCTTCGCTTCGCCCAATGCCGCCGAGGATCATTTGCGGGCTCTGGTCAAGAAGGGGCGATCCTCATGACGGCGGGGGCGGCGCGGGGGATTCGTCTGGTGGCGCCGCCGGGGCTGCCCTTGATCGGCGCGGTGGCGGCTGGCAGCCCGTTGCTGGCGGTGGAGAATCAGCGGGGCACGCTGCCGCTTGCGCCCGAGCTGTTCTCGCCCCGGGCGGACTATCTGCTGCAGGTGCGGGGCAACAGCATGAGCGGTGTTGGCATCCTCGATGGCGATCTGCTGGCCGTCCACCGCACCGCGGAGGCGCGCAGCGGCCAGATCGTCGTCGCCCGGCTGGAGGACGAGGTGACGGTGAAACGTCTCCAGCGCCGGGGCAGCCGGGTCGAGCTGATTGCGGAGAATCCCGATTACGCGCCCATCGTGGTCAATGGCCCCCTGACGATCGAAGGTCTCGTGGTTGGGCTGATTCGGGGTGGCCAGCCACTGTGAAAACGCCCCCGTGGTTTGCTCCACGGAGGCGTTCTGAAAAGTCGGCGCTGGCGGGACGGCTTATTTACACCGTCACCGTGTCCGCCACTTCCTTGAACTCGGGGATCTGGTCGAAGTTCATGTAGCGATAGACTTCGGCGGCCTTGGCTTCGAGTGACTTGACCTGCTCCATATACTCGGCGACGGTCGGGATTTTTCCCATCAGCGCGCACACAGCAGCCAATTCGGCCGAACTGAGAAATACGCGGGTGTCGATGCCGAGGCGATTGGGGAAGTTGCGCGTCGAGGTCGATAAGTTTCCACCGTGAAGACATCCGCCGCGTGGTGGAGCAGAACCGTGCCTGCAATCCGCACGTGTTCGGCTCCGTGCTGAGCGGCGCAGATGCCGAGGGCAGCGATCTCGATCTGCAATGGGTCGAGCGCGCGAAACCGACCGCCATCACGCTCGACCTGCATCTGCCCGACATGGACGGATGGGAGGTGCTCGAACGGCTCA
>JAUYFI010000076.1 GCA_030691075.1 Sulfurisoma sp. | reverse complement strand
GACATGGCGGCCAACGATCTGGCGCGGCAAGAGGCCGGGCTGCTGCGCGCCACCCTCGGCACCGCCGCCGAGAACATCCTGCGCCGCATCGATATTTTCGATCACGAGGGCGCGCTCGAAGCACTGCGCGGCCTCGAAAAGTATTGACTTTGTCAATACATGACTTAAGATGGGCATGGTGGATATTCACTTTGAACTCAACGGAACCACCTTCGTCTGGAACGCAAAGAAGGCCGCCGCCAACCCCATCAAGCACGACGGGATAACTTTCGAACAAGCAGCGACGGTGTTCTTCGATCCGCTCTTCCGGCTGGTCGACGCCGGTCGCAACGATGAAGCTCGGAACGCCGTGATCGGTTACGACACGCAAAGTCGTCTGCTATATGTGGTGCATGTCGAGATCGAAGGCGAGGCCATTCGCATCATTTCCGCCCGCAAGGCAACGAACGAGGAGCGCAAACACCATGATCCCTGACCGCATCAAGGCCCGTCTGACCAAGGATCGTCCCATGACGTCCATCACCCTCCGCATCCCTGTCGACGTGGTGGAGTCCATGAAGGAGATCGCCCCGCAACGTGGGTTCTCCGGCTATCAGGCACTGCTCAAGTCCTATGTCGGTGACGGCCTGCGACGCGACGAGGCCCAGTTCGCCTTTGGCCCCGCTGCGCGACTGATCGAAGTCCTGAAAAAACGTGGCGTGCCGGAGAGTGTGCTGGAAGATGCCGCGCGTGAAGTTCATCCAGCCTGATGCCCTGCGCGCAACAGCACCCAGTCACTCGGGAATGTTCAATATCCAATGATCGACATCATAAACTCAGCCGCCCCGCCGCCAGGCGGATAGTGCGACCGCAACGGTGCGCCAGTGCTTCGTCGTGGGTCACCAGCACCAGCGTGGTGCCGGCCTCGCGGTTCATTTCGAACATCAGGTCGATGATCTCGCCGCCGGTGTCGGCATCGAGATTGCCCGTCGGCTCGTCGGCCAGCAGCAGTCTTGGTTTCACGCCGAAGGCGCGGGCCAGCGAACAAGGGAGAGCGATATGAACGACAAAACAGCCACTGGAGCGGGCAACATCGCAACCCTGCTCGTCGTCGACGACAACCCGGACAACGTCGCGCTGCTTGGCGATCTGCTGCGCAAGGACTACCGGCTGCTGGCGGCGAACTCGGGCCGGCGCGCGCTGGAGATCGCCCGGAGCGAACCGCGGCTCGACCTGATCCTGCTCGACGTGATGATGCCCGAGATGGATGGCTATGCCGTGCTGGCCAGCCTGCGCGAGGACGCGCGCACGCGCGACATTCCGGTCATTTTCATCACCGCGATGAACGCCACCCGGGACGAGGAGCACGGGCTGGAACAGGGGGCGGTGGACTACATCACCAAGCCGGTCCGGCCGGCCATCGTGCTGGCGCGGGTGCACACCCACCTGGAGCTCAAGCGGGCACGCGACTGGCTGGCGAACCAGAACGCCTTCCTCGAGGAGGAAGTGGCGCGGCGCATGGCGGAAAACCAGATCGTCCAGGATGTCAGCATCCACGCGCTGGGCTGCCTGGCCGAGATGCGCGACCCCGAAACCGGCAACCACATCCGTCGCACCCAGGGCTATGTGGAGGCGCTGGCCCGGCGCCTGCAGAGCCACCCCCGGTTCAAAGCCGTCCTCTCCGAGCAGGTCGTCCGGCAGCTGACCAGGTCGGCGCCGCTCCATGACATCGGCAAGGTCGGCATTCCCGACCATATCCTGCTCAAGCCGGGCAAGCTCACGCCCGAGGAATGGGCCATCATGCAGACCCATTCCCGTCTCGGCGCGGACGCCATCGAACGCGCCGAGCGGGACGCCGAAAAGCCGGTGGCCTTCCTGTCCCTGGCCAAGGAAATCGCCCGTTGGCATCACGAGAAGTGGGACGGCAGCGGCTACCCGGACGGACTCGCGGGCGAGGCCATCCCGGCGTCGGCCCGGCTGATGGCGCTGGCCGATGTCTTCGATGCCCTGATCTCGCCGCGCGTCTACAAGGCGCCCATGTCGCTCGAGCAGGCCCACGGCATCATCGTCGAGGGCCGCGGCCGCCATTTCGATCCCGACGTGGTGGATGCCTTTATCGCCATCCTCGATGAATTCACGGCCATCGCCGAACGCTACCGCGACGACGAGGCGGCGGGGGCGGGGTAAGGCCGGCAATCATGTTCAAATTCCCCCGCGCCACCAAGGGCGGCAGCCTGATCGGCTACCTCGGCCATCATCCCCGGCTGCTGGCCGCGCTGCTGGCCGCGCTGCTGGCGGCTACCTCGCTGGGCGGCTATCTCTGGGGACGGGAGACCGCGCTCGGCGAGGTGGAAGAGCGGCTCGACGTGCGGGCGCATGCCGTCACGGATCAGGTGGGCGGCGTGCTCGGCCAACACCGCATGGCCCCCTTGATCGCCGGCAACTCCACCGGCGTCGTGAAACTGCTTGGGAACGAGCCGGGGCGGGACTGGGGAGCCGCCGTCAACGCCTTCCTGGAACGCCTGGCCGACCCCACCGGGGCCGAGGCCGTCTATGTCATGAATACCGACGGCCTGGTCGTGGCGGCGAGCAATTACCGTGCGCCGGTCTCCTTTCTGGGCAAGAACTACGGCTTTCGCGTGTATTTCCGCCAGGCCCTGGCCCAGGGCGAGTCGGCCTATGTGGCCAAGGGG
>JAUYFI010000046.1 GCA_030691075.1 Sulfurisoma sp. | reverse complement strand
CTCGCCCGCGCCAACCAGGCGCTACGCGTTCTTTCCGCCGGCAATCAGGCCCTGGTGCGCGCCGGGGACGAGCAGGAGCTGATGACGGAGATGTGCCGGGCCATCGTCGAGGCCGGCGGCTATCGCATGGCCTGGGTGGGGCTGACCGAACACGACAAGCGCGTGCGGCCGGTGGCCTCCTGGGGTGCCGCGGCGGACTTTTTCGATGGCCTGAACGTTGCCTGGGACGAAACCGCAACCGGCCTCGGTCCGACCGGCACGGCGATCCGCCGCGGCATACCCGTTACATGCGGCAACACCCAGACCGACCCGGATTTCGCCCCTTGGCGGGAGCGGGCGCAACGCTTTGGTTCGGCCTCGTCGCTGGCCCTGCCGCTGCGGCTCGACGGCGCCGTCATCGGCGCGCTCACCATCTGCGCCGCCGAGACGGACGCCTTCGACGCGGACGTGATCGAACTGCTCGACGAGGCGGCGAGCGACCTGGCCTATGGCATCGGTACGCGACGCGCGAAGGCCGAACTGAAACAACTGGAAAAGCAGAACACGCTCATCCTCGATGCGGCCGGCGAGGGCATCTTCGGCCTGGACCTGAAAGGGCACGCCACCTTCATCAACCCGGCCGGCACGGCGATGCTGCAATGGACGGCGGAAGAAACCACCAACCAGGACTTCCATGCCCTGCATCACCACACGAAAGCCGACGGCACGCCCTATCCGACCGGGACCTGCCCGATCTACGCCGCCTACCGCGACGGCATCGTCCATCGCGTGGACGACGAGGTGTTCTGGCGCAAGGACGGCACGAGCTTCCCGGTCGAATATGTCAGCACGCCCCTGCGCGACGAGCAGGGCGAACTGGCGGGCGCGGTGGTGAGTTTTCGCGATATCACCGAGCGCAAGCAGGCGGAAGACCGGATTCGCAAACTCACCCTGGCCGTCGAGCAAAGCCCGGAGAGCATCGTCATCACCAACCTCAACGCCACTGTCGAATACGTGAACGAAGCTTTCGTCCAGGTCACCGGCTACAGCCGCGAGGAAGCGATCGGCCAGAACCCGCGCATCCTCAATTCAGGCGCCACGCCGCCGGAAACTTACGTGGCCCTGTGGGACGCGCTGATCCACGGCCAACCCTGGAAAGGCGAGTTCATCAACAAGCGCAAGGACGGCAGCGAATACGTCGAATTCGCCATCATCACGCCCATCCGCCAGCCCGACGGCCGCATCACCCATTACATCGCGGTGAAGGAAGACATCACCGAGAAAAAGCGTGTCGGCGCCGAACTCGACTGTCACCGCCACCACCTCGAAGACCTGGTGCTGCTGCGCACGGCCGAGCTGGTGGATGCCAAGGTCGCCGCCGAAGCCGCCAACGTGGCCAAGAGCGCCTTCCTCGCCAACATGAGCCACGAGATCAGGACCCCGATGAACGCCATCATCGGTCTCACCCACCTGATGAAGCGCGCCGGGGCGACGCCCGAGCAGGTCGAGCGCCTCGGCAAGATCGACGGCGCCGGCCACCACCTGCTGTCCATCATCAACGACATTCTCGACCTCTCCAAAATCGAAGCCGGCCGACTGCAACTGGAAAGCACCGACTTTCACCTCTCCGCCATACTGGACAACGTCCGCTCCCTCGTCGGCGAGCAGGCCCGGGCCAAGGAGTTGACCATCGAGGTGGATGCCAACGCCGTGCCCCTCTGGCTGTGCGGCGACCCGACCCGGCTGCGCCAGTCCCTGCTCAACTACGCCGGTAACGCCGTCAAGTTCACCGAGCAGGGCACCATCACCCTGCGCGCCATTTTGTTGGAGGAAGTTGGCGACGAACTGCGGCTGCGCTTCGAGGTGCAAGACACGGGCATCGGCATCGACCCCGAGAAATTGTCCCGGCTGTTCCATGCCTTCGAACAGGCCGATACCTCGACCACGCGCAAATACGGCGGCACCGGCCTCGGCCTGGCCATCACCCGCCACCTGGCGAGCCTGATGGGCGGAGAAACCGGCGTCGACAGCACGCCGGGCGTGGGCAGCACCTTCTGGTTCACCGCCCGCCTGCAACGCGGACACGGCGTCATGCCCGCCCTTCCGGCCATGGGCGAGACCGATGCCGAGACGAAACTGCGCCTGCGCCACGGCGGCGCGCGGCTGCTGCTGGCCGAGGACAACCTCATCAACCGCGAAGTGGCGCTGGAACTGCTGCACGGGGTCGGCCTGGCCGTGGATACGGCGGTGGATGGCCGCGAGGCGGTGAACAAGGCGCGGGACACCGACTACGCGCTGATCCTGATGGACAT
>JAUYFI010000040.1 GCA_030691075.1 Sulfurisoma sp. | reverse complement strand
ACTCCAACTCTGTATTGATGCAGAATTTTTGATACAGAGTTTTTGAAAAACTCTGTTTTAACAAAAAACTCTGTATTCATAAGGAGTCAAAAATCATCGAACGACTCTGGTGGAGTCAAAAAATATATTTTTTGTTTTTGCTGGCATATAAATATAACGGGATTGTGTGGCGCATTGGTTGTGTTACCATGTTGCATGCAGATACCCCGGGTTCGACTCCCGGTGAGGGCTCTGATTAAACTGGTTACTTGTTAAATATTCGCAATAGCGCACACAATCCTATTTTTATTATTTTTCTTTCTATATTTTTCAAGGATTTCTTTTATTAAAATAAATAATGTCCAAAAGTTCCCAAGGGATTTTTGGTATTAAATCAATCATTTTATTTACGTGAATATCATGCTTTTTTCCCCCAACATTTAGTTAAAATTCCTTACCGTTATAGATAGTTCCGGAATTTTCACTTCTCCCATGTCAAAGCTGACTGATTGATCAATCTCGGTGCGAATCTCTTTTGACCTTATGCTGATAACATTACGCAGTAATTCTTTCTCATCAAATGCTGTACAGCAGGAGACAAAGATGAGAAGAAGAAAATATTTCAAACACATTTTAAGAAAAATTCTTCTGATATTTACAGCGTGAGATTCTGAGATTGAATGCTGCTATTTATAAGCTTGCTTATCAATAAAAATTTATGACTTTTGAAGACAACACATTCATTAGTAGGAAGCACTGAGGGAAAATGGATTCAACAAATGAAACTATCGTATCTTTGGAATCTAATATTGTAAATAATTTAGTTGATGAAAAAAATACAAACCCTGACTGTGTTGCTACATTTTTATCACGCAAATATAAATGTGTTGTAATATGGCTTATTTCAATTATAAGTGTATCTGAGATGATTTATCTTTTGCTGCAGAAAACACCTGATTCATCATTTGAAAATATGATTAACCTATTCCTAAATATAACAGAAAAGTTAAATAAAAATTTATAAAACAA
>JAUYFI010000024.1 GCA_030691075.1 Sulfurisoma sp. | reverse complement strand
CAGTCGATTTACAAAGAGACTAACTTCGACCCCCCCAAGCTCTAACTCGCATGGTCGCCAAGTCGCCAGGGACGGATTCAAACAATGAAAATACTCGATCACCTTGAGGAGTGGCTAATAACCCTCCTCATGGGGTCTGCGACGCTGATTATCATTCTCTCTGTCCTTCACCGTTACGCCTCTGGTTTAGCCATTCCGGGGGTGCAGGACTGGTTGATTAGCCTAAATGTAAGCTGGGCACAAGAGTTGTGCATCATCATGTTCGTCTGGATGGCGAAGTTCGGCGCCGCCTACGGCGTGCGCACCGGCATCCACGTCGGCGTCGATGTCCTGGTCAACCGCCTCAACGACCGCATGCGCAGCAAGTTCATCATCTTCGGTCTGGGCGCCGGCGCGCTATTCACCGGCGTCGTCGCCACCCTGGGCGCGAACTTTGTCTGGGATAACGGCGCCCACTACGCGGTGTTCACGTTCCTCGGCTTCGCTACCGGCGACCTGCCGCAAGGCCCGACCACGCCGGATCTCGAGTGGCCGACCTGGGTGGTGTATTGCGCGATTCCCTTCGGTTCGGCCCTGATGTGCTTCCGCTTCCTCCAGGTCAACTGGGGCTTCATCAAGACGGGCGAACTGCCGCATCACGACCACGGCCACGTCGATGGACTCGACGAGGAGCCGCCGCCGGTCGACGTCAATCTCTATGGCATGGATGACAACCTGCACATGCACGACCTCAAGCATCCGCTGGTCGGCGAGCGCCGCGGCGGCGCGGATCGCCGTGTCGCCAGCGCCGACTTTTCGGGCGAGGAGCGGCGCGGTGGCGCCGATCGACGCCGACCCAAGGACGAGCAGGAGGGCAAGCAATGAACGCCCTCGTCATTTTCAGCCTGCTCACGGTCCTCATGCTCACCGGCATGCCGATCTCCATTTCGCTCGGCCTGACGGTGTTGGCCTTCCTGTTCACCATGACCCAGGTGCCGCTGGAGGCGGTCGCGCTCAAGTTGTTCACCGGCATCGAGAAGTTCGAGATCATGGCGATCCCCTTCTTCATCCTCGCCGGCA
The DNA here is from genome assembly GCA_030691075.1 of Sulfurisoma sp. Taxonomy (GTDB): domain Bacteria; phylum Pseudomonadota; class Gammaproteobacteria; order Burkholderiales; family Rhodocyclaceae; genus Sulfurisoma. The sequence continues at coordinate 13,064 of JAUYFI010000024.1, read as the reverse complement.
ACTTTCTTACTCACGGCGGCGTGGCCAAGCGCATGATCCACTTCGCCACGGCCATGGTCGGTCACTGGCATGGCGGCCTCGGTCTGGCCGGCGTGCTGGCCTGCGCGCTGTTCGCGGCGATGTCGGGGTCGAGTCCGGCGACGGTGGTGGCCATCGGCTCCATCCTGCTGCCGGCGATGGTGAAGGCGGGTTTCCCCAAACGCTTCGGCGCCGGCGTCATCACCACCTCGGGGGCGCTGGGCATCCTCATCCCGCCGTCGATCGTGATGGTGATGTACGCGGTGGCGACCAATTCCTCCGTCGGCGCGCTGTTCATGGCCGGCGTGATTCCGGGGCTGGTGCTGGCCACGATACTGGGCGGCGTCACCTGGTACCGTGCGCGCAAGTTTGGCTACCCGCGCCAGCCCAAGGCCTCGTGGAAAGAGCGCTTGCGCACCTTCCGCGAGTCGGTGTGGGGACTGTTTCTGATCATCGTGGTGATGGGCGGCATCTACACCGGCATCTTCACGCCGACCGAGGCGGCGGCGATGAGCGCGGTGTACGCCTTCCTCGTCGCCGTGTTCGTCTACAAGGACATGAGCCTCAAGGACGTGCCCAAGGTGCTGCTCAACTCGGCCAACATGTCGGCGATGCTGCTCTACATCATCACCAACGCCGTGCTGTTCTCGTTCATCATGACCAACGAGAGCATCCCGCAGGCGCTGGCCGACTGGATGATGGCCAACGGCCTCGGCGTCGTCGCCTTCCTGCTGGCCGTCAACGTGATCCTGCTGCTCGCCGGCAATTTCATGGAGCCATCAAGCATTGTCCTGATCTTCGCCCCCATCCTGTTTCCGGTGGCCATGAAACTGGGCATCGACCCGATTCATTTCGGCATCATCATGACGGTCAACATGGAAGTCGGCATGTGCCACCCGCCGGTGGGCCTGAACCTCTACGTCGCCTCCGGCATCACCAAGATGGGCATCACCGAGCTCACCATCGCGGTGTGGCCGTGGCTGCTGTCGATGCTGGCTTTCCTGCTGCTGGTGACCTACTGGCCCGGCCTGTCGCTGTGGCTGCCGCGGATGCTGGGCATGATTTCCTGAGGAGGAGAGCGCCGGGCCAGTCCCTGGCGCGCTTGAAGCCCGGTCGTGCGCGACATCGACCGGGCTTTTTTTCGTCCCGCGGCCGGAGGCGGGGCGCCAATCTGCGATAAAATGGCCAGTTCTTTGATTTGCATAATCTTATTTGCTTAACTTTCGCTGGAGAATGTAATGGCTGTCGAACGCACCCTGTCCATCATCAAGCCCGATGCCGTCGCCAAGAACGTCATCGGCAAGATCTATTCCCGCTTCGAGACCAACGGTCTCAAGATCGTCGCCTCCCGCATGGCCTGGCTGTCCGAGCGCGAAGCCGGCGGCTTCTACGCCGTGCACAGGGAGCGTCCCTTCTTCAAGGACCTGGTCAAGTTCATGAGTTCCGGCCCGGTGATGATCCAGGTGCTCGAAGGCGAGAACGCCATCGCCAAGAACCGCGATCTGATGGGCGCCACCGACCCGAAGAAAGCCGACGCGGGCACCATCCGCGCCGACTTCGCCGAAAGCATCGACGCCAACGCCGTGCATGGCTCCGACGGCCCGGACACCGCCCAGGTCGAGATCGCCTATTTCTTCCCGGCGCTGAACGTTTTCTAAGCGTTTCCCCAAGTTTTCGCCAATGGTCAATCTGCTCGATTTCGACGCCGACGGCCTCGCCGCCTGGTTTGCGCAGCGGGACGAGAAGCCCTTCCGCGCGCGCCAGGTGCTGCGCTGGATGCACCGTTTCGGCGAAGACGATTTCGAGCGGATGACCGACGTCGCCAAGTCGCTGCGCGCCAAACTGGCGGAGGAGGCCGAGATTCGCGGCCCCGTGCCGGTGCGCGATTCCATCGCCGCCGATGGCACGCGCAAGTGGTTGCTAGATGTCGGCAACGGCAACGCCGTCGAGACGGTTTTCATTCCCGAAACCAATCGCGGCACGCTGTGCATCTCGACGCAAGTCGGCTGCGCGCTCGACTGCTCCTTCTGCTCGACCGGCAAGCAGGGTTTCAACCGCAACCTCTCCACCGCCGAGATCATCGGCCAGCTCTGGCATGCCAACCGCGCGCTCGGCGCGGTGAAGACACCGGGCGAAACGGACGAGGGCGAACGCGTCATCAGCAACGTCGTGCTCATGGGCATGGGCGAGCCCCTGGCCAACTTCGACAATGTCGTCGCCGCGCTGAAACTGATGCTCGACGACAATGCCCATGGCCTGTCGCGGCGTCGCGTGACCGTATCCACGTCGGGTATCGTGCCGGCGATGGATCGCCTGCGCGACACCGTGCCGGTGGCGCTGGCCGTGTCGCTGCACGCGCCGAACGACGCGCTGCGCGACCAGCTGGTGCCGATCAACCAAAAGTATCCGCTGAAGGAACTGATGGCCGCCTGCCGCCGCTATCTCGAAAAAGCGCCGCGCGATTTCGTTACCTTCGAATATGTGATGCTCGCCGGGGTGAATGATTCCGCCGCCGACGCGCGCGCGCTGCTCGCCCTGACGCGCGACGTTCCCTGCAAGTTCAACCTGATTCCCTTCAATCCCTTCCCGCAATCCGGCTACCGCCGCTCCAGCCCGGAGCATGTGCGCCGCTTCCAGGAAATCCTCATGGCCGCCAACATCGTGTCCACGGTGAGGAAGACGCGCGGCGACGACATCGACGCCGCCTGCGGCCAGCTGGCCGGCCAGGTTCAGGACAAGTCGCGGCGCACCGCCGCCCCGCTGCACCGTCTTGCGGCGGGAGCAGGCAGCGCAAGAACCCAGGAGCTTCGCCGATGAAACGCACCCTGTTCCCGACAGGCCTGCTTGCCGCCTGCCTGGTTTCCGTCCTCCTCGTTGCCGGTTGCGGCGGTGGATCCTCCAACCGGCCGGCCGAGAGCCCGGTGTCCGCGCAGGGCGGCGGCGATGCCGGACGCCTGCGCGCCAAGGTGCACACCGAACTGGGCACGGCCTACCTTGAAGGCGGCCAGCTCACGGTTGCCCTCGACGAGGCGCGCATCGCCATCAACTCCGATTCCTCCTATCCGCTGACCTACAACCTGCTGGGCCTGATTCACATGCAGATGAAGGAGACTCCGCGGGCCGAGGAGCACTTCGAGCAGGCACTGCGCCTGGCACCGGGCGATCCGGAGATCAACGGCAACATGGGCTGGTTCCTCTGTCAGAGCGGGCGGGAGGCGCGCTCCTTCGCCCATTTCGAAGCGGCGGCGAAGAACCCGCTCTACGCCACGCCGGCCCGCCCGCTGGTCAATGCCGGCCTCTGCGCCAGCCGCATCAAGGATTTCAAGCGCGCCGAGGACTATCTGACCAACGCCCTGCGCCTCGATCCCGCCGGCATCGATGGCCAATACCTGCTGGCCGACGTGCTTTATCAGCAGGGGCGTCTGGGCGAGGCCCGCACGCGGCTGAACGACGTGCATCGGCGTGCCGAGCCGACGGCAGCCAGCGCCTGGCTGGCGCTGCGCATCGAACGCAAAAGCGGTGATCGCGAGGCGGAGACGCGCTGGATTACCCATCTGCGTCGCAAGTTCGCCGACTCGGCCGAGTACCGCAAGCTGACTCAGGGAATTTTCGAGTGAGCCAGGCCGACGTAGACCGCTCCCTCGATGTCGATGCCACCGCGGATGCGATGGCCGCCGATGCCGCCGCCGTTCCGCCAGCGCCGACTTTTTCCGAGCTGCCGGGTCGCCGGCTGCGCGAGGCGCGCGAGGCCCGTGGCCTGAGCCTGGCCGATGCGGCCAATGTACTCAAGTTCAGCCCGCGCCAGATCGAGGCGCTCGAGGCCGACGACTACCAGGGTCTGCAGGGCGCCACTTTCGTGCGCGGCTTCATCCGCGGCTATGCGCGCCTTCTCAAGCTGGCGCCCGAGCCGCTGCTTGCCATGCTCAATGCCGGCTCGCCCCTGGCGACTGCCGAGGTGCGCCCGCCCGACGACACCGGCGCGGCCATGCCCCAGCCCGGCGAGCGCCGGCTGTCGGCCTGGGTAGCCGGGGCCATCGTCCTGGTTGTGCTCGCGGCCAGCCTGATTGCCTGGCATCTCATATCGCCCGAGTCCGTCCCCTCCTTCCCCCGCGACTCTGCCGTCGCGAAGGTCGAGACACCGTCGGCGCAACCTGTCGTGCAGCCGCCGCTGGCGCGCGTCGAGTCGCCCGCCGCCCCTGCCGCCACGGGCGATGTTCCGGTCGCCCCTCCCGTCGCCACTGTTTTGCCGCCGGACGGTCGGCAACTGGTGCTGACGTTCACCGGCAAGTCCTGGGTCGAGATCAAGGACGCAAACCAGCGCGTCATCCTCAGCGGCGAGTTCCCGGGCGGCGACCGCCAGGTCGCCAATGGCAAGGCGCCGTTCCAGTTGTGGGTCGGTCGTGCCTCGGTCGTGCGCATTCTTGACGGCGATCGCGAAATCGACCTGAAGCCGCATGCCCGCGACGAGGTCGCGCGCCTCACGATCGACTAGGATGGCGGATAGCGTGGAGATTCCTCGCGGCCCCACGCCGCGTCGCCCGACGCGTCGCGTCATGGTCGGGAAAGTCGGCGTTGGCGGCACGGCGCCGGTTGTCGTGCAGTCGATGACCAACACCGACACCGCCGACGATCTGGCCACGGCGATGCAGGTGGCCGAGCTCCATCGCGCCGGCTCCGAGCTGGTGCGCATCACCGTCAATACCCGCGAGGCTGCGGCCGCCGTGCCGAAAATTCACGAGCGGCTGCTGGCGATGAATCTCGACGTGCCGCTGATCGGCGACTTCCATTTCAACGGCCACAAGCTCTTGGCCGAGCATCCCGCTTGCGCGGAGGCGCTGGCCAAGCTGCGCATCAATCCCGGCAACGTCGGCAAGGGCGCCAAGCGCGACGAGCAGTTCGCCCAGTTGATCGAATTCGCCTGCAAGTTCCAGAAGCCGGTGCGCATCGGCGTCAACTGGGGCAGCCTCGACCAGGCGCTGCTCGCCCGCGTCATGGACGAAAATGCCAAACGCAAGGAGCCCGGGGACGCCATCGAGATCATGCGCGAGGCGATGGTCACCTCGGCGCTGGAATCCGCCGCGCGCGCCGAGGAACTCGGTCTGTCGCGCGACGCCATCGTCCTCTCCTGCAAGGTCTCCGGCGTGCAGGACCTGATCGCCATCTACCGCGAGCTCTCATTGCGCGGCGACCATGCGCTGCACCTGGGTCTCACCGAGGCCGGCATGGGCAGCAAGGGCATCGTCGCCTCGACGGCGGGGCTGGCCGTGCTGCTGCAGGAAGGCATCGGCGACACCATCCGCATATCGCTCACTCCCGAGCCCGGCGGCAGCCGCGCGCGCGAGGTCATCGTGGCGCAGGAAATCCTCCAGACCCTGGGCCTGCGCGCCTTCACGCCGATGGTCGTGGCCTGCCCCGGCTGCGGCCGCACCAGCAGCAGCACCTTCCAGGAACTGGCGCGGGACATCCAGGACTACGTGCGCGAGCAAATGCCCGAATGGAAGCTCTCCCACGCCGGCGTCGAGGACATGACGCTGGCCGTGATGGGCTGCGTCGTCAACGGCCCCGGCGAGAGCAAGCACGCCAACATCGGCATCTCGCTGCCCGGCACCGGCGAGGAGCCCGTGGCGCCCGTCTATGTCGACGGCGAGCGCGCCACCACGCTCCGTGGAGAAAATATCGCCGCCGAGTTCCGCGCCATCATCGACGATTACGTCGCGCGCAAGTACCCGAAGAAAAACGCATGAGCCAGCCCCTGCAAGCCATCCGCGGGATGAACGACATCCTGCCCGACGACGCCGAGCTGTGGGAGCAGTTCGAGGACCTGGTGCGGAACTGGCTCGCCGCCTACGGCTACCGGCCGATCCGCATGCCCCTGGTCGAGCCGACGCCGCTGTTCGCGCGCGCCATCGGCGAGGTCACCGACATCGTCGAGAAGGAAATGTATTCCTTCACCGACAGCCTCAACGGCGAGCAACTCACGCTGCGGCCCGAGGGCACCGCCTCCTGCGTGCGCGCGGTTTTGCAGCACAATCTGCTCTACGATGCCCCGCGCCGGCTCTGGTACATGGGGCCGATGTTCCGCCACGAGCGGCCGCAGAAGGGCCGCTACCGCCAGTTCCACCAAGTCGGCGTCGAGGCACTGGGCTTCGCCGGACCGGACGTCGATGCCGAGCAGATCCTGATGTGCCAGCGGCTGTGGGACGATCTCGCGCTCGATCACATCGAGCTCGAAATCAACTCGCTGGGTCAGCCCGAGGAACGGGCGAAGCATCGCACCGACCTCATCGCCTATCTCGCCAGCCATGTCGATGTCCTCGACGAAGAGGCCAAGCGCCGCCTGCACGCCAATCCGCTGCGCATTCTCGACAGCAAGAACCCGGCGCTCGCCGGCGTGATCGAGGGCGCGCCGAAGCTGATCGACTATCTCGGCGAAGTATCGCTCCAGCATTTCGAGGGCGTGCAGCAGATACTCAAGGACGCCGGCCTGCCCTACCGCATCAACCCGCGGCTGGTGCGCGGTCTCGACTACTACAACCTCACCGTGTTCGAGTGGGTCACCGACCGGCTCGGCGCCCAGGGCACGGTCTGCGCCGGCGGCCGCTATGACGGCCTCGTCGGTCAGCTCGGTGGCAAGTCCGCGCCGGCCTGCGGTTTCGCCATGGGCGTGGAACGGCTGCTGGCGTTGTGGAGCGACCAGGGCAACCGGCATGACAAGCCGGCCCCCGATGTCTATGTCGTGCATCAGGGCGAGGCGGCTGGCCGCTTCGCTTTCCGCGTCGCCGAAGGCCTGCGCGACGCCAGTTTCGCCGTGCAGCTGCATTGCGGCGGCGGCAGCTTCAAGTCGCAGATGAAACGCGCCGACGCCTCGGGCGCGCCGCTCGCCGTCATCATCGGCGACGACGAGGCGCAGGCCAACGAAGTAACCCTGAAACCCCTGCGCGAGGCGGCGGAACAACGCCGCGTCGCGGCCGATGAACTCGCCGACGCCGTGGGCGCCTGGCTGTTTGGAGACGAAGAAGATGGCGGTCTATGACCTCGAAGAACAGGAACAGCTCGACGAACTGAAAACCTGGTGGAAGCTGCACGGCAATCTCGTCACCGCTGTCGTGGTGGCGGTGGCGGCGGCGGCGCTGGCCTGGCAGGGCTGGAACTGGTGGCAGCGCCAGCAGACCGCCGAAGCCTCGGCGCTCTACATGGGCGTGCAGCAGGCCGCGGCGCGGAACGACGCCAAGCGCGCGCGCGAACTGGCCGGCGAGCTGATCGACAAGTATTCGCTGACCGCCTACGCCGGCATGGCGGCCATGCTTTCGGGCAGGGCCCAGTTCGATGCCGGCGACATCAAGACGGCGAAGGCGCAGTTGCAGTGGGCGGCCGAGAATGCGAAAGACGAGGCGCTGCGCGACCTGGCGCGCCTGCGCCTGGCGACGGTGCTGCTCGATGAAAAGGCTTATGACGAAGCGATGAAGCAACTCGCCGCCGAACCCGCCGCCGCCAGCTTCGCGCCGCGCTTCAGCGAAGCGCGCGGCGATGTCCTGGTCGCCCAGGGCAAGCCGGCCGAGGCGAAGGCGGCCTACGAGGCGGCGCTGGCCAGGCTTGCGCAAAAAGTCGGCGTGACCGAAGGAAATCCCCGTGGGACTGGCGGGACGGCGGCGCGGCAGCAGGCGCCCTACAAGGACATGCTGCAAGCCAAGCTCGACGCCCTCGGAACGACGGGAGGCGCCAAGTGATGCGCGCTGCGTTGCTTGTCGTCGCCCTGCTCGGCGCCGCCGGCTGCTCCACCGTCGACAAGATCAATCCCTTCGCCACCGCGCCCAAGAACAAGCCGGCCGAGTTGACCGCCATTCAGACGACGGCCGAGGCGCGCATGCTCTGGAGCAACAGCGTCGGCGACGCCGGTCAGTTCGTATTCACCCCCGCCGTGGTCGGCGAGCGCGTCTATGCCGCCGGCAGTAACGGCAATCTCTACCGCTTCGACAACGGCAAGCAGATGTGGAAGGTTTCCGCCGGAAAGGATATCTCGGGCGGCGTCGGCGCCGATGCCAAGGTGGTCGTGGTCGGTACGCAGAAGGGCGAGGTGCTGGCTTTCGATGCCGACAGCGGCAAGCCGCTGTGGCAGGCCCGCGCCAGTTCCGAAGTGCTGGCCGCGCCGGCCGTGGCCGACGGCCTGGTGGTGGTGCGCTCGGGCGACTCGCGCATCTATGGTTTCGAGGCAGCTTCAGGCGCCCGCCGCTGGGTCTACCAGCGCAGCACGCCGGCGCTCTCCCTGCGCTCCAACGTCGGCGTGACGCTGGTCGATCGCGCCGTCATCGCCGGTTTCCCCGGCGGCAAGCTGGTCGCCATCGCCATCAACAACGGCGCGGCGCTCTGGGAAAGCACCGTGGCTCTGCCCAAGGGCGCGACCGAGCTCGAGCGCGTGGCCGATGTCGCCAGTTCCGCCGTGGTGGCGGGGCGCGAGGTCTGCGCCGCCGCCTACCAGGGGCGCGTCGCCTGTTTCGACCTGGTCTCCGGCAACGCCCTGTGGTCGCGCGAGCTGTCCTCCCGCGCCGGTATCGACGTCGATGCCCGCCATGTCTATGTCAGCGACGACAAGGGCGTGGTGCACGCGCTCGACCGCACCAGCGGCGGCAGCGTCTGGAAGCAGGACAAGCTCGCCAACCGGGGCCTGTCGCGTCCGCTGGTGCTGGGCAAGCTGGTGGCGGTGGCGGATTTCGAGGGCATGGTGCATTTCCTGCGCGCCGACGACGGCGCCTTCGCCGCGCGGCAGAAAACCGACGGCGGCGAAGTCATGGCCGAGCCGCAGCGCGCGTCCGGCGCGTCCGGCGCCGTGGTGGTGCAGACGCGCAAGGGCGGCATTCACGCCCTGGGCGCGAACTGATATTTCGTCCGCCGTGACCCACGCCCAATGATCCCCACCCTGGTCATCGTCGGCCGCCCCAACGTCGGCAAGAGCACGCTGTTCAATCGCCTGACCAAGACGCGCGACGCGCTGGTGGCCGACCTGCCGGGCCTCACGCGCGACCGCCACTACGGCCACGGCCGCATGGGCAGCCAGCCCTTCCTCGTCGTCGATACCGGCGGCTTCGAGCCCACGGCCAAGGACGGCATCGTGCACGAGATGGCGCGCCAGGCCGAGTCGGCCATCGCCGAAGCCGACGTGCTGCTGTTCATCGTCGATGGTCGCGCCGGCCTGACGCCGCAGGATCGGGCCATTGCCGACCGCCTGCGCAAGAGCGGCCGCTCGCTGCATCTCGTGGTGAACAAGGCCGAGGGCATGGTTCGCGCCATGGTCGCCGCCGAGTTTCACGAGCTGGGCTGCGGCGAGCCGCTGGTGATTTCGTCCGCCCACGGCGACGGCGTGCGCGAACTGGTCGAGCTGGCGCTGGAGCCCTGGGCCGAAAAAGTCGTCGCTGGCGAGACGGCGGCGGAGGGCAGCGAGAAGCCTGCTGTCGTAACCAGGGTGCCCAAGGTGGCCATCGTCGGTCGTCCCAACGTGGGCAAGAGCACGCTGATCAACACCCTGCTCGGCGAAGAGCGCGTCATCGCCTTCGACATGCCGGGCACGACGCGCGACGCCATCGAGGTGCCGTTCGACCGCGACGGCAGGCAATACACCCTGATCGACACCGCCGGCCTGCGCCGCCGAGGCCGCGTCTTCGAGACCATCGAAAAGTTCTCGGTCATCAAGACGCTGCAGGCGGTGGAGGAGGCCAACGTCGTCGTGCTGATGGTCGATGCCAGCCAGGACATCTCCGACCAGGACGCCCATGTCGCCGGCTTCGTCATCGAGGCCGGCCGCGCGCTGGTGCTGGCGGTGAACAAGTGGGACGCGATCGACGACTACCGCAAGGAACGCGTGAAAATCGACATTGGCCGCAAGCTCAACTTCCTCGGCTTCGCCCGCGTCCATTACGTCTCGGCGCTCAAGGGCCAGGGCATCGCGGCCGTGCTCGGCTCGGTCGACAAGGCCTGGGCGGCGGCCATGAAAAAGATGCCGACGCCGCAACTCACCCGCGTGCTCGCCGCCGCCGTGCAGAAGCAGGCGCCACCGCGCCACGGCCTCTCGCGGCCGAAGCTGCGCTACGCCCACCAGGGCGGCAGCAACCCGCCGATCATCGTCATCCACGGCAACGCGCTCGACCACGTGCCGGCGTCCTACACCCGCTACCTTGAAGGCTGCTTCATGGAAGCCTTCAAGCTTCAGGGCACGCCGCTGCGCATCCAGTACAAGACCAGCCGCAATCCGTTTGCCGACAAGGACTGACAGTATCGACATCGCACCGGAAACGCTCTACGATCGGTCTCGGCCGATTTAATCGGCGCCCATTACCCTCACGGCAAGCGCGCCGGCATCGACATCAATACACGTCAAGGTGAAAATACATGCAACGACTCTTGTTTGGACTGCTGCTGTCGGGCCTGCTGACGTCGGCGGCGCTCGCCGAGGCGCCGGTGCGCGTGGTGTTGAGCGCGCCGGGGCCGCGCAATCTCTCCTACCTGCCGGTGGATCTGATTCCGAAGATCGGCGCCGACACCGCCGAGGGGTTGCGGTTGCAAATACTGCACGTCGGCGGCGGCGGCGTGGCGCTGGCGAACCTGGCCAACCGCAACGCGGATTTCATCGTGGCGGGCGAGCCGGCGCAGATGTCGGCGAAGCTGAACGGGGCCGATGTGGTCACCATCGCCGCGGTGAACGACGCGCCGCTCTTCGTGCTCATGGTGCGGGCCGATCTGCGCAACAAGGTGAAGCGCGTGGCCGACCTGCGCGGCCGCAGCCTGGGCGTGAACAGCAGCACCAAGGGCGCCAAGACCACCTCGCAGCAGCTCCTGGAAGTGGTGTTGAAGAGCGACGGCGTCAAGCCCGGGGAAGTGAGCATCGTCTCGGCCGGCCAGAGCTGGGAGGCGCAGTCCTCGGTGCTGACGAGCCGGGTGGTGGATGCGGTCATGGGCGACGAGCCCTTCGCCACACGGCTGCGCGAGGCGAAGCAGGTCTTCTTCCTGGTCAATCTCGGCGAGCGGGATGGCGCGGCCCCGGTGGCCAAGGTTCCCGGTGGCCACTTCCTGCATGCCGCGCTGGCCACCCGCTCCGATGTCATTGTCAAGTCGCCGGAGCTGGTGGAAAAAATGGTGCGCGCCCTGCGCCGCAGCCTGCAATGGATCGCCAGTCACAGCCCGGCGGAATTGATGACGGCCCTGGACATCCGCGAGCCGGCGGAACGCGATGCCTTCATCAAGGCGCTGAAAGCCTATCCGTATTCCTTCAGCCGCGACGGCCGCTTCTCGACCCGGCAGCTCGCGGACACGGACATTTTTTTCCGGGCCGCCACGCCGGAAGCCGGGAATTTCAGCGTCGCCGACATGGTGAATGACCGCTGGGCAGGCCGCGCCGAGTGACGCGATGAATCTGCGCCCTTCGCAGGCCCTTGGCACCCAGGCCGGGCTCCGGCTGGTCGTCACCCTGACCATCTTCACGGCGGGCATTACCCTGGGCGGCCTCTGGTTTTCCTCCGGCGTCCGCGACGCGGCGCTGAAAGATGAAGTGGCGACCATGACGTCCTACTATCCGGGCCGCATGGAGAGTCGCCTGCAGGGCATGGAGAATGCCGCCGTCGAGCTCAAGTCCGACCTCGACTACGCCCGCGCCCTGCGGGAACCCGGCGCGGAATGGGCCCGGCTGCGGGGCTACATCGCCTATCGCAAACTCCTCGACACCCATGCCCAGATCCTGGTGACCGACGCGGACAACCGCATCCTGTTCAGCCACGGCGAGGGCATTCTCGACGCCGCGAATCATCGGCCGGCGAGTCCGGACGCATGGTTCCACGATGCCGGGCGGGAAACCCTGTATCGGGTCTTCTCCCAACCCATGCTGATTGGCAAGGGCGTGCCCGGGCATCTGGTTCTGGTACGGGCGCTGGATAACGCGCTGCTCCACGGCCTGGCCGATCACATGAGCGAATTGCGCCTGGCCTGGCAAGGCAAGGTCGTCGCCAGTTCGCTGGGCGACACGGCGCGGCAGTTGCCGCTGCTTGCCGATGGCCCGCGCCAGGAAAGCGGCGGGGATGTGGTTCAACACACCCTGATTCTGAAAGGCCTGGGGGAAGGCCTGCGGCTGGTGGTGACACACCGGCTGGACTTCCATTTTTCCCCCTTGCGGATTGTCACGATGGCCGCTGTCATCCTGCTGTCCCTGTCCCTGATCCTTTGGGGCGTCCTGGGCAGTTGGCTGCTGCGGGTGAGCCGCCGACTGCAGGCCCTCGATCGATCGACCCTGATCTATGCGCGGGAGCCGGAAAACGGCACGGCCCTGAACCAGAGCCTGCGCCTGGCCGATGCCGGCAGCGGCGACGAGATCGCCCATGTGGCCGGTTCCCTGCGGCTGCTGGTCGACACGCTGGGGGCGCGGGAACAGGCGCTGACGAAGGCCCGGCTCGAACTGGAGAGCATCAACGAGGCGCTCAGGGAGCGCACCGTGCAGGCGGAAGCGGCCAGCCGGACCAAGAGCAATTTCCTCGCCAACATGAGCCACGAGATTCGCACGCCGCTCAATGCCGTGCTCGGGCTGGCGCGGATCGGCATGCGCGAGAATCATGGGCGCAAGACCGGGGAGACCTGCGCGCGCATTCTCGACTCGGGCGAACACCTGCTCGGCGTGATCAACGATATTCTCGATTTTTCGAAGATCGAGGCCGGCAAGCTCAATGTGGAGCAGCGCCCCTTCCGGCTCGACGCCGTCATCGTCGATGCCGTGGCTCTGATCGCCGATGCCGCCCGCGCCAAGGGCCTGGCCCTGTTCATCTCGACGCCGCCGGACCTGTCTGGCTGGTTCGAGGGTGACGCATTGCGGCTGCGACAGATACTCGTCAATCTGCTGTCCAACGCGATGAAATTCACCGCGCGCGGCGGGGTCACGTTGATGACGAGCCGCGCCGGCAGGCTGACGAATTTCCGCGTGACCGACACCGGGGTGGGCATGTCCCCCGAACACCTTTCCCGCCTGTTCCTCGGCTTCGAGCAGGCCGACAGTTCCACCACGCGCAACTACGGCG
>JAUYFI010000021.1 GCA_030691075.1 Sulfurisoma sp. | reverse complement strand
CAGCTCATGCCCGGCGCGGCGGCAGGCGGTTGCGCCTTCGACGGCGCCAAGATCGCGTTGCAACCCATCGTCGACGTGGCGCACCTGGTGCACGGCCCGATCGCCTGCGAGGGTAATTACTGGGACAACCGCCATGCCGCGTCGAGCGGCCCGAAGCTGTATCGCACCGGCTTCACCACCGACATCGGCGACCTCGACGGGGTCTACGGCGGCGAAAAGCGCCTGTTCCGGGCGATCGGCGATATCTTCGAAAAATACGATCCGCCCGCGGTATTCGTCTACCAGACCTGCGTCACCGCCATGATCGGCGACGACATCGAGGCGGTGTGCAAGGCCGCAGCCACCAAGTTCGGCAAGCCGGTGATCCCGGTCAACGCGCCGGGCTTCGCCGGCAGCAAGAACCTGGGCAACAAGCTGGGCGGCGAGGCGCTGCTGGACTACGTGGTCGGCACCCAGGAACCTGAGTTCACCACCCCCTACGACATCAATATCTACGGCGAATACAACCTGGCCGGCGAACTGTGGCAGGTGAAGCCGCTCTTCGACGCGCTCGGCATCCGCGTGCTGGCCAACATTTCCGGCGATGCGCGCTACTCGGACGTGGCCCAATCGCATCGCGCCAAGGCGGCGATGATGGTGTGCTCCAAGGCCCTGATCAACATCGCCCGCAAGATGGAGGAACGCTATGGCATCCCTTATTTCGAAGGTTCTTTCTATGGTATTTCCGACACCTCGGAATCCCTCAGAAACATCGCCAAGCTGCTGGTCCAGCAGGGTGCACCGCAAGAGCTGCTGGCACGCACGGAAGCTCTGATCGCCAGCGAAGAAGCCCGCGCCTGGGCGCGCATCGAGCCATACCGGGCGCGCCTCTCGGGCAAGCGCGTGCTGCTCATCACCGGCGGGGTGAAATCCTGGTCGGTCGTCTCGGCGCTGCAGGAAATCGGTATCGAGGTAATGGGCACCAGCACCAAGAAATCGACCAGGGAAGACAAGGAACGCATCAAGGAAATCAT
>JAUYFI010000009.1 GCA_030691075.1 Sulfurisoma sp. | reverse complement strand
CGCATTGTCCTGCTGGTGCTCGCGGGCGCGGTGCCATCGCTGATCGGGCTGAGCGTGGCGCACTATCAGGGCTACCAGCGAACGGTGCGCGAACAGGCCGATAGCCTGCACCTGCGACTCGAGGGCGCGCTGGTGCGGGTGGAAGCGGTCACCGCGTCGGCACGTGATCTGCTGGTGGCCATGGCGACGGACATGGGCATTCACGGCGGCGATATTGCTCACTGCCAAACCTATGTAGACGCCATGCAGGCGCGCTTGCCGCAGTACAAGGTTCTTGCCTTTATCGATCGCCAGGGTCGCATGACATGCACGTCCGCGGCGGCGGCGGCGGCCGGCAAGGACTTTTCCGATCGGGCCTATTTCCGGGAAGCGCTGGCGCAAAAGCGATTTACAGTCAGCGGAATGGTTCGCGGGCGGGCAACCAACACCCCGCAAATAGCCTTTGCCCAGCCGGTGATGGGCGCAGGAGATGAAGCGTTGGGAGTGGCCATTGTCGCCGTGAGTACGGACGCATTGGGCGGACTGATCGCCGACCGGGAGCTGACGGACGATACCGTAGCGCTGCTTTTCGACCGCAACGGCCAGTTGATTTTTCGGGGCGCCAAGCCGGATGCCTTGCCGGCTGTCGAGGACGTCCGGCATCCGCTGGTGCAGCAGATACTGAAGACACCGCGCGGCACGGCCGTGACGCGGGGTCTGGACGGCATTGAACGCGCCTTCGCCTTTGCCGCCACCAGCGGCGCGAGCAAGGACGCTTTGCACGTGGCCATTGGAGTTTCGCAGAAAGCACTCCGTGAAGCGTTGCTGCAGGAATACTGGCGAAGCCTGGCCATCGCGCTCGGTGCGCTGCTGGCGACCCTGGGGCTGGGCATTGCCGGCGCCGAGCTCGGCGTCATGCGCACGGTGCGGGGACTGACGACGGCGTCCCGCCGTATCACCGGCGGCGATTTCGATGCCCGCTCGGGACAGACCGGGAAGACCGGCGAACTGGGCGAACTGGCGCGCGGCTTCGACGCCATGGCCACCTCGCTGCAGGCCCGCGAAGAGGCCATCGACAAGGCGCATCGGAAGCTGGCGGCCAACGAGGCGCGACTGGCTTTCCTGCTGCAGGAAAGTCCGGCGGTGATCTACACCGCGCGGGCGAAGCCGGATTACGGCGCGACCTACATCAGCCCCAATGTCGCCAAATTGCTGGGCCACGCACCGGAAACTTTTATCGACCAGCCTTCTTCGTGGATCGGCAGCGTCCATCCGGATGAACGCCCGCGCGTGCTGGGCAAGATTTCCGAACTGTTCGCCACGGGGCGTTCACGCATTGAATACCGCTTCCGCCATGGCGACGGCTCATGGCGCTGGATCGCCGACGAGTGCCTCCTGGTGCGCGACGCCGCAGGCGAGCCGCAGGAGATCGTCGGCTACAGCGTCGACGTCACCGCGCGCAAGGAAAAGGAACAAGCCGTCGCCTTCCTTGGCCATCATGACGCGCTGACCGGCCTGCCCAACGAGATTCTGCTGAACGACCGGCTGGCCCAGGCGCTGGCGCTGGCGCGGCGCAGCGGAAATTCGGTGGCGGCGCTGGAGCTCGATCTCGACGGCTTCAGCCGGCTCAACCAGACACTCGGACATCGCGGCGCCGACAAGCTGCTGGTTGAACTGGCCGGGCGCCTGACGGCTTGCCTGCGCCATGCGGATACCGTCGCCCGGCGCAGCGGCGACAATTTTGTCATCCTCATGCCGGAAGTGACGGAAAGCCTCGATGTCGCCGTCGCGGTGCGCAAGATACTCGATGCCGCCGCATTGCCGATCGATGTGTTCGGCCGGGAAGTGCACGTCACTGCCTGCATCGGCATCGCCCTGTTTCCCAAGGACGGCGACAGCGCCGACAACCTGCTGGCCAACGCCGCGAATGCCCTGGCACGAGCCAAGAAGGAAGGCCGCGACCGTTTCCAGTTCTACGTCGAAGCCATGAACCAGGGCGCGGTCGACCGTCTGGAGCTGGAGACCGCCTTGCGCCACGCGCTGGAGCGCAAGGAACTGCTGCTGCACTATCAGCCGCGGGTGGATCTGCGCAGCGGCCGGATTGTCGCCGCCGAGGCGTTGCTGCGCTGGCAGCACAACGGAAAGCTGGTGCAGCCGAACGATTTCATTCCGCTGGCCGAAGAGACCGGGCTGATCCAGCCGATAGGCGACTGGGTGCTGGCCGAGGCCTGCCGCCAGCAGCGCGCCTGGCTCGATCGCGGCATACCCATCGTCACCGTCGGCGTGAATGTCTCGCAGCAGCAACTGCGAGTGCGCAACGCTGAGGATGCCTTGCCCGCACTGTGCAGCAAATATCTCGACGCCGCGGCCCTGGAAACCCAGTGGCTGGAACTGGAGCTGACCGAAAGCCTGCTGATGGAATCGCCCGAACAGACCATCGAGCTGCTGCGCGAGCTGCATGCGGCGGGCACCAAACTGGCGATCGACGATTTCGGCACCGGCTATTCCAGCCTGGCCTATCTGACGCAATTGCCGGTGCAGTATCTGAAGATCGACCGTTCCTTCGTCAATCATGTGTGCACCGATCCGAACAGCGCCGCCGTGGCGCGGGCCATTATCGGACTGGCGCACAATCTGCATATGACGGTGATCGCCGAGGGCGTTGAAACCGAGGCCCAGCTCAGCTTCCTGCGCAAGCTCGGCTGCGACGAAATGCAGGGCTTCCTGTTCAGCAAGCCCCTGCCGGCGGAGCAGTTCGAGGCGATGCTGACGGCAGGCAAGGCCATCGCCGTCGCCGCTGAAACGCCGGCCGAAACCCTGCTGCTGGTGGATGACGAAGCGGGAATCCTGAACTCGCTGAAGCGCCTGTTGCGCCGCGAAGGCTACCGCATCCTGACCACCACCGACCCGATGGAGGGTCTTGAAATGCTGGCGACCAATGACGTGCAGGTGATCATCTCCGACCAGCGCATGCCGCAAATGAGCGGCACCGAGTTTCTCAACCGGGTCAAGGAACTGCATCCCGATACCATTCGCATGGTATTGTCCGGCTACACCGACCTGCAGAGCATCACCGATGCCATCAACCGCGGTGCCATCTGGCGTTTCCTGACCAAGCCGTGGGAGGACGAAGCCCTGCGCAAGCTGGTGCGCGAGGCCTTCCGCGAGTACGATCTGCGGTATCGGAAAAGCTAGCACTGCGCACCACGAGGAACCCATTTAGAGCGATGAGCGAAATTTCTCCGGCAGACTCCGACGCATCCGCGAAGCCGACATTGTTGCTGGTGGACGATGAAGACAGCATCCTGTCGTCGCTCAGACGTCTGCTGCGGCGCGAGGCTTACCAAGTGTTGACCGCCAATGGCGGCCAGGCGGGGCTGGATGAACTGGCCCGCAGCCGGGTCGATGTCATCGTTTCGGACCAGCGCATGCCGGGCATGAGCGGGGTCGAGTTTCTGCGCCGGGCCAAGGAACTTTATCCGGACACGGTGCGCGTGGTGCTCTCTGGCTATGCCGACCTGCAAAGCATTACCGATGCCATCAACGAGGGCGCCATCTACAAGTTTCTCTCCAAGCCCTGGGACGATGACATGCTCAAGGCCGAGATCGAGGAGGCCTTCCGCCGCAAGGCGCTGCACGACGAGAACAGGCGCCTGAACCGGCAGGTACAGGCCACCAACACCGAACTGATTCGCGTCAATGCCCAATTGCAGGAGGCGCTGGAGGCGCAGCGGCAGCGCACGGAACTCGGCGAGACCGCGCTGGCGGCGGTGCAGGAAATCGTGAACTGCCTGCCGGTGCCGCTGCTCGGCGTCGACCCCGGCGGCTTGCTGGTGTTTGCCAACGCCGATGCAACCAGGCGTTTCGCGCAGCACCCGCTGCTCGGCGCATTTGTCGCCGAGGCGCTGCCGGCCGCGGCGGCGGAACTGGTGGCGCAGGGACGCGGCGAGGCCGGGATGACTATTGACGACTGCGTCTATCGGGTAAGCTGCCATGCCGTCGATTCGATCATGCAGCAGCGCGGCTACTTGCTGATATTCATACCGGACGGAACATCATGACGCCCGAGAACTCAACCCCGCTTCCCCTGAACGAGGTACAGCCCGGCGCACGACTGGCGGCGGCGGTGCTCGGCGCCGACGGGCAGGTGCTGATGACGGCAGGCAGCATCCTCACCGAGGCGACACTGGAAGAACTCGCCCAGCGCGGCATTGTCGCCGTCGCGATCGAACCTCAGCGCGATGAGGCCGAACTGCATGCCGCCCGGGAAACAACGCGCCAGCGCATCAGGCACCTGTTCCGTCATTGCCCGATGGAAGGCGACAGCGGCGGCGCGCAAATGCTGTTCAAGGCAGTGCTGGACTATCGTCTGGAGCCCTTGCGATGAAGCCGCCGAGCCTGGAGCAGATCGTCGGCAGCCTGCGCGCGCTGCCCTCGCTGCCGACGGTGGTGATGGAACTGCTGCAAACCATGGGCGAGGAGGATGTCGATATCGACCGGCTGGCGCGCGGCATCGGCCATGACCAGGCGCTGGCGGCGCGCACCCTGCGCGTGGCCAATTCGCCCTTCTACGGCATGCAGGGCAGGATCGACACGATTGCCGAGGCGATTACGGTGCTCGGTTTCGTCAATATCCGCTCGCTGGTGACCACAGCGGGAATAGCCACGGCGTGGCCGACAAGCGGCGCCGCGGGCTTCGAAGCCGGGGTTATCTGGCGCCACTCGCTCGGCGTCGCATGCTGCGCCGCGACGTTGGCGCGGTTGGCGAAACTGCGGCCGGAAACCCTGTTTCTGGCCGGATTGCTGCACGACATCGGCCGCCTGGTGCTGGTGGTCACGCATCCGGCCGCCTATGCCGAAATCCTGCTGCGGCGCAAACAGGAGGATTGCCTGCTGCTCGACGCCGAGCGCGCAGTGCTGGGCTTCGACCACGCGCAAATCGGCAGCGAGCTGTGCCGCCACTGGCGCATTCCGGCGCCGATCGCCGCAGCGGTGGAACGGCATCATCGGGTGAATCCGGCCGCACCCAGGGTGCCGGCCGACATGGCGGACGTCGTTCATGTCGCCGATGTGCTGACGCATGCGCTCGATCTGGCGGGCGACCCGGATGCCCTGGTGCCGCCGCCGGAAGCCGCCGCGTGGCAACGCCTGGGTCTCAACGAACCCGATCTGCGTTCGGTGCTGGAACAGACCGAGCGCCACTTCGACGGTTTTGCCAACCTGTTGGGCTGACCATGGCTAATATTCCCGAGCCGACATTGGATGTCGCAATCTCGTTGAGCCAACTGGCTGTGCTGATAGAAGTGCATCCGGCCGGCATTGCCTGCCATGCCGGAGAACGGCTGGTACTGGTCAATCAGGCGATGTGCGAACTGACCGGCTATTCGCGGCAACAGCTGCTGGCCATGAAGTTCTGGGAAGTATTTCATCCGCGGATGCGGGACATGGTCAAAGAGCGCGGCCAGTCCCGCATCAATGGCATGGCTGTACCCAAACGCTACGAAGTGGCCTTGCTCACGGCGCAGGGGGAGGAACGCTGGGCGGATCTGGTCGCCACGCGGATGAATGTGGACGGGCAGACGATCAACCTCGGCAGCTACCTCGACACCACCGAGCGCAAGCGTGCCGAAACCCGGCAGAAGCACGCGCAGCAGGCGCTGGCACAGATTGTCGACAGCAACCCGGTGCCTACCTTCGTCATCGACGACAAGCATCTGATTACGCACTGGAACAAGGCCTGCGAGCAGCTCCTCGGCATCAAGGCCGCCGACATGGTGGGCACCCGAGGCCACCAACAAGTGTTCTACGACAAGGAGCGGTCGACCCTGGCCGACCTGATTGTTGACGGCAGCATGGAAAATATCATCAGTGAGTTGTACGGCAACAAGCGGCTGACCCGTTCGCAATTGGTCGCGGGCGCCTACGAGGCCGAAGATTTCTTTCCGGGTTTGCGCGAGAGCGGCGCCTGGCTGTATTTTGCCGCCGCGCCACTGACCAATGCCGGCGGCGAGCTGATCGGCGCGGTCGAGACGCTGCAGGATTTCACCGAGCAGCGGTTCGCGGAGTCCGAGATGATCAAGTCCAAGCGCGAACTGGAGCAACTGGTGGCCACCCGCGGCGAGCAGTTGCGCGAGGCGACGCGAGAACTGGAGGAGGACATCGCGCGCCGCGAGAAGGCCGAGGCCGAACTCTTGCAGCAGCTCAAGCAATTGTCGTCGCTGCATGCCGAACTCAAGCAGGCCCAGCAGCAACTGGTGCAATCGGAGAAGCTGGCGTCGATCGGGCAACTGGCGGCCGGAGTGGCGCACGAAATCAACAACCCGATCGGTTTTGTGCAATCGAATCTCGGCTCGCTGGAGCGCTATTTCGAGCAGATCATG
>JAUYFI010000004.1 GCA_030691075.1 Sulfurisoma sp. | reverse complement strand
TGACCGCAGCGCGGACAGCAAAAGCCGTTCGGCCAGCGAACCGTTTCCGGCGCCTGCTCACATTGCGCTTCGGTACCGTAGGCTTTCAGGAACTCGGGCATCGACAACCCCGGTTGAAATTGAATTCGATTCATCGCCATCATGCGTCCCTCCGGTTGTGTTGTGGAGGTGACTTATCACAGGTGTCGAAAATATTGACTTATCGACTAAAGCTGGGCGTGACGCATGGGCTGCGAAAGAAGGCTGGGAAAGATGGAAAGGTCGAATTCGTCCCCGGACAAATGGCGCCGACGCTGTTCAAGATGGCAGCCGGCCCATCCACAAACATCGACAGCCTTGGACGGAATATCGCGCCGGAGAAATATCGCAAGTCCATGCCCGACAGCGCGAACATGACGCGCGCCCTGCGCGGATCGAGCTACGCCGCCATATCGGCAACGATCAACGGATGGACGGGCGGGAATGCTCACCAACCTGGATTCGTCGATGTTTCGCCAAACGTGCTCAAGTATTGGGTGACGTCCATATCGGGCGGAGCCGGCCGGTTCGTCGGAGATGTTGCCGATGCCGGGTGGGGAGCCTACAAAGGAGTCGCCCCCGATTGAGCATGAGCGGCACGCATCCGAAGTCGGACATCTGCGACCTGTTTTCCAAGGTCGACAAGTACGGCCTGGGGCCGGGCTGCTACCCGAAAGCGAAGGCACCGAGGCCGCTGGCGCCCGTCTGCACCCGGCCGCCGAGCGGCAATGGTTGCTGGACACGATGCGTGAAAAAGGCATCGGCGAAGCGTCGCGCGTGATGGGCAGCCGGGCGAAACTCACGGCGGCGCTGTCGACCGCGACGATTGATGAAGTCATCAACATCAAGCGGCCCCAGCCGTATTGGGTGGGGCGGGCGGGGGTGGGATTAGAATCCAGTGCCATGAGCAGACCTTTCGAGATTGCCAAATCGGGTGGCCAGCATCACGGAACCTATGATCGTTACAAATCGACAAGAACGCCAGAACTGGAAAAGTCGATTCGATCATTTCGTAAAAAGGTTGAACTTCACCACGACAAGATTGCGAACCCGGATAAGTACGCCGAGCCGGAGATAACGCAAGTCCACAAAAATGATTTGGTAACGCGATGTTGGCCCAAGGAAATCGAGAAAATAGAGGCGAAAATAGCTATCATGGAAGGGATCATCAAGGAGAGGTCAAATGTCTGACTCAAACGATTATCGCTACATTCTGACCGAGGCCATCGAGGGGCTGATAGAGAGCGCCTCCGCGATAAAGTCAGACAGCCAGTACGATGCAGGCCGCAAGATGGCCTATTTCGAGATTCTTCAGGCGGTTGAAAGTTTGGCCGAAGAAGTTGGCCTTGAGAAATCCGAGATAGGGTTAGGCGCTTTCAATCATGGCGCCTTGGTTGGCCTGAAGAAAGCCGCCTAGCCTTCCACCTCGCAGCGCACCGCCATCAGCTTGTAAGTGTCAAGCCTATCCTCATCGGTGATGGTTTCCCGGTAGCGCGCGGCCTTGACGCCGGCCGGCGGGGGCGACAGCTTGCCGAGAATGGCCGCTTCCGTGTCGAACAGGGCTTTATAGAGCTTTTCCAGCCGCACCCGGCCCCCGGCGTCCGGCGTGTCGTCGAGTCAACCTGCTTTGGGACACCATCGGCCGCAAGATTCCGACCATTGCCTCGGGCGTGCAGATCGATCTGCCGGTCATCTGGGATCCGGTCGACGCCGGCATGATCGCCCTGCGCAACGCCTCCGATGCGCGCACGAAGATGGGCTTCAAGGTCGCGCTGCCCGATGGACTGGAAATCCTGTTCTATGGCTACGTCGGCGCCCCCGGCCTGCCGCAGGCGTCGGACATCAACAGCATCATGACCTCCAGCGTGTCCATCGTGCTGGCGACCAAGCCGCGCTACATCATCCCGTAACCCCGTCTCTGGCGGCTGGCCGGTCGTTCCGGCCGGCGTTTAACTCCCCTTGGCGCTCACGCCGCCAGAGTTCACCAAGGGGCCATTTCAAAAGGGGATTTTTTCCATGTTCAAGCTGCAACCCGCTCCGACATTCAAGGCCAAGGTCGGCATCAGCATCGCCGGCCAGGCGCGTCCCAACGAGATCGAAGTCGAGTATCGCTATCTGACCAAAGAGGCGATCAAGACCTATTTCGACAACCTGCAAGGCAAGGCCGACGCCGATGCGCTGGCCGAGATCGTCGTCGGCTGGTCGGGCGTCGAAGAAGCCTACTCGCCCGAGGCGTTGAGCCTGTTGATTGATAACTACCCGGCCGCCGCGTCCGACTTGTTCGACGCCTTCCGCCGCGAACTGCTGGAAGCGAAAAGAAAAAACTGATAGCTGCCGCGCGCCGGCTTTATGGCGGCGGCAACAAGGAAACCGACCTGGCGGTTTTTGGCTTGCCTCTGGGTGCAAGCAAGAGTTTCGAGGAGCCGTCGTGCGAAGTCTGGGAATGCAACTGGAAGACGCTGAAGCTGTTCGCCGCGCTGAGTACGCAGTGGCGCATCGGCACGAACGGCGCGACGGGACTGGACTACTGCGCCTTGAGCGTGGTGGCGCGCGTCCTGCGCGTGCGCTTGTCGCCATCGCGCCTCGACGGTATCCGGGCGATGGAGGGCGAGGTGCTCAGGCTGATGGGGGAAAAATCCAGCCGCGACGCCAAGCAATGACGTATGCCGCCGCGCCGCCGGCGGCAACGATCATGAGCGCCGGGACGAACAGCGCCATCAGCAGAAACATGCCGATTGAAAACGTCTGTAGCAGCGTTCCGAGGTAAGGCATGGCTCAGCCCGATGTAAAAATCACCCTGTCGCTGGATGATAAGGCGTCAGCCGGGCTTGGGGCAAGCGCCAGCCCTGATTCCCATCGTCGGCAAAGTGCTCGACAACATCTTCCCCGATCCGGCCGCAGCCTCCGACGCCAAGCTCAAGGTGCTGCAAATGGCGCAGACCGGCCAGTTGGCCGCCCTCGACGCCGACGTTAAGCTGGCCATGGCGCAGTCGGACGCCAACCGGGCCGAGGCCGCCAGCGGCGACAAATACGCCAGCCGCTGGCGCCCGACCATCGGCTACATCTGCGCCGCCGGCTTGGCATACAATTTTCTGGTCTATCCCATGCTTACCTGGGCGACGGTAATCTGGCCCGAGATCAAGGTTCCGCCGATGCTAGACGACAAGCTCATGGAGCTGGTCGTCGGCATGCTGGGACTGGCGGGGTTGCGGACATACGAAAAGACCGTCGCATCGCGCGGGTGAGGCCGGCGGCGCAAGCCAGGTAGGGGCGGAAGGCCGCCGGTAATGCGGTAGAATCTGTTTTTGCGGAACAAACCGCTCCTTGCGGAACAGACGTTAGTAACCACTCTCGCCGTAATGCTGGTGCCCAGGAAGGGACTCGAACCCCCACGGAGTTACCCGCTAGTACCTGAAACTAGTGCGTCTACCAATTCCGCCACCTGGGCAGGTGTGAAACGAGGCGCGAATCATAAAGGAAATAACCGAATTGTCAAACAAGCCCGCGAAAGCGAAACTCTCCAAAATCCGCCGCGCCGATCCGATGTTCGAGCGCGAGGTCGCCACCTATGACCACCCGCTGCCGAGTCGCGAGTATGTGTTGCAGGTGCTGACCGAGCAGGGCGTGCCGGTGTCGTTCGAGCGCATCTGCGAACTGCTCGATGTCGCCGATTTCGAACTGGCGCATTTCAGCCGCCGTCTCGGCGCCATGGCGCGCGACGGCCAGTTGTTGCAGAACCGCCGCGACGACTGGCTGATCCCCGACAAGGCCGATCTGATTCGCGGTCGCGTCGAGGGCCATGCCGACGGCTTCGGCTTCCTTACGCCCGATGACGGCGGTGCCGACCTGTTCCTGTCGACCAAGGAAATGGACAAGGTGCTGCATGGCGACCACGCCATCGCCCGCGTCATCGGCACGGATCGCAAGGGCCGGCCCGAGGGCAAGATCGTCGAAGTCACCGAGCGCGCCAACAGCCATCTGGTCGGCCGCGTCTTCGAGGAACACGGCATCTGGTACGTCGTGGCCGAGAACAAGCGCATCAGCCAGGACATCCTGATCGCGCCGCCGGAAAAGGGCGACAAGAAGGCGCTGAAGCCGAAGGATGGCCAGGTGGTGATGATCGAGATCATCGAGCAGCCGTCGAAGCAGAAGCAGCCCATCGGCCATGTGATCGAGATCCTCGGCAACTACGCCGACCCCGGCATGGAAATCGAGATTGCGCTGAGGAAGCATGAACTGCCATACGAGTTCTCCAGGGAAGCGCTGCAGGAAACGAAGAAACTGCCGGACGAGGTGAAGAAGTCCGACTGGAAGGGCCGCGAGGACGTCACCAAGCTGCCGCTGGTGACCATCGACAGCGAGACGGCGCGCGACTTCGACGATGCCGTGTATTGCGAGCGCCAGGGCAAGGGTTACCGCCTGGTGGTGGCCATCGCCGACGTCTCGCACTACGTCCAGGCGGGTGGCGCGCTCGATACCGACGCCACGGAGCGCGGCAACTCGGTGTATTTTCCGCGCCGCGTGATTCCCATGCTGCCGGAGAAGCTCTCCAACGGCCTCTGTTCGCTCAATCCGCGGGTCGAGCGCCTGTGCGTCGTCTGCGACATGGACATCTCGGCCGGCGGCGACATCAAGCAGTACCGCTTCTATCCGGCCGTGATGTGGTCGCACGCGCGGCTGACCTACACCGAGGTCGCCGCCGCGCTCTACGACAAGGATGCCGCCGCCCGCGACAAGCTCGGCGCGTTGCTGCCGCATGTCGAGAACCTCGACGCGCTGTTCCACGTGCTGGTCAAGGCGCGCGCCAAGCGCGGCGCCATCGACTTCGAGACGGTCGAGACGCGCATGATCTTCGACGACAACGGCAAGATTTCGCGCATCGAGCCCTACGAGCGCAACGACGCGCACCGCGTGATCGAGGAGTGCATGCTCGCCGCCAACGTCTGCGCCTCCGACTTCCTCAAGGAGAGCCAGCATCCGGCGCTGTATCGCGTCCATGAAGGCCCGACGCCCGAGCGACTGCTGAAGGTGCGCGACTTCATCGGCACCTTCGGCCTGCAGCTCGGCGGCGGCGACGAGCCGCACGCCAAGGACTACGCCAAACTGATCGACAGCATCAAGGACCGGCCGGACAAGCAGCTGTTGCAAACCGTGATGCTGCGCTCGCTGCGCCAGGCGATCTACAGTCCCGACAACGTCGGTCATTTCGGTCTCGCCTACGAGAGTTACACCCATTTCACCTCGCCGATCCGCCGCTACCCGGACCTGCTGATCCACCGCTCGATAAAGTCGGCGCTGGCGGGACGCCGCTACGAGCCCGGTGAATGGGAAAGCATCGGCCTGCACTGTTCCAGGACGGAGCGCCGCGCCGACGAGGCGACGCGCGACGTCGATGCCTGGCTCAAGTGCTACTACATGCGGGATCGCATCGGCGAGGAATTCGCCGGCAGCATTTCCTCGGTGCTGCCCTTCGGCATTTTCGTCGCGCTCGACGATGTTTTCGTCGAAGGCCTGGTGCATGTCTCGGAACTCGGTGCCGACTACTTTCATTTCGACGAAAAGGCCCATGCCATGGTCGGCGAGCGCACCAACAAGCGCTTCCGCCTGTCCGACCGCGTGCGCATTCAGCTGGTCCGCGTCGACATGGAGCAGAACAAGATCGACTTCCGTCTGGTGGATGCGGGCCGCGAGACGGCGGGCGCCGCCGCGCCGAAGAAGCGCGGCAAGCGCGGCTGAACCCATCACGAAATGCCGGCCATGCTCGAACGACGTTCGCAACTACGCTACCAGTTGACCCCGCCGCTGCCGGGACGCGCTTTCGTCGACGGCGTCGGCCAGTTCGACGCGCAACTGCTCGACGTGTCGGTCGAGGGCGCGCGGATATGGGTGGCCGTGAACGACGCGGATGAAATGGCGTGTTTCGTCGCCACCAGGGAGAAGGGTGTCACTGGCGTCTTTGCCCGGCCACAGGGAGCGCCGTGGAAGTTCGTGCTGCTGCACACTCGCGCGACGACCTGCAACGCGGACGGCAGCGCCGACGCCGCTTGCGTGATCGCCGGCCGCTTCGTTTCGGTGCCGACCTTCACCGTGGCCGACATGGAGCGGCTGGTGGCGGAAGGACTCGCCGCCCGCGCATGACCGATTTTCGCCTGATCCACGGCTTCCACGCCGTCACCGCCAAGCTGCGCCATGCTCCCGAGGACATCAAGGAGCTCTACGTCGCCGTCGGCCGCCAGGATTCGCGTGCGCGCGACCTGGCCAAGCTGGCCGAATCGCGCGGCGTGCGCGTGTTGCCGACCGATGCCGCGCGGCTCGACGGCCTGGCCGGCGGCGCCAGTCATCAGGGCGTGGTGGCGCGCGTTTCGGCCGTGCAGCGCCATGTCACGCTCGACGACGTGCTCGATGAATTGACGCAGCCGGCGCTGCTGCTGGTGCTCGACGGCGTCACCGATCCGCACAACCTCGGCGCCTGTCTGCGCGTGGCGGATGCCGCCGGCTGCCATGCGGTGGTCGCGCCCAAGGACCGCGCCTGCGGCCTCAATGCCACGGCGATCAAGGTGGCCTCCGGCGCCGCCGATACCGTGCCCTACCTCATGGTGACGAATCTCGCCCGCACTTTGCGCGAGCTCAAGGAGCGCAACATCTGGGTGGTCGGCGCCGCCGGCGAGGCGACCAAAGACCTGTATGCCATCGACCAGAAGGGCGCGGTGGCCTGGGTGCTCGGTGCCGAAGGCGAAGGCTTGCGGCGGCTGACGCGCGACACCTGCGACGAGCTGGCGAAAATCCCGATGTACGGCTCGGTCGAGAGCCTCAACGTCTCGGTGGCGAGCGGCATCTGCCTGTTCGAAGCGCGTAGGCAACGAAACCGCTGAGCCAGAGCAGTCTTGCCGCCGGGCCGCCCCAGGGCAAGACGGCACGCCGCCGGAGGCGGCATGCGCAGAGTTCCTTGTTCGGAGTGTCCCTGAGTTATCGAGCGCAGCGAGCTTGCGGGCTCCCCCGCCCAAGGGCGGGGGCCGGGGGGTGGGTTACCACAATTTCCACCACGGCTCTTTCCGGTTCAAGCCGCGCTTGTAGTACTCGCTGTTGGGGAAGTTCTTCTTCATCACCCGCTCGGAGTCGTCTCGCAGGTCGTTGAGCCCCAGCGCGTCGTAAGCCTTGACCATGATGAACAGCGCCTCTTCGTTGGCGGGCGCGTCGGTGTAGGTCTTGACCGCTGTCTGCGCGCGGTTGGCGGCTGCGACGAAGGCGCCGCGCTTCATGTAGTAGCGCGCCACATGCACCTCGTGCGCGGCCAGGGCGTTGACCAGGTATTTCATGCGCGCCGCGGCGTCGGGTGCGTACTTGCTGTCAGGGAATCGGGTGATGAGTTCCTTGAAGGTCTCGAAGGCCTCGCGCGAGGCCTTGGGGTCGCGCTCGGTCAGGTCCTGGTTGGCGACGTGGCCGAACAGGCCGATATCCTCGTTGAAATTGACCAGGCCCTTGAGGTAGTAGGCATAGTCGACGCTGGGATGGGTCGGATGCAGGCGGATGAAGCGGTCGCAGGCGGCGATGGCCGAGGCCGGCTCCTGCTGCTTGTAGTAGGCGAAGGCCACTTCGAGTTGCGCCTGCTGGGCGTAGCGGCCATAGGGGTAGCGCGACTCGAGCTTTTCGAAGTACTTGATGCCCTTCTCGAACGAGCCTTCGTCGAGGGCGGTCTTGGCCTCGGTGTAGAGCTTGTTCGGCGTCCAGCCGGCGGTTTCGTCGATCTGGTCGGGCAGCATGCCACAGCCGGGGAGGAACGCGACGAGGGTGGCAACGAGAGCGACTAAACTACGCATGATGAACGGTTCCCTGAATGAGTCGGGCGATTATACCGGCACGCTGCCGGCGGATTGCGTGGGTCTGCGCCTGGACGCCGCGCTGGCGCGAATGTTCCCCGAGCATTCGCGCAGCCGCCTGCAGGGTTGGCTGAAGGATGGGCTGATCCGTGTCGACGGCGCCGCCGCGGATGCCAAGCGCAAGGTGCTGGGCGGCGAGCGCATCGAGTTCGCCGCCGTGCCGCCAGCGCCGACTTTTTCAGCGGCCGCCGAAGACATCGCGCTGCCCATCGTTTTCGAGGACGACGATCTGATCGTCATCGACAAGCCGGCGGGCCTGGTGGTGCATCCCGGCAACGGCAACCCGTCCGGCACGCTGATGAACGCGCTGCTGCATCATGCGCCGGCGCTCGCCTTTGTTCCGCGCGCCGGGATCGTGCATCGACTCGACAAGGAAACCAGCGGCCTGCTGGTGGTGGCGAAGACGCTGGCGGCGCAGACCGACCTGGTGCGCCAGTTGCAGGCGCGCACGGTGAAGCGCCATTACCTCGCGCTGGCGCTGGGCCAGGTCGAGCGCGACGGCAGCGTCGATGCGCCGATCGGGCGCCACCCCGTGCAGCGGATAAAGATGGCCGTGGTGCACGGCAGCCGCGGCAAGGAGGCGCGCACGCATTACCATGTGCTCGAGCGCTTCGAGCGCGCGACGCTGCTCGAATGCCGGCTCGAGACCGGCCGCACCCACCAGATCCGCGTGCATCTCGCCTCCATCGGCCATCCTCTGGCCGGCGATCCGGTGTATGGAAAAACGAAGAGCGGCGATGCCCGGCTCGATGCCTTCCATCGCCAGGCTTTGCATGCCTGGCGCCTCGCGTTGCGGCATCCCGCCGGCGGCGCGGAGATGGCCTGGGAGTCGCCGCTGCCGGAAGATTTCGCCGCGCTGCTCGAGGCATTGCGTCATGGATGAGAGCCTCATTCCCGACTGGCCGGCGCCCGCCAATGTGCGCGCACTGATGACGCTGCGGCGGCGCGGTTGCAGCCGTGGCGCGTATGCCGACTTCAACCTCGCCGACCATGTTGGTGACGATCCGGTGGCGGTGGTTGCCAATCGCGCCCGGCTGCGCGGGCATCTGCCCGCCGAACCGCTGTGGCTGACGCAGGTGCACGGCACACGCTGCGTCCTCGCCGACGCCCCGCGGGAAGTCCCCTTGGGGGCGGCGTCGCGGCCCGGCGTCGAGGCCGATGCCAGCGTGAGCTTCACCCCGGGCACCGTCTGCGCGGTGCTTACGGCGGATTGCCTGCCCGTGTTATTCTGCGATGTCGGCGGTACCGTCGTGGCGGCGGCACATGCCGGCTGGCGGGGGCTCGCGGCGGGCGTGCTCGAAAGCACGGTGGCCGCCATGCGCCGTCCTCCCGCCGACATCCTCGCCTGGCTCGGCCCGGCGATCGGTCCCGCGGCTTTCGAAGTCGGCGATGAAGTCCGCGCCGTCTTCGTCGCCCACGACTCGGGCGCGACAGCCGCATTCAAGTCTCATGGCGAAGGCAAGTGGCTGTGCGACCTTCATGAACTGGCCCGCCGGCGCCTCACCGCGCTGGGAATTCACCGTATCGCCAGCGCCGACTTTTGCACCGTGACCGACGCGGAACGCTTCTATTCCTACCGCCGCGACGGCGCGACCGGCCGCATGGCCAGCCTGGTCTGGCTCGATCGCGCCGTATAATCCACCCCCTCATGTCCGTCCTCAACTGGATTCTTCTTGCATCGCTGGCCGGCGGCGTTCTGTCGGTGGCGGCCGCCGCGGCCTTCGCGCTGACGGCGCGCATCCACTGGGTGCCGTGGCTGATCAGTTACGCCATCGGCGCCTTGCTCGGCGCGGCCTTTCTCGAAGTGCTGCCGGCGGCGATCACCGCCAGTGCCGACGCGAGTGCCAGCAGCGCCATCGTGCTCGGTGGCATCCTCATCTTCTTCGTCCTCGAAAAGCTGGTGATCTGGCGCCACTGCCACATCGAATCCTGCGAGGGCCACGAACCGCACGTGCATGGCCACGACCACGGCCGCTCCGGTCTGCTGATCCTGGTCGGCGACACTTTCCACAATTTCGTCGACGGCGTGCTGATCGCGGCGGCCTTCATGGAGGACGTGCGCCTCGGCGCCGTCACCGCGCTGGCCATCATCGCCCACGAGATTCCGCAGGAGGTCGGCGACTTCGTCATCCTGCTGCACTCGGGCTACTCCAAGGCACGGGCGCTGGCCTACAACCTGCTGTCCAGCCTGGCCACGCTGGTGGGCGGGCTGCTGGCCTATTACGGCCTGTCGGCGGTACAGGGCGCCGTGCCGGTGATGCTGGCGCTGGCGGCGGCGAGCATGATCTACGTTGCCGTGGCCGACCTGATCCCCGGCCTGCACAAGCGCACGGAACTACGCGCGACGGTCGCCCAGGTCGTCCTGATCCTTCTTGGCATCGGCTCGGTCATCGCCGGGCACCACCTGGTCGACAGCTTCGTCGGTCACTGATGCTTCCCCGGCGCGCTCCCGCGCCGCGATTCGCCGCCGCCGTTCCGGCGTGCCGAACAGCCACAGCAACAGTGACAGCGGCGCCAGGCCGTAAAAGACAAACGTAAGGATTCCGGCCGTAATATTCGTTTCCGTCGCCGCCATCAGCAGCGTCACATAAATCCAGCCGATCGCGATGACATACATGGCGCCATTGTGCCTCAACGCGCACACCCGGCCTGTCTTGACATGGCCGGATGTTGCGATGCACAATTCCACCGATTTCCCCCGGCTTCTGCCGAAGGAGCAGCGAATGTCTGCAACACCCGGATCCTCCGACTCCACCCCGCCCGTTCAGCCGGCCGCCGTGCCGAACTGGATGCCGAACAACGAACAGGCCGCCGCCCTGCAAAAGGAATGGCTGCAACGCCATGCCGAACTGTGGCAGGCCATGCTGCAAACGAAGCCCGGCGAACCCGCCGCGCCGCAGGTGCGGCCCGAGGCCGGCGACCGTCGCTTCGATCATCCGGCGTGGGCGGAGAGCCCGGTCTACGACTACGTGCGCCAGGCGTATCTGCTCAATGCCGGCTACCTCAAGCAGCTGGCCGAGGCCGCGTCGGTGCCCGAGGGGCTGGCCAGGAACCGCCTGCGCTTTGCCACCCGCCAGTATGTCGATGCCATGGCGCCGAGCAATTTCGCCGCAAGCAATCCGGAGTTCATCAAGACCGCGCTCGAGACCCAGGGCGAGAGCATCACGCGCGGCATCCAGAATCTGATCGGCGACCTGCACAAGGGCCGCATCACCATGACCGACGAGGCGCAGTTCGAGGTCGGCCGCAACCTCGCCATCACGCCGGGCGCGGTGGTGTTCGAGAACGAGGTGATGCAACTGATCCAGTATTCGCCGCTCACCGAGAAAGTGGCGAAGCGGCCTTTCGTCATGGTGCCGCCCTGCATCAACAAGTACTACATCCTCGACTTGCAGCCCGAGAACTCCTTCGTCCGCTACGCGGTGGAGCAGGGCCACACGGTATTCCTGGTGTCGTGGCGCAACGTCAGGCCGGAGCAGGGGCATCTCACTTGGGACGACTACCTCGACCATGGGCCGCTGACGGCCTTCGAGGTGGCGCGCGAGATCTGCGGCACCGAGCAGGTCAATGCGCTCGGCTTCTGCGTCGGAGGCACCATCGTCAGCTCCGCCCTGGCGGTGGCCAAGGCGCGCGGCGACGACCCGGCGGCCTCGCTGACGCTGCTGACCACGCTGCTCGACTTTTCCGACAGCGGCGAGATCGGCTACTTCGTCGACGAGGCGGCCGTGGTCGCCCGCGAGCAGTCGCTCGGCCGCGGCGGCATCCTGCCGGGGCGCGAGCTGTCCTCGGTGTTTTCCTCGCTGCGCGCCAACGACCTGATCTGGCAGTATGTCGTCGGCAACTATCTCAAGGGCAACAAACCGACGCCCTTCGACCTGCTCTACTGGAACTCCGATTCGACCAACCTGCCCGGCCCCTTCCTCGCCTGGTACCTGCGCAACCTCTATCTCGAGAACAACCTGCGCGTGCCGGGCAAGCTGGAAATGGGCACGGCGAAGGAAGGTCGCGTCAAGGTCGATCTCGGCCGTGTCGACATGCCGGTCTTCATCCTCGCCACGCGCGAAGACCACATCGTGCCGTGGAAGACGTCCTACCTCGGCCGGGGGCTGCTCGGCGGCAAGACCACTTTCGTGCTCGGGGCCTCGGGCCACATCGCCGGCGTCATCAATCCGGCGGCGAAGAACAAGCGCAGCCACTGGATCAACGAGGCCGAGACCGCCAATCCGGAGGAGTGGTTCGACACCGCCACCGAGGTCAAGGGCAGCTGGTGGCCGCGCTGGGCCGAGTGGCTCAAGGCCTACACCGACGGCGAAGTGGCGGCGCGCGGTCGCCTCGGCAGCGCGACCTATGCCCCGGGCGAACCGGCGCCGGGCCGCTACGTCAAGGAACGCGCCGAATAGGCAGGAGGAGAGAGGCGATGACGACGCTGCCACGAGTGGCACTGGTGACGGGCGGCATGGGCGGCCTGGGCGAGGCGATCTGCCTCAAGCTCGCCGCGCTGGGCGACCGCGTGGTGACGACCTATAGTCCCAACAACCACAAGGCGCAGGAATGGCTGCGCAAGATGAACGACATGGGCTTCGGCTTCAAGGCCTATGCCTGCGACGTTACCGATTTCGACTCGGCCAAGGCCTGCGTCGCGGCCATCACGCTGGATCTCGGCCCGGTGGACGTGCTGGTGAACAACGCCGGCATCACCCGCGACATGACGTTCAGGAAAATGACCAAGGCCGACTGGGACGCGGTGATGCACACCAACCTCGATTCGGTGTTCAACATGACCAAGCAGGTGATGGATGGCATGGTCGAGCGCGGCTGGGGCCGCGTCATCAACATCTCCTCGGTCAACGCCCAGAAGGGCGCCTTCGGCCAGACCAACTATTCGGCGGCCAAGGCCGGCATGCACGGCTTCACCAAGGCGCTGGCGCTGGAAGTGGCGAAGAAGGGCGTGACCGTCAACACCATCTCGCCCGGCTACATCGGCACGCGCATGGTGATGGCGATTCCGCGGGACGTGCTCGACAGCAAGATCCTGCCGCTGATTCCGATGTCGCGGCTGGGCAAGCCCGAGGAAGTCGCCGGACTGGTGGCCTATATTGCCTCGGAGGAGGCGGCCTTCGTCACCGGCGCCAATATTTCGATCAACGGCGGCCAGCACATGTACTGACCGCCATCCTGTTTCAATAACGTTCCAGAGGAAAAAAATCATGACACAACGCACAGCTTTCGTGACCGGCGCGATGGGCGGACTCGGCACCGCCATTTGCCAGGCCTTTGCCAAGGACGGCTACAAGGTCGTCGCCGCCTATCATCCGCAGTTCGACAACAAGGACGCGTGGCTGAAGGAAATGGAAGCCGCCGGCTTCAAGGACTTCGTCTGCGTCGCCGGCGACGTGTCCTCGCTCGAAGACTGCCAGAAGATGGTGGTCGAAGCCGAGGCGAATGCAGGCCCGGTCGACATCCTGGTCAATAACGCCGGCATCACCCGCGACCGCATGTTCGCCAAGATGGACAAGGACCAGTGGGACGCGGTGATCTCCACCAACCTCACCAGCCTGTTCAACATGACCAAGCAGGTCTCCGCCAAGATGGCCGAGCGCGGCTGGGGCCGCATCATCAACATCTCCTCGGTCAACGGCGTCAAGGGCCAGGCCGGCCAGAGCAACTACTCGGCGGCCAAGGCCGGCGTGATCGGTTTCACCAAGGCGCTGGCGCAGGAACTGGCGACCAAGGGCGTGACCGTGAATGCCATCGCCCCCGGCTATGTCGCCACCAAGATGGTGATGGCGATCCGCGAGGACATCCTCAAGAGCATCGTCGACAGCATTCCGATGAAGCGGCTGGCCAAGCCCGAGGAAATGGGCGCGCTGTGCTCCTACCTGGCCACGGATCTCGCCGGTTACATGACGGGCGCAACGCTTAACATCAACGGCGGCCTCTACCTGCAGTAAGCCACTGCCGGCGCCTCCCGGACAAGCCCCCGCTGCGGCGGGGGTTTTGTTTTATAATTGATGCACTGCCGCAATGACGGCAGAAGGGAGGCAGCGATGGCCGAGCAGAATCGTCTCATCAAGAAATATCCGAACCGTCGTCTCTACGACACGCGGACCAGCACCTACATCACGCTCGCCGACGTCAAGGAACTCGTGCTGCATCACGAGGAATTCCAGGTTATCGACGCCAAGACCGGCGACGACCTGACGCGCGGCATTCTGTTGCAGATCATCCTCGAGGAAGAGAGCGCCGGCGTGCCGATGTTTTCCTCCGATATCCTGGCCCAGATGATTCGCTTCTACGGCAACGCCATGCAGGGCATGATGGGCAAGTACCTCGAGAACAACCTCAAGGCCTTCACCGACATTCAACACAAGCTGCAGGACCAGGCCAAGGCGCTCTACGGCGACAACACGGGCAAGAACCAGGAGGTGTGGGCGCAGTTCCTCAACTTCCAGGGGCCGGCGATGCAGGGCGTGATGGGTACCTACGTCGAGCAGAGCGCCAGGGTATTTCAGCAGATGCAGGAGAACATGCAGGAACAGACCCGCAAGCTGATGGGCGGATTCCCCTTCCCCGGCATCCCCGCCGACAAGACCGCCGAAAAGGCGAGCGACAAGAAATAGTCGGTGGCGCGTCAAGCGAAGAAGAAGGCACCCAGCGTCGGTTTTGTTTCGCTCGGTTGCCCCAAGGCCAGCGCCGATGCCGAGCAGATCCTGACGCGCCTGCGCGCCGAGGGCTATGAGATCTCCGGCAGCTACGCCGGTGCCGATCTGGTCGTCATTAACACCTGTGGCTTCATCGACGCGGCGGTCGAGGAATCGCTCGATGCCATCGGCGAGGCGCTCGCCGAAAACGGCAAGGTCATCGTCACCGGCTGCCTCGGCGCCAAGGGCGACATCGTTCGCGCGACGCACCCGAAAGTTCTCGCCGTCACCGGCCCGCACGCGACACAGGAAGTCATGGATGCGGTGCACGCGCACCTGCCGCCGCTGCACGATCCCTTCGTCGACCTGGTGCCGCCCGAGGGTATCCGCCTCACGCCGGCGCACTATGCCTACCTGAAGATCTCCGAAGGCTGCAACCATCGCTGCAGCTTCTGCATCATCCCCTCGCTGCGCGGCGACCTGGTGTCGCGGCCCATCGGCGAGGTGCTGCGCGAAGCCGAGATCCTGGCCCGCGCCGGCGTCAAGGAAGTTCTCGTCATCTCGCAGGACACCAGCGCCTACGGCGTCGACGTCAAGTACCGCACCGGCTTTCACGGCGGCAAGCCGGTGAAGACGAAGCTCTACGACCTGTGCAAGGCACTGGGCGAACTCGGCCTGTGGGTGCGGCTGCACTATGTTTACCCGTATCCGAGCGTCGACGACCTGATTCCGCTGATGGCCGAGGGCAAGATCCTGCCCTACCTCGACGTGCCCTTCCAGCACGCGAGCCCGCGTATCCTCAAGCTGATGAAACGGCCGGGCGATGTCGAGCGGATTCTCGACCGCATCAAAGCCTGGCGCCGTGCCGTGCCCGATCTCACCATCCGCTCCACCTTCATCGCCGGCTTCCCGGGCGAGACCGAGGCCGAGTTCAACCAGCTGCTCGACTTTCTCGACGAGGCCGAACTCGATCGCGTCGGCTGCTTCGCCTATTCGCCGGTCGATGGCGCCACCGCCAACGCCCTGCCGGGAGCGCTGCCCGAGGCCGTGCGCGAGGAGCGGCGCATGCGCCTGATGCAGCACCAGGAAGACATCAGCACGCAGCGTCTCGAGGCGAAAATCGGCTCCCGCATCACGGTGATCGTCGACGACATCGAGGAAGACGGCGCCGTGGCCCGCTCGAAGGGCGACGCGCCGGAAATCGACGGCCTCGTCTACATCACGGACGGCGGGAGCCTTTCAATCGGCGAATTCGCCGAAGTTACCGTCACCGACTGCGACGTGCATGACCTCTATGCCACGCTCGCTCCCTGAAGCCCTCGCCGCCATCGTCGGCGCGCCGAATGTCCTGACCGCCGCGACCGACATCGCGCCCTATTGCAGCGACTGGCGCGGCCGCTACGCGGGCGTCGCGCTGTGCGTCGCGCGTCCGGGCGGCACGGCGGAGGTGGCGGCGGTGGTCAAGGCCTGCGTCGCGGCCAATGTGGCCATCGTGCCGCAGGGCGGCAACACGGGACTGTGCGGTGGCGCGACGCCCATCGGCGGCGAGGTGGTCGTCAGCCTTGCGCGCATGAACCGAGTCCGCGCCATCGACACCGCCAACAACACCCTGACCGTCGAGGCGGGCTGCACCCTGGCCGCGGTGCAGGAAGTGGCGACGGCGGCGGGGCGGCTCTTTCCCCTGTCTCTGGCGGCCGAAGGCACGGCCACCATCGGCGGCAACCTGGCCACCAATGCCGGCGGCGTGCAGGTGCTGCGCTATGGCAATGCCCGCGAGCTGTGTCTCGGCCTCGAGGTGGTGCTGCCCGACGGCCAGATTTGGGACGGCCTGCGGGCCTTGCGCAAGGACAATACCGGCTACGACATGAAGCACCTGTTCATCGGCGCCGAAGGCACGCTGGGCCTGATCACCGCCGCCGTGCTCAAGCTTTTTTCGCGGCCGCGCGAGACGGCCACGGCCTGGGCCGCGGTGCCCGATCCCGCCGCCGCCGTGGCGCTGCTCACGCGCCTGCGCGAGAAAATCGGCGGTCGGGTGACGGCCTTCGAGTTGCTGGCGCGACCGGCGCTGGATCTCGTGCTCAAGCACATTCCGGACAGCCGCGATCCGCTCGCGGGGAAACCGCGATGGCAGGTGCTGATCGAGCTTTCCGACACCATGGAGTCCGATCTTGTCGCGCCGCTGGAGAGCGTCCTCGGCGAAGCCATGGCCGCGGGCGAGGCCAGCGATGCGGTCATCGCCCACAACGAAGCCCAGGCCCGTGCCTTGTGGGCGCTGCGCGAGAACGTCTCGGAAGCGCAGAAGATCGAAGGCGTGTCGATCAAGCACGACATCTCGCTGGCCGTCTCGCGCATCGCCGAGTTCATCGTGCGCGCCGATGCCGCGCTCGAAGCCGCTTTCCCCGGCGTGCGCATCGTCTGCTTCGGCCATGTTGGCGACGGCAACCTGCACTACAACCAGTCGAAGCCGGCGGCGCAGGACAACGCGGCCTTCATCGCCCAGACTGAAGCCGTCAATCGCGTGGTGCATGACCTGGTGCATGAACTCGGCGGCTCGATCTCGGCCGAGCACGGAATCGGGCAACTCAAGCGCGAGGAAATCCCGCGCTACAAGAGCGCGACCGAGATGGAGATGATGCGCGCCGTCAAGCGCGCGCTCGATCCGCGCGGGCTGATGAACCCCGGCAAGGTGCTCTGAAAATTTCCGCCAAACTGCTTTACAGCCAGAACCCGCCTCCGTATAATGCGCGCTCTCTTGTGGGGGTATAGCTCAGCTGGGAGAGCGCTTGCATGGCATGCAAGAGGTCCGCGGTTCGATCCCGCGTACCTCCACCAAAGATTTGTCCCTATCGTCTAGAGGCCTAGGACAATACCCTTTCACGGTATGAACCGGGGTTCGAATCCCCGTGGGGACGCCAGCATAAACCCGCTGTTGGCAGCAGCAGCGCCTG
The DNA here is from genome assembly GCA_030691075.1 of Sulfurisoma sp. Taxonomy (GTDB): domain Bacteria; phylum Pseudomonadota; class Gammaproteobacteria; order Burkholderiales; family Rhodocyclaceae; genus Sulfurisoma. Next base: position 11,511 of record JAUYFI010000004.1, on the reverse strand, counting down.
CAACAAGCGTCGGCGATGGCTGCCGTCCGCGAGCCACGAAGCCTCGGTAGGTTGCGGTGCGTATTTCGGTCGATGGTGAACACCCATTTCGGTTGAACGTGAACGTCGTCAGCGCGCAAGCCTGTCCGGCAACAAGCACAGCAAGCAATCCAGGAAAAGCCCTGATGAACAACGTCGGGGACGCCAGACAATATCAACCCAAAGGCTCTTCGGATTTCAGTGTGGAGAACAGGGTTTGTGGCGGTCGCTGGCCTGCATGCCGTCAGGCACGCAGCGTCACAACACGCAGTCCCGGCAGGCCGGCAAAGTCGTCGGCATTGAGGGTCAGGAGCGCGTAGCCGTGTTCGATGGCCTGTGCTGCGATCCACAAGTCGTTGTAGCGCGGCCGTGGCGACCGGCCCGCTCGGCTGGGTCGGTACAGGATTCGACACCAAAACCCAGCTCGCCCAGCGAGATCACCGAAGAGAACACCGGCGCCTCCCCGGCCGCGTCGATGACGGCCTGGCGATTCACCTGACCGGCGGCGAGTCCTACCCAGATGCAGCTATCGAAGATCATTCCCACGGATCACGCACCGCCTCGTCAAAGTCGCCGCGGCTGTCCTTGAGCCAGGCAGTGGCCTGCCGTGGCGCAAGCGTGGCTTGCAGACCAGCAAGCACCTGAGCCGCCGTCATGGTTCCTTCGGACGGCACGATCTTGGCAATCATGACGTGGTTGCGCTCGATCGCCACCGTCTCGCCCCCGCTGGCAACCGTATCCAGGATCTTGCGGGTATGCCGAGCCAAGTCGGTCGCACTGATTGTCTGCATGGTGTTCTCCGTAAAATACATACCGCTACGTATTTTATGATAAGTGCCCGCGAGCCAGATTCCACGCTGAAATCCGAAGAGCAAAAAAAACCCCACCAGCGGGTGGGTTCCTCATGCCACCCGGAAAAAATAAATCTATCCCCTTCCGGCGCCTTGCCGGCCTTGCAATACACCGTCCACATCCGCCGCAACAGGGCTTCGAAGTTCGCCACATAGGCCGCGATGTCGCCCAAGGGAGAGGTGGCCATTTTGGCGCGCAAGCCCGCCCGGTTGCCGCGCAGGGAGCGGCGGGACCGGGCCAGTTTCGCCGCCTTGGCGACGTAGTCATCCGCGTCGGCGGCGATCCAGTCCGGCATGCCCAGGCTCGTCAGAAAGCTCGCCCCCATGCGGCCGACAAAGTTCTCGCCGCGCAGGCTGACGAGCGGCACGCCCATCCACAGCGCCTGCAGGCTCGTGGTGCCGCCGTTGTAAGGTATCGGGTCGAGGGCGATGTCGATCTCGCCGTATTCCTGCATCATCTCGGCAAGGCCGTTGGGGCCGCGCAGGATCAGGCGCTCGCGCTCGATGCCCAGCTCGGCGAACAAGGTGACAAAGTACGTCTGCACCGCCGTGTCGCGCAAGGACGGCGCCTTGAGCAAAAGCCGCGATTTCGGCACTGCCCGCAAGACCCGCGCCCACAGCGCAAGGGTCTTGGGGGACAGCTTCATCGCATTGTTGAACGAGCCGAACACCACCGGCGCCGCAGCCGGGCGCGGGGGCGGCAGCGGATAGTCATCCACCGGCGCCCAGCAGAACACGCTGCTCGGCAACTGCGCGATGCCTTCGCTGAACAGGTGCGCATGTTCGGCGGGGCTGACGACGGCATCGCCGATCAGCCAGTCCATCGCGGTCAGGCCGGTGGAATGCGGATAACCCAGAAAGGTTGCCTGCACGGGTGCCGCGCGCAGCGCGAACACCCCCAGACGATGCGTCGAGGTATGTCCGGCCAGATCGATCAGGATGTCGACGCCGTCGGCGACGATCGCCTGCCGCAAGGCGATGTCGTCGAGTTTGACGGCCTCCCGCCAGTGGTCGGCGCAGTCCCTGGCCTGGCGGGTGTATTCGTCGTGCATGGCGCCGGTGTGATAGACGAAGACCTCGAAGCGGATATGGTCGAAGCGCCGCAGCACCGGCAGCATGAAAATATTGACCGGATGCTGGCGATGAAAATCGCCGGTCACGAAGCCGATGCGCAGGCGGCGATCCGTGCTCCGCTCGTTCGGGAAATCGGTCTTTTGCGCCACGGCGGCCTCGATCGGCGCGCACAGGCGGCGATGCAGATCGGCCACCTCGGCGGCGGGCAGCGCATCGTGGTACAGCGAGGCCATCGCAATGCTGGAAGCCAGACGCGACAGCGGATCGCCGCCTGCCGCGTATTTCGCCTGCACGGCATCGAGATGCCCTTTTGCATCGCCCATGCGGCCAGGCAATGCCGCCAACATGTAGGCGGCATCCTGGTTGTCCGGCTCCAGCTCCAGCATGTGGCGGCAATGTTCCTGTGCCTTCGAGAGTTCGTACACCTCCCATTGAATCGTCGCCAGCGCCAGCAGGATGGGCACGTTGTCGGGCCTGATCGCCAGCGCCTTGTTCAGCACCTCGACCGCCTCCTGCCAATAATTGTGGGCATACACCCGTGCCGACAGGGTCAGCAGAAAATCGGGATTGTTCGACAACGAAGCGCGGGCAAAGGCCTTCTCGGCGGCGGCGACATTGCCCACGCGCAACAAGGCCTCGCCCAGATACATCATCGAACCGTAGCGCACCGGACGAATGTCCAGCAGGCCGGACAAGGCGGCCACGGCGCCCTGGGCATCGCCCGCATTCAGGCGCCAGACGCCCAGCCAGTGCAGGGATTCGCCGGGCATGGGCTCCAGCGCCCGCGCCTGTTGCAAGGCGGAGGATGCGGTTTCATCCGCCGTCATCTCTCGCAGGCGCGCCAGATACAGCCAGGTCAGCCAGTCGCCGGGGCATTCCTTCATCCTTGCGGAAAATCGCTCGGCGAGGCAATCCGCGTCGGGCAATGCCGCGCGCCCGAGCAAGGCATCGCCGACCGTTGCATCCTGCCAGGGCCCGATATCCAGGGTCTGCAACGGTGTCAGTAGAGAAGCATCGACGCGCAATGCCTGCCGCGCCGCGTAACCGGCCTACCACGGCAGGTCGTGCCTCGCGTAGTCGCGCGCCAGGGCCAGCCACGCCGCGGGCTGCGCGACGGACTGACGCAACTGCTGCCACAGGATGTCGACATTGTTTTCAAGAGAGGTCGTGTTCATTTTTTCAGTATTTCCCGCGGAGGCTTGAGGTATTCAATCTCAGCATCAGTATCATCGGATGCAACGGCGACGACTGAAAACCATAGTGTTCGTAGAACGCCTTGGCGCGATCGTGAAGCGCATGCACCAGCAACGCTCGGACACCCGCGTTCCTCGACACCGCCACGGTGCGGTTAACGGCATCTTGCAGCAGGGATGCGCCAAGCTTGATGCCCTGCGCGCGATAATCAACCGCCAGCCGAGACAGCACCATCACCGGAACGGGATCGGGCATGTTCCTGCGCACCGGGCGGGTTGCCATCGGGTGTGAGACAGCGCCCGCAGCCATGGCGTAGTAGCCGTAAGCACGGCTGTCCTGATCCGTTACTACAAATGTGCGGCTGGCTCCGCTCAATTGGTTGGTCATTGCGCGGCGCTTGAGCCACTCGTCGAGAACGGCCTCGCCGCACCCAAATCCAGCCAAAACATGGGTGGCCACGAGCGGCTGAGGTGCGCTCAATGACAACCCCGGTTGCAAGCTCATGCCTTGTCCGTGGCCCAGGGAGCCGTCACGGCCATGAGGCGTATAAGCCCTGGATTGTGGCTGGGCGGGGCGTCGAGCATTGCCGTGAACTGCTGGAACTTGTCGGCATTCAGGTTGAAGAAAACCTGGTCAAGTACTACCGCCTGCGCTGCCGAGCAGGCAGCCTCGAGCATAAAGTCCGAACGGTTCTTGCCCAGCAGGGTTGCTGCGTGATCAATCAAGTCTCGCTGCTCGGACAATACCCGTAGGTTAATGGCGGCGTCGCGCATGGAATTCCCCTCTCAATGCATACACAATAGATGCGCAAAGCATAGTCAGGCGTGTAGATGTTGTCAATACGCGCCGAGCCTTGTTCGGCAAGTTGGGTCGGCTGGTTTCGAAATGGGGGTCTGTCCCCTATTTCTCCATGCGTCATAACGCCAGCCTGAATTCATTGTTGTTCCGGGGTAAGTTCGCTGAGTTCACCTTGGCCCATCCAGTAGCAAAGCAGCGGCGCGGGAATGCGCAGAATTCGGGTGTTGGTATCGGGCAGGTCGGCCGCGTTGATGTCGATGGTGCCAAAGTCATCCAGTGACTTGGTGACAACATAGCCACGGTCAATGGACTTCTGTCGGCAAAGTTCGAGCAAGCCTTTCAGGTCGCGCAGGCCGGTATGCTGGGCCCGGTATTTCACCTCGAAGGGAATGATCTGCCCGCCCACCTCGGCCACGAGATCGACTTCGCGATCCTTCTTGCCGCGCCAGTAGGTGAAACGCACGTTCTGCGCATAGTAACGGGCGAACAAGTGCTTGAAGACCGCCGTTTCGGTCGCCACGCCCAACGCGGCCGGATCTTCGAGGATGGTTTTGCCCTTGAGCATGACCGCCGGTGCGATGGCTGCGTCGGCCAGGTAAATTTTGAAGCGCGCCCGCAGCACATCCTTGCCGTAACCAAATGGCGGCAGGCGGTAGATCAGGTGTGTCGCTTCCAGCAACGCGATGAAGCTCTGCGCCGTCGGCCGCTTGACCTCCAGATTGGCGCAGAGATCGACCATGTCGAGCAGCCCGCCATCGTGCATGCACAGGTAGAGGAAGGTGTGCTCCAGGTCCAGAACGCGCCGCACCCCGAACAATGCCGTCATGTCGCGCTTCAACACCTTGTCGATGATGTCCTCGCGCAGCAGACGCTGGGCCTGGGTGATGCTCTCGACTTGCGCGGTTTGCGGAAATCCGCCACGCACCAGATATTCGTGAAAATGCCCGACATAGGGCGCGGCAGATTCGGTGACGCGGTACAGGTCTGACTGCGGCCAGTCGAATAGATCGCGCAGGGACTTGAGGCGGGGCAGTGCCGGGAGCGACAGATTCTTAATCTGGAGGTATTCGTAAAACGAGAGCGTGGTCAGCCGGATCGTGTGCCAGCGGCCGACGCCTGATTCCTGCCCGGCCTCGACGAGCGGCATCGCCGAACCGGTAAAGGCAATGCGCCGATGCTTGGCGAAGTCCACTTGGTGTTTGACCCACGTGCCCCAATCGCGGATGAACTGGGCCTCGTCGAGGAAGATGTATTCAGGGCCATCCACCTTGGGCTCCCGCTCGCGCCAAGCCTCCAGCACCGCCTCGATGCCGGCGAGTTTCAGAATGGGGTGATCGAAGGTTGCATAAAGAATGTTGGCGGGCGGCACGCCTTCGCGCAACAAGGCATCAACTGCCTGCAACATCAACGTGGTCTTGCCGATCTGACGCGCGCCGGAGAGCAGGACAGCCCGGGGGGCGGGCGGGTTGGTCGTCCATGCGTACAACTCCCGGAACGCCGCCCGCCGCCACTTGGGCAAATCGGAAATCGCATCAAAGCGCCACCAGGGATTGAACTGGGACAGGACAGCGACAAGCTCCTCTTTAGAGACTCTCATGAGGCAAATCCTAACAGCGTAATGCGCGCAATGCAACTACACATTAACAAAAGGACAGCTTTAAGGATGAATTGGGAATTTTCGATTTCAGAGGGGTTGATCGTTGGTGGCAGAAATGTGCCTCGTCAACTCCATGCTATCGTGGAGCAGCCGCAGTACATCGATGATGTGGTCACCGCCAGCGATTGCTTTGGCTGCGACAGATTTAAGATGGGTGCCGAGCGCTTCTGATGATTCAAAGGTGGTAAATCGACCTGCCTCGAAGTCATCGATACCTACCCGAATGGCATTGCGCAACGCTTCCAGGCGCGCAGCGTCCTCAGCTTCGCGTTGCTCAATGAGACGCAACCGTTCGCGCAACACCTCACTGGCATTCTGATAACGACCGATGGAAACCAGTTGCTCGACAAAAGACGCTTGGTGATGGGTCAGGACAACATTGCGTGTTGGCATCGCGAGCTCCTTGCATGGATTGATTGGCAAATTATGCCAATCCCACAGCTTGGGCGATCAAGATCTTGGATTCACGCAGGATGCCGTCTGGTTGCGTATCGATCCGGAGGCGGCCCGGGTCATGCCGGGCCGCTGGTTGCTGGAAATCACGCACACGCACCACGACGACGTGCGGCTCTACACGCGAGCAGCCGACGGCGGCTGGCGCGAGCGCCGCGCCGGCGAGGACGTGCCGCGCGCCGCGAAGGAGATCGATTACCGCCACGCCGCTTTTTTCCTCGACGTGCCGGAAACGGCTTCACGCACCGCCTATCTGCGCATCGTCTCGCGCAATTCGATCCTGGCGCGCTTGACGCTCTGGCAGCCCGAGGCCTTTCATGGCGCCGTGCAAAAGGAAACCCTGTGGTACGGGATCTACCTGGGCATCTACCTCGCCCTCGCCATCTCGCACCTGTTCTTCTGGCGCTGGACGCGCGAGGCGATCAGCGGCTGGTATGTGCTTTATGTGACGATGCACGGCGCCATCTCCTGGATATCGATCGGCTATTTGCAACAATATTCGTCCTGGCCCAGCCTGACGGTCGACACCCTGCAGGCCGTGCTGCTGTGCGGCGCGATCTGGGTGGTGATTCGCTTCGCCACCTTGCTGATGGACTTGCCGCGACTGATGCCGCGCACCAGTCGCGCTCTCCTGTGGGTCGGCGGTCTGGTCGCCCTGACCTGCATCGGTCTGGCGCTGGGGGTTCGTTACGGCGCGGGCATGGTGCCCGCCCAGTTGTTCTCGTTGCTGCTATGCGTGGTACTCATCGCGCTGCCGTTGTGGCTGTGGAAACTCGGCCACCGCCCGGCCCGCTTCTTCGCGTTGGCCTTCGGCATCCTCCTGGCCGGCATATTCGTGCGCTACCTGACGACGCTGGGCTTCGTCGAGACCAACGTGGTCACCGAGCACAGCTACCAGATCGGCTCGATCATCCACATGCTGCTGATGAGCTCCATCATCATCGGCCGCTACAACGCGCTGAAGCGGCAGCTCATCGGCGCCCAGGAGGATGCGCTGGCGGCGAAATCCGCCGTGACTCGCCAACTTGAAACGGAAGTGATGGCGCGCACGCGTTCGCTCGTCGATGAAATCACCCGGCGCGAGGCGCTGGAAAACGATCTGCGCCGCGCGCTGGAAGTCGAGCAGCAGGCGCGGCAGGAACAGCGCGATTTCGTCGCCATGGTCTCGCACGAATTCCGCACGCCGCTGGCGATCATCAATACATCGGCGCAGCAACTGGCGGCGGCGCTGGACGCTCCGCGCGAAAAGAGCGTCGCCCGCTGCGCCAACATCCGCGATTCTGTGCGGCGCATGGTCGACCTGATGGACGAATATCTTTCGCTCGATCGCATGGAAGGCGATACCACGCCGCTGCGACTGGCTGTCAGCGACGTGCGCGAACTCCTCGATGACGTGCTGGCCGATTGGCCGGCGGCGAGCATCGTGCCAGAGGAGTCGAACCTGCCTGCGTCATTGACCTGCGATGCCCGACTTGTGCAGATCGCCCTGCGCAATTTGCTCGCCAACGGCCTGCGCCATTCGCCGGCGGACACCCCGGTGCGCCTGACGGCGCGGGGAAGCGCCGATGGCGGCGTGGTCTTTGAAGTCGCCGATGCCGGTAGCGGCATCCCCGCCGATGAAATTCCGCTCTTGTTCCAGAAATACTTTCGCGGCCGTGGCGCCCGGAACAAGCCAGGCGCGGGACTGGGCCTGTATCTGGTCGAACGGATCGTCCGGCTGCATGGTGGCGAAATCACCGTCGACAGCGCGCCGGGGCAGGGCTCGATGTTCAGAATGCTCATTCCGGAATCAGGGAAATGCCCCGTCCCCGATATGTCCGCTGGCGCACTAATGGAGCCACTCGAATCGCGGCTTAATGGAGCCACATAGCAGACAGATTTAACGGGTTCCGGACTTCCGATTGCGTACCCTCCGGCGATTTTGCCGAGGGCAGACGCGATGGCTAACAGGAGGTTCGAAATGTACGAAGTCAGACATCATCCAGCGCTTGAGGTTGGGCGAAACCGATCGAGGGATTGTGCCCGCACGCAGCGTGTCGGGCGGCGCACGGTGGCGCGGATACGAGCCATGGCCGCCGGGCAGAACTGGCTGGATGCCGTCAGTCCGATCCCCGACGACGCCACGATCGCCGCGCACCACAAACCGTCGGCCACGGCACCGAGCGCCAACACGCCGAAGCCCCCGCGGAACACCTCCTCGGTAGAACCGTACCGCGAGGAAGTCCTGGCCTGGCACCAGCAAGGGATTCCGGTCAGCACTGGTGACCGGTGATCGTTTGCCGCCGGAAAACCCGCGAGCCGGCAGTTCGGTGATAACGGCATCCGCGTGTGCGGTTCTGTTGGTTTGATCCGGATCGATCCGAGTGTCTTTTCAAAGCTCCACCTCCGAGTACCCGGACTCTCGTTGGTGGCGAATGCGCGCCACAAGAACCTGGTCGCGTGCATCGTCGAATTCGTAGCGTGCCAGATAGCCGCTGCGCCTGCGAGCAATGATGAGTTCTCGCAGACCACCTTCAACCGGCCGGCCGATACAAGGCTGATGCGTCAAAACGTGTAAAGCATCCAGGATGAATTCCAGCAACTCACCCGCCATTGGGTCGTTCGACTCAGCAAGAAATTCCTCTAACCGAAGCAGGTCGTCGAAAGCGGCCTGGCTCAGGAATACGCTGGACATGAGTGTCAAGCCAGGCGCGTTGGCAAAAGTTCTTGCGGTTTGGCTTGCAGCCCTTTTCGGTGATTCGCTAGCTCTGAAAAATAGGCACGGACATCGCCAAGCTCGTGGCCTGAACCGCTGGCCTTCATGTCGCGCAATGCAGTCATCGAATCTAGTGCAAACGCTTCACGCAGACGTGTGCGTCGTACCGAATCCGCCAAGGTCTGCACCATGAACGCGTGCAGACTCAGGCCCGCATCTTTGGCAACGTCCTGAAGTTGCGCTTTGAGCTCGGCGGGTAATTTCAAACTGGTGGGTTTACTCGAGACATTGCTCGAGACGCTGGTGGTGGGCATTTCTCGCTCCAATCTTAGAGAGGTAGTTACATTTGACTACCTTTCGAATCTAACATAGAACCTAAATCCGTGTTCATAAATGTCCTTGCATCGTTCATGAATTAACCGGCAACGTCCCGACCGATCGCCGTCATCGGGCCCAGGGTAAATTTGTTCTGGCGTCAGGCGAGTGATGTTTTCCGGGCCGAAGCCGGTGCGAATGCGAGAGCGATCCTCATCGTAGTTCCAGTCGATGATGTGATGAACGCTCTCGATAGACCAGTGGCCGCGGTTGATCGCGATGGCGCAACACGCAAGCAGCGGGATCGCCATGCCGATCTCGTTGGTGCGCTTGGCTTCGTCACTCCCGGCTACGGGCAGGCTTCCTCTGTTCCCTGACCGAGCAGGTGAGGTGAAGGATCACGGTCGGCTGGAGGTCAGGCGCTGCTGGGCGTTCGACCAACTCGACTGCCTGTCCGAGCCCAGGCAATGGGCCGATCTGAAGATGTTCGGGGTGATCGAGGCCGAGCGCACGATCAATGGCAAGACAAGCCGCGAGCGCCGCCTCTACATCGGCAGCATTGCGCCCGACGCCAGCACGTTGTCCCAGGTGGTGCGGGCTCATTGGGGAATCGAGAACAAGGTCCACTGGTGTCTTGATGTCGCCTTGAACGACGACCAGATGCGCGCCCGCGCCAAGAATGCCGGGGCCAATCTCGCCATCGTCCGCCGCCTCGTCCTCAATTTGTTCCGCCTTGATACGTCGAAGCGCAAGGGCGGCATCCATACCCGCCGTATCCTTGCCGCCTCCTCGGATTCCTACCGCGAAACACTTCTCGGCCTCGCTGGTATTTGATGCGATTGCCCTGGGAATTCTACCGACAGCCTGTTGCACAAGTCATCGATCCGGCTATAATGCGCGCCTCGCGTCTGAAGTCGCCTTCCTGTTCGCAGGAGCTTTGAATGGCACGTGGGTTGACAAAGTGGGGTTAGTGATACATCCCGTGGGGACGCCAAGTTTCAACAGAGCGGAGTGGTAGTTCAGTTGGTTAGAATACCGGCCTGTCACGCCGGGGGTCGCGGGTTCGAGTCCCGTCCACTCCGCCAACAAAATCAATAAAAAACCGCCACTTACGGCGGTTTTTTATTTGGTGTGTTTTTTCGCAACAACGGATTTGGCGAGTTTTTGCGAGTTAACTGTTCCCGAATTGTTCCCGAAAATCCCCCGTTGTCCCGGCCTGAGTGTTCCCGAATTGTTCCGCTTCAAGATAATGCGGTAACTTATTGGCATAACCTGACCTGCCCGTGAAAACATCTTGACGAGGACTCCTGAGGGCGATAACTTCACCTCATGGATGCGCTTTCCCTCCTGTTCTGCAAGTCCGCAGCAAATCGTCGCGCCGAGCAGATGATCTGGATCGTTGCCTCAATTGTGGCAATGATGACCGTCCTTCTCCTTGATAGCGATGCACTGGTTGGTCTGTGGATTGCGATGAGTGTGGCAGCGTGCCTTCGCTATCGAGCCGCCGCCACGGCACGCCGTCTGCGCTCAACGAGCAACCACATCGATGGCATCGCGCTGCTGGCGATCAATGAAGGCAAAGCACTCTCGAGGCGCATCGCGTCGCTGGCGCTATCCGTAGTTATCGCTGCCCAACGACGCACTGCCGACGCCAGACAAGCCGCCTTCGCGCAGCTCGGCCTCACGCATTCCTGCATCGCCTCTCGACTGCTTCCCATCCCCGTCTCCGCTGCCCGGCGCTAAGCTAGGGCGGAATGCGCAGTCATCACGCGGGAACTGCCCGCTGACCACCCGAGTTGACGGGCACCTCAACGCTTCACACCGTCTCCCGCGAAACTTTCGGAGACAACCATGCTTCCATTTGATTTCGGTGGGCGCCTCGCCATCCACCCCGGCGAAGCCCTCTACTACATTGGCTACAGCCGCACCCTCGAAGGTGCAAAGAAGACGGCGCGCAATTTGATGTCGCGCAACGCCTATCCATTGCCACTCTTTTTCATTGCCCCTCAGCGTCGGGTAGTTCGTGTCACCGATCTCCTGCATTTCGTCGGAATGGATGAAGCGGGTATCCAGCACGTCCTTGCGCAACAGCCAAGTCCGGTGACTCCCAAACGCGGTCGCGGCCGGCCGCGTAAAACCGCCCAGACGCGCGAGGCGGGCCATGAGCAATGACTCGATCACTGTCCGCAAGCGCCGCACATGGTCGGCCGTCCCCGACGATGTCCTGGAACCGGCGCGCGTCAAGGTAGTTGTCGCCTCGCTCATGCAGCCAGTGCCTGAGTATTGTTACCCGCCAAATGCGTCTTTATGATGGCGTCGCGTTCGGGATTGAGCGTCACCGCGCCGATGGGCGTCCAGTTCCGAGTGTCCCCAGACCATCGCGCCGGGTTGCGTTCGCGCGCCCGGAGATACAAGGCATGTCGAGCAGCCAGAATATCGTGATCCTCCCCTGCATG
>JAUYFI010000001.1 GCA_030691075.1 Sulfurisoma sp. | reverse complement strand
ACCGCATCCGCCATCCCCATCGGATCCCGTGACGCGAAGCGCCCGATGCCGGGGTGGTAATAGCGTGCCCGGTAGAAGGTCAACCCCGTCGCATCCGGCTCCCGCCCGGTGTAGCCGTACTGCGGGATGGTGCCGCTGCTCGTGGTCTTGACGCCCCACGCATCGAAGCGCTGGTTCGCGGTCAGCGTGCCGCTTACGTTGGCGGTGCCGACGACCGAGCCGAGCCCATCCTGCAGATACGCCGCCTGCGTCGCGCTCGGGCCGTTCGTCGTGCCGGTGAGTCTGAGCAGCGGTTCGTCGACATTGGCGCCGTGCGCATACACCGCCGCGGGCATGCCGGCCATCGCGGTTGCCCACTCGGCATGGATCGCGTCGCCGTCGTAGAGGTAGCTCGTTGTGGTGGCGCCGGAAGTCTTGCTGATCCTTCTGCCACTGTCGTCGTAGGCATAGCTCTCGGTGACCGCGCCTGTTCCGGTGCGGGTGGCGGTGTTGAGATGATCGAGCGCGTTCCACACCAGAGCGAGTGTTGTTGCTCCGGTGCCGCTGGCGGTGCAGTCGCTCGCGGTCTTTGTCACCGTGCCGCCGGTTGATACCTCGCACAGCTTGCTCATATGCCCGTCGGCATCGTGCACCGCTGCCCCGGTCAATGTGCCGGTGTCCGAGCCGCTTCTGACTTCGCTCAGTTGATGCGCGCTGTCGTAGAGGTAGGCGGTGGTGGTTCCCTTGGTCTTGGCCCTGCGGTTGCCGAAGATGTCGTAGCCGTAGGTCTCCGCCGTGCCGTCGCTGGCGCTGGTCAGGCGGTCGAGGTTGTCGTAGGCGTAGACCCAGTTCTTGGTGACGGCGTTGAGCGTCTCGGCCTGGGTGGCGCGGCGGCCCTGGTTGTCGAGGGTGTAGACGTGGCTGCTGAGCGTGCCGGCGCCGAAGAGGTTCTTGCGCTCCTTGAGGCCACCATCCTCGAACCAGCTCTGCGTGGTTCTGAGCCCCGAATTCAGGCGCTGTTCGACCATCCGCCCGCCGGCGTCGTAGGTGAACGCGATGGTCTCGTTGTTGGGGGCGGTGAGGCTGGCCAGCCGTCCGGTGGCGTCGTAGGCGAGGCTGGCGCTGTGGCCGTCGCTGTCCTCGACCCGGGCCAGCCGCCCGCCGGGGCTCCAGGTGTAGGTCAGCGTCTTGCCGCCTCTTGAGTCGGTGACGGTTCTGAGGCGCTTGGCGGGGTCGTAGGCGTAGCTGTAGGCGACGATCAGGGTGTTTGCGCCGTCCTTTGTTTCGGCTTTGGTCACCTGGCCGAGTACGTTTCTGGTGTAGCTGGCGGTCTGTGCGCCGGGCACGGTTCTGGATTTCAGCAGGCCCTGCGTTTCGCCGGGGTTGATCTTGCTGCCGTAGCTGTAGGCGGTGCTCTGTCCGGCGGCGATCTGGGTCGGCGTCTGGCTTGCGACGAGCTGGTTGTAGGGGTTCCAGGTCCACTTCCAGGTCTTGCCGTTGGCATCGGTCTGGCTGAGCTTCCTGCCGAAGTCGTCGTAGGTGGCGGCGAACTGCTGTTTCACGCTCACGCCATCGAGGGTGCAGGTTTTACTGACGGTGTCGGTGGTGGCGCCCGCCCAGATTTCCTTGACGTCGCCGAGCGTGGTGTAGACCAGGCAGATGACGGGACGGGCAGTGTCGACCGCGCTGACCTGCGGGCCGACGGCGCGGGTCAGGCGGCCGAGTTCGTCGTGGAAGCGGTAGCTGTCTCTTGTCGTGCCGTCGGCGGCGAGGGCGTTGATTCTTGTTGGGCGGCCATTGCCGTCGTAGCCGGCGACTTCGACCGCCCGGCCTTGCGTCTGGCCTGTCACCGTGGGCAGGGTGGTTTTCTGGAGGCGGCCGTCCTGACTGGCGTGGTAGTACTCGTACGTGGTGCTCAGGTTGTTGGGATCGGTGCTGCTCCTCGGTTTACCGTCGGCGTCCAGGCTCAGGCTGACACGGTGGCCTTCCTGGTTATAGGCGCCGGTGACGCGGCCGACGGGGTCGCGGTCGAAGCCGATCGTGTAGCCGTCGGCTTCGGTGATCGCGGTGACGTGGCCGAGCGGGTTGTACTGGTTCAGCGTGGCGTTGCCGGCGTAGTCGACCTTTCTTTCCAGCCGGTCGAGTTCGTCCCAGGTGGCGTAGTGGCCGTCCAGATAGCTGCCGTTGATGGTGAGGCCGGCATTGAGCGGGTTGCCGTTGGGGTCGTACACGGTGTCCCACTGACGGCCGCGGCCATCGGGGGATTTGATGGCACGGTCGAGCGGGTCGAAGGCGAAGTCGGCGGCGTACCAGGCGGCATCCGGGCCGCGCGTCATGCGGCCGAGGCTGTCGTAGCTGAAGTCGCTATAGGTGTCGGCTTCGAGGCTCGCCGGCGTGCCGTCCTTGTCGCCGCGCCGGGTGAGGCTGACGACGTTGAGCCGGCTGGCGTCGAAGGCGGTTTCGAGGCTGGGGCCGATGCCGGTATTGGCGTCGCCCAGTACCGCGGTCGTCCAGTCGCGCAGGGATCGGGTCTTGATCGGGTTGCCGGCGCTGTCGGATTGAAGCTGCGTCCAGGCGAGGATGTCGGCGCTGGCGGGCCGGGTGTCGGCGACGGGAGTGACGCCGGTTTTGGTGCGGATCGTGTCGGTGAGATTGCCGGCGGCGTCATGGCGGTTCAGCGTCCAGTGGCCGTCGGCGTCCTTGATCCGTTGCGGCTGGCCGTACGGGGTGTGGTCGCGGTATTGGATCGTTCTTGCGCTGGGCAGGGTGAGGTCGGTCAGGTTGCCCAGGCTGTCGTAGGCGTAGCTCGTCGTCATGCCCCGCGGGTCGGTCCTGGTCAGGCGCAGGTGGCTGCGACCGGCCGTTTGATCGTAGGTGTAGCTGCTGCGGGCGCCGGCCTCGTCGGTGATCGACAGCGGGTTGCCGTACTTGTCGAAGAAGAAGATCCGTTCCTGGCCGAGGGCGTCGATCGTCTTCGCTTCGCGGCGGAATTCGGTCCAGGCGAAGGTGGTGGCATGGTCGGCGAGCAGCGCGCCCGTCGTATCGAAGGGCGTGTGGCGGAAGACCCGGCCGTGGGCGTAGTACTCGAAGCGCATGCCGTTGCCGCGCGGCAGCTGGTACTGCTTCATGGCGTGGGCGAGCCTGGGGCCGTCGGCGGCGCCGTAGTACTGGTAGGTGACCGGGTTCTGACTGCCTGCGACGGCGAGCGGGTTCTTGAACGTCACGAGGTCGCCGTTGGCGTCGTACTGGTAGTGCCATTGCCGTCCCGTCCAGTCGCTGATCTGGCTGACGCGGCTGCCCGCATAGGTGAACGTGAGCGCGCGGCCGAGGGCGTCGCTGACGCCGCACAGCTTGTTGCCGCAGGCGGCGCCGTAGGCGAGCGTGAGGGTGTTGCCGTTGCGGTCGGTGATGGACAGCAGGCGGGCCTTCTGCTGGGTGTCGGTGGCGGTAGCGGTGACGCTCTCGAAGAGGTATTTGATGCCCGAGCGCTCGCTGACGCGGTAGCTGCCGTCGGCCAGGCGTTCGACGGTGGCGTAAATGCCGGCCGGGGCGGTGAAGGCGGCGCCGACATTGATGTTGCCGCTGGCGTGACCACTGGTGGAGAAGTAGCGTTCGCCGCCGGTGCCGTCAACCCAGGCGAGCTTGGCGACGCCGGATTCGACGCCGTAGAACCTCAGTTGATGGTTGAAGGAATGCGTCCAGCCGAAACCCAGCGGACCGTCCTTGGCGTCCTTGCTGTTGTACCAGCGCTCGAAGACCAGCGGCAGACCCCCCCTGCCCTTGATGGCGATGTCGCGCTCGCTGTGGATGAGGTTGCCGGTGAGCATGTTCACCGGGTCGCCGGAAACGCTGGTGCCGCCAGGGATGAAGCCATTGGCCATCTGGAAGGAGTTGGCGCCTTGCTGCTGGGCGGCGACCGGGGCGGTGGTATCCGGCACGGTGCCGGTGTTGAGGGCGGGGTTGTAGGCCGGGCTGACCGGCGTGCTGCCGCCGGTGTAGCCGCCGG
>JAUYFI010000193.1 GCA_030691075.1 Sulfurisoma sp. | reverse complement strand
TCAGAGACGGGAACAAACGCACGTCCCGGGCGATATGCAACGTTCCACTGCTCAATGCCCATCTGCCGCCAATCTCCTTCGTCGATTTCGGCAAGCGCGATTACATCGTGTCCTTGCTGGCCTTCCACGAGCTGGGTGACGTGCGGCTGGCGGAACAATGCTTTGCGCAAGCGTATGTGAAATCCGCCAGCCGGCTCGGGCTGGATGTCGGGAATATCGTAATCGTTCACCGCGCCGCCAACGGCAAGGCACCCTTCAACAACTTCTCGAACTCCTCGGCCGCTACCGGCCTGGACACCAAATATCCCTGAACATAGTTGCACTTCGCATTGGCCAGCAGCTCGCGCTGCTGCTCCGTTTCCACGCCCTCGGCGATCACTTTCATGTCAAGCCTGTGCGCCATCATGATGATGGCCTCGGATAGCGCCATGTTGCTTGAGCCGGGTGTCAGGTTGCGGGTAAAGGACTGGTCTATCTTCAGGTAGTCGATGTCGAACTTCTGGAGATAAGACAGCGAAGAATAGCCCGTGCCGAAATCATCGAGCGATATCTGAATGCCTGCCTCATGGAATCGCAGCAACTTGTCCATCACGCCCTGCTCCGCCTCGAGCAATAGCCCTTCGGTGATCTCGATAACCACGCTTTGCCCCGGCAGCTCCAGTTCCTGCAAATAAGCCGGCCATGCCTTGCACGGGTCGCCGGCGCCGCGGAACTGCATGGGCGACATGTTCACACTGATCTGGAATTCCGGATCGAACAATGTCCTCCAGCGTTTGACCTGGCTTGCCGCTTCCCTGAATACCCAGTCGCCGATTTCGAGAATCAGCCCGGACTCCTCGGTCAGCGGAATAAATTCAGTGGGGCCGACGAAACCCCGCACCGGGTGCTGCCATCGGATCAATGCTTCCGCCTTGCGAATTCTGCCCGTGGCCAATTCAACAATGGGCTGGTAATGAACCTTGAACTGGCGAGCAGCCAGCGCCCCACGCAAGTCATTCGACAATTTCAGTTTGGCCTGCGCGGTTTGCTGCATGGCCTGGGTGAAATAGCTGAACCGGTTTCGCCCTGCATTCTTGGCGGTATACATCGCCTGGTCGGCGTTCTTGACCAACTCTTCCATCCCGGCGGCATCGTGCGGATAGAGCGTGATGCCGATGCTGGCCGACAAATAGGCCACCTCGCTCCCCAGCCGGAAAGGCTCGGCAAGTTCATGGAGGATGTTCTGGGTCAGCGCATCGATCCTGCCGACTTCGTTAAGTTCCGTCAGGACGATGATGAACTCGTCCCCGCCCAGGCGTGCCACGGTATCGGTCTCGCGCACACAGGCGCCGATGCGGCGCGCCGCATCCACCAGCAGGATGTCGCCCATGCTGTGCCCGAGCGTGTCATTGATTTCCTTGAAGCGGTCGAGGTCGATGTACAGCAAGGCCACGGTTAGGCCGGTGCGGTCTGCCTTCCGGGTTTCCTGCGCCAGCCGGTCGTAGAACATGTGGCGGTTGGGCAGGCCGGTCAATTCATCAAAGTTGGCCTGCTTCCAGATCAGGTCTTCGGACTTTTTCCTGTTGGTGATGTCGTTGATAAAAGCACTGAACTCATACTTGTCCGCCATCTTGATCGGGACGACTGACAATTCAACGGGAAATTCGTGCCCGTCGCGGTGCAGCGCCACCAGCTCGATCCGTGAATTGAGGACAGCTCCCTCGCCGGTGGCCAGGAACCGCTTCAATCCCTGCTCATGCGCCCCGCGGTACTGGAGCGGAATAATCGTTTCGCCCATCGCCCGCCCGATCGCTTCTTCCCGGGGCCAGCCGAAAGTCTTCTCCGCCTGGGCGTTCCAGCCGGTGATGATGCCTTCGGTATCCATCTGCACCACGGCGTCCAGAGCGGTCTCGATAATTGTATAAAACCTCTCCTTGCTCTCTTCCAGCTCCAACTCCGCCCGTTTGCGCTCTTCAAGCAGGGCATTGAACCCATCGGCCATTTTGTTGAAACTGTCGCCGATATGACTGATCTCGTCGCGCGTATCGAGCTGGACCCGCGCGCCCAGGTCACCCTCGGCAAAGGTGTGCGCGGAACGGATCAGCGATTGAATGCTGCCGATGATGGCGTAGTAGATACCGACCGAGATATAGACCACCAGCGAGAACAGCAGCAAGGCGCCGCCGACGCTCAGCAGCAGCGTGTTCCTTGCCCCGGCGATGCGTTTTTCGATCAGGGTTCGGGTCATCGGCAGCAGGGACTCGCGCAGTTTCGCGTAGCCCTTGTCGATCTCCGCGGTGGCCATGTCCAGAAAGACATCCGGAGATGTGGCGAAACGACCCGCCAGGATGTCCGCCGCCACGAGATCGGTGACCTTCCGCGCCGAATCGGCAATCCGGTCATATGCACCCAGCAGCGAATCCCGCACCGCCGGATTGTGGAGCCCGGCCTTGCCGATATTGATCTCGAGTTCATTGAGCGAACTGTCAAGCCCGGCAATCAGGTTGTTCAATTTGATTTTCTGGCGCTCGGTGATCTTCTTCCCGGTCAGAACGACGGTGCCGTATGCCCGGATCTGGCCAAGATGTTCGAGCGCATGGGGCAGCTTGTTGATGCTGGTGTCGATCAGATAGAACGTGGCGAGGTCGCCATCCAGGATCAGCGCATAGTCGTCGGCGATTGACGACCTCAATGACTGGAGCTGTTCGACCAGGCGGGTATGCGCGACGAAGTTCTCGTCCGCCGTCCACCGCAGACCCTCTTTGCGCAGCCGCTCCCAGTCTGCCTTGAGCAGCCGGAAGCCTTCGCTTGAGGTCAAGCCGGGGGGCAGTGCCTCCTCCATCGCCTTGAATGCCGCGGCCGCTTCCCTTTCCCTGGCGGCACGCCTGTCCTTCATGGTCTCGTTGCCACCGAGTAGCGTGACCGAGACACCACGGTGCTGCTGGATGATCTGCACGGTTCGGGAAATCGGCTCGATCAGTACCAGACCCACCAACTCCCGCCGCGAGGGCTGGATGACACGATCGAGACTGACAAACAGGCCGTACACCACGATGGCGACCGCGACCAGCGACATCAGCCACAGCAGGGTGAATTTCCCGATGTAGCTCATGCGGTTCAGCAGGGCGATGGCGGGAGAAAAAATCAGCGGCATTATTTTTCCAGTGTCATTATTGTCCACCATGGCGCATCGTATCCCAAACTGCGTACAGGACGCGGATCGGGGTTCGAGTGGCATGGAGCATTGATTGTGGTAACGTGTCTACATTAGCCGTGAACAGGAGATGTCGCCATGAGCATCACGACCCTTTCAAGCCGTCAGTTCAACCAGGACGCCAGCAAGGCCAAGAAAGCGGCCGAAGCGGGCCCGGTGTTCATCACGGATCGCGGCCGGCCCGCCCATGTGTTGCTGACGTTCGGCGAGTACAAAAAGCTAACGGGCGGACGTACGCATATCGCCGATCTGCTGGCCATGCCCGGCATCGAAGACATTGAACTGGAAATCCCGCAATTGCGCGACCTCGCGCAGCCGGCGGATTTTTCCTGATGTACCTGCTCGATACCAATGTCGTGTCGGAGCTGCGAAAAGTTCGCGGCGGGAAAGCGGATCGTCTCTTTGCGGAGTGGGCCGCCAGCATGGATGCCAGCGACCTGTATCTATCGGTGATCACCCTTCAGGAGTTGGAGATCGGCGTATTGCTGGCTGAACGTCGCGACCACTCACGGGGTGCGATATTTCGGGCGTGGCTGGACGATCACGTATTGCCAGCCTTCGCCGGTCGCATCCTGGCCGTCGATACCGCCGTTGCGAAACGTAGCGCGCAACTCCATGTGCCGGATCCTCGCCCCGTTCGCGACGGGCTGATCGCCGCGACGGCGCTTGTGCACGGCATGACCGTCGTAACGCGCAACGTGGCCGACTTTGAACCTACCGGCGTGGCGATCCTCAACCCATGGACCCATCCTTGAGGGCCGAAAACGGGGGGGGGAACCTCAGGGTCTGCCCCCGGTTCTTTGCGCGTCTTTACCGATCTTCGCGGGTGTGCCACAGCCGCAAGACAAAAATCATGGGTTCCTGGAACTCGTAGCGCATCTCGTACTTGCCGACGAGGATGCGGCGCACCTCGCGCGGCGCGAACTCTTCGAGCCTTTCCCCAAGGCGTGGATTGACCAGCAACCCGGCCGGTGCGGCGGTCAGTGATTTGACGGCACGGGCAGCGGCGGCCGGATTCGCCAAGGCGAGAAATTCATACAGCCGTGCCAGATCGGAAAGCGCTTTGCTGGTCCACTTCAGTTCCATCAACGCGGCACCGGCAGCGGGCTTTCGGTATCAAGACTATCGGCCCAGGCCTGCACCGCCTGGTGATCAATGACCCGACCGGCGTCGACGTCGGCCAACGCTTCACGGGTCAGGCGGCTACGTTCCTCTTCCTGGTCGATCCAGGCGGACAAAGCCTGCTTGACGATCCAGCCACGCGAGCGTTCTAAACGGGCGGCTACCTGGTCAATTCTTTCGGCGAGCAACAGCGGAACATGGGCGGTGAGAACTTTGGTTTCGGCGTGCGCCATGGCGACCTCCATTAAATTAATCAAACTTAATCAGACTCAATCGTAGCGATTGAACTGGATTAGCGCAAGGCCGCGCATAGCGGCACATCGCCCGCGCCAAGGGAACGACGCAGATCGCCGAGGAAACCGGACTCGCTCGGGAGAACCGTGATAACCGGGGCCTGCCCCCCCGCCGAGCGGTGTCGCTCGAACGATTGCTTTCTTAAAATAGTGCTATAGTGCATTGGTGCAACAGGAAATCGAGAGATAATTATGGCAGTCATGACGACCCAACCCAGCGTAAAGGTGATTGGCGCAAACGGGCAAATCTCGCTCGGCAAACAGTTCGCCGGTCGGCAAGTGCTGGTGGAAGAGCGGGAGCCCGGCGTATGGCTGGTGCGAACCGCCACTGTCGTACCAGACAACGAGCGCTGGCTGCATCAGCCGCAAGCCGCCGCCGATCTGCAAAACGCCCTGGCCTGGGCGCAAGCCAATCCACCGGCCGATGCCACTGTGGACGCCACACTGGAAAAGTTGAATGGCCACGCCTGATCCGGAGGCACGGGTCAGACTCGATCTCAACAACCCGGTATTCCAGGAGAACCTGCTGACGCTGCAAAAGCCGGATCGCCATGCCGCGCTGGACACGCTCGGCAGACTGCGACAGATGAGCTGGAATCAGGTTTATCGGGATAACGGCTTGAAGTGGGAAAGGATCATCAGTTTCAAGCCGCCCGCCGGGATTGACGCCATCCATTCCCTGCGCATCACGCAGTCACGCAGGGCCACCGCCTACCGCGATGGCGATTTCATTCGACTGCTGACCATTGCGGCCGACCACGACAGCACCTACGGCAAGAAGTAACCCCTATTCAGGGAAGCCCGCTTCTTTTTTCATCGCATCCCGCCGCGGATCATCGAATTTCCCGAAAAGTCGGCGCTGGCGGCACGGCGGCTGCGTTCTACCTGCTGACCCGGATTCCCTATCTACAGCCCTTCAGAGACGGGAACAAACGCACGTCCCGGGCGATATGCAACGTTCCACTGCTCAATGCCCATCTGCCGCCAATCTCCTTCGTCGATTTCGGCAAGCGCGAT